>QHTX01000004.1 GCA_003220975.1 Gemmatimonadota bacterium | reverse complement strand
AGGGCGTCGGCCTCCTCCACGCGCGCGAACCCCTCGAGCGCCGAGCCGTCGAACGTCACCTCGCCGGCCAACGCTTTCTCGAACTGGGAGGCGGGCACCTCCACGGCCTTGTTGACGCCCAACAGGTCGGTGAACTGGAGCAGCAGGAACCGGACGCGGCGCTTCTTCAGCTCGTCGAGGATGTCGCGCGTGTCGGCGGCGGTGGCGGTCATGGGCACTAAGATAGAGGGCGGCAGAAGGCGGCAGAAGGCGGCAAAAAGGCGGCAGGGTTCCGTCCCCCCTGCCGCCCATTGCCGCCCGTTACCGCCCTCGACCTACACGTCGTAGTACAGGAAGAACTCGTACGGGTGCGGCCGCAGGGCCACCGGGTCCACTTCTCTGGCGCGCTTGTAGGCGAGCCACGTGTCGATCAGATCCGGCGTGAACACCCCGCCCTCGAGCAGGAAGGCGTGGTCCGCCTCGAGCGCCGCCAGCGTCTCCGACAGCGAGCCCGGCGTGTTCTTCACGTGCTGGCGCTCTTCGGGCTCAAGGTCGTAGAGATCCACGTCCATTGGCTCCGGCGGCTCGATCTTCTTCTTGACGCCGTCGAGGCCCGCCATGAGCAACGCCGCGAACGTCAAGTACGGGTTGCAGGAAGGATCGGGCGCCCGATACTCGATCCGCTTCGCCTTCGCCGACTTGGAGTAGACTGGAATGCGGCAGATCGCCGAGCGGTTGCGCTGCGAGTAGATCAGGTTGATGGGCGCCTCGAAGCCCGGCACCAGTCGCCGGTAGCTGTTGGTGGTCGGCGCCGCGAATGCGAGTAGCGCCGGCGAATGGTGGATGAGCCCGCCGATGTACCACCGCGCGGTCTCCGAGATCAACCCGTACCCCTTCGCGTCGAAGAACAGGTTCTTCGCGTCCTTCCACAGGCTCATGTGGACGTGCATGCCCGAGCCGTTGTCACCGAACAGTGGCTTGGGCATGAAGGTCGCCGTGTACCCGTGCTGGGCGCACACGTTCTTGACGATGTACTTGTACATCATCAGCTGGTCGGCCATGCGTGTGAGCGTGGTGAACCGCATGTCGATCTCCGTCTGCCCCGCGGTCCCCACCTCGTGATGATGCACTTCGACGTCGATCCCCGCGGCGATCATCGCCAGCATGATCCTGGAGCGCAGGTCCTGCAGCTTGTCCACCGGCGGCACCGGGAAGTAGCCCTCCTTGTGCCGCGGCCGGTGGCCCAGGTTCGGACCCCCGCCGTTCGCGCCCGAATTCCAGATGCCCTCTTCCGAATCGATGTGGTAGTAACCCTCGTGCGCGTTCTGGTCGAACCGTACCGAGTTGAAGATGTAGAACTCGGCCTCGGGCCCGTAGTACGCGGTCGTCGCGATGCCCGTCTTTACGAGATGCTGTTCGGCCTTCTGCGCCACGTAGCGCGGGTCGCGCGAGTAGCGCGCCCCCGTCACCGGGTCCACCACGTCGCACGTGAGCGACAGCGTCGGCACCTCAAGACACGGATCCACGAACGCCGACACGGGGTCCGCCACCAGCAGCATGTCGCTCTCGTTGATCGCCTGGAACCCGCGGATCGAGGAGCCATCGAACCCGATCCCCTCCGTGAACAGCTCTTCGGTCAGCTCCTTCAAGGGAATCGAGAAGTGCTGCCACGTCCCCGGCAGATCCGTGAACCGCACGTCCACCACCTGCACCCCGGCGTCCCGCGCCTTGCGGATGACGTCGGCGGGGGCGGCGCCGGTCGTGGGCTTCGTCGCCTGGGGCGTGGTCGTCGGCTCCAGCGTCGCGGTCATAAGGTCTCTCTCCTCGGCAGGCTCTGGTGAGTCGGCGTGCAGGGTTGATGCCATGAAACGACGAGAGCCCGGCACCGGGCTCGAGGCGCCAGGCTCTCGACGATCTCGTATCGCTGGGCTACCGCAGGCATACGGGAAGGTACAGGGGCCGTTGCGCGGCGTCAACCATTCTGTGTCGGCTCTGCAACAACCGCCGCCGCAGTCCGGGCCCCGGCGCGCCTAGAATGCGGGCTGTCACCGGAATCATGCACGGCGTGCATGGTTTTCAACACACGACGTCAGCCCTCGAGCGCCGCCACGAAGTGCCACAGCTCGATGGCCGAAAATTCCCCGAAGCGCTCTTGGATCTCCCGCTCCGACAGCTCAAGGAAAATCCAGCCGGTCGTGCGCCGCCGCTCCCCGCTCACGAAGTGCAGCCGCCCGCGCACGGCGCCGGCGGCGACCTCGGCGTCCGGCTGCATCTCGATGAACACGTCCCAGCGCTCGTCGCCACGCTTCAGTTCACCCATGTGCTTGGCGCGGTCCTGGCCGGGGAAGGCGGCGCTCATGGCTACACTATGCGCTGCCCCGCCCGATCGTGCCAGTTAGATTCCCGCTGCCATGAACTGTCACGCGTGCGGCGCCCAGCTGGCCGGGACGGCCAGGTTTTGTCACAAGTGCGGCGCTCAGGTCGGCGGTGCCCTCCCCCAAGCCGCCGGGTGGCGCGGCGGCCTGCCGTGGGGCGTCGCGGGGATCGCGGTAGGTGCCCTGCTGACGGTCCTGGTGCTGAGACTGGGAGCAGGGAGCAGGGAGCCGGGAGCAGGAGCGCCCGCTTCCGCACCTGCTCCCGGCTCCCTGCTCCCTGCTCCCGATATTTCGCAGATGTCCCCCGAGGAACGGGCGACCCGACTCTACAACCGCGTCATGTCTCTGCACTCCCAGGGCAAGCCCGACAGCGCCGAGTTCTTCCTCCCGATGGCGTTGCAGGCGTATGCCATGCTGCCGGCCCTCGATGTAGACGCGCGCTATCACATTGGCGTGCTCGACCTGACCGGCGGGCACGCGGCCGCGGCGCTGGCGCAGGCGGACACGATCCGCCGCGCGGTCCCGACTCACCTGTTCGCCTTCATGCTCAAGGCTCGCGCCCTGGAGCTCGAGCGCGACCCCGCCGGCGCGCTCCGCGCCTATCGCGACTTCTTGCGCAACGAGAAGGACGAACGCGCCAAGCAGCGCCCCGAGTACGCCGAGCACGGCCAGAACCTCGACGCGTTTCACGAGCAGGCGACCGAAGTTACCAGCGGGAAGACGAGTGGCGCCCCCCGGCAGGGCCGCTAGCTCGATCCGCACGATCCGGCTGGCGCACAGCCCGGACGCGGACGACGCCTTCATGTTCTGGGCGCTCGCGACCGGGAAGATCGACACGGGCGACCGGCGCTACCTCCACGAGCTCTCGGACATCGAGTCGCTGAACCGCCGCGCGTTGCAGGGCGAGCTCGAGGTGACGGCGGTGTCGTTCCACGCCTACGCCTACCTCGCCGACCGCTACGCCTTGCTGGCGCACGGCGCGAGCTTTGGCGACGGTTACGGGCCCCGCATCGTCGCGCGCGGACCCCGCCCCACCGACCCGCGGGTCGCGCTCGGTGCCAGCGGCACGCTCATCGCGGTCCCGGGTGAGCTCACCACGGCGTTTCTCGCCCTCAAGCTGTACCAGCCCGCGGTCCGCCACGTCGTCGTGCCGTTCGATCGGATCGAGGACTACGTGGCGGACGGGCGCGCCGCCGCCGGCTTGCTCATCCATGAAGGCCAGCTCACGTACGCCGACCGGGGCCTCCACCTGTGGGCGGATCTGGGGGAGTGGTGGCGTGCGGAGACCGGGCTCCCCCTCCCGCTCGGCGGCAACGTGGTGCGCCGGGACCTCGGGCCTGAGCTCATGCGCGACATTGCGCGCGATCTGAAAGCCAGCATCGAGTACGGCCTCGCACACCGGCGCGAAGCGCTGGCGCACGCGCGAGGCTACAGCCGCGGCCTCGACGACTCGCGCACGGACCGCTTCGTGGGGATGTACGTGAACGCCTACACGGTGGACTGCGGCCCCACCGGCCGCCGGGCGGTGAACGAGTTGTTGGCGCGGGCGCACCAAGCGGGTCTGCTCCCGCGAGCGGTCGATGTAACCTTCGTGGCGGCGGAGTCTTGAGGCCCGCCGCTGCGTCCCGTCGGGGCCTATCCAGGC
>QHTX01000003.1 GCA_003220975.1 Gemmatimonadota bacterium | reverse complement strand
ACCGGGCGCGCGGGGGCGGGGGCAAGTCCGCCAGCGAAGTCGCCTGAACGTTCACAATCCGAGCTCTCGCTGCGCCGGCGCCAACCGTCGCCCGTAGCGATCCGCCATCCCCTCGTTCACCGGGAACCCGAATCGCGCCTGCAGCTTCTTGATGCGGGCAGCCAGCGCGCGCGCATAGTCGCGCGGCGCCCCGCTCCGTCCCTCGTAGGCGCGCCGGTAGCGCGCGACGAGGTGCGGGAACCGCTCTTCGAGCATCGGGAGGAAACGGTCCCGCACCGCGGGGTAGAGGCGCAGCGGCCCGGCGTGGACGAACCTGGCGCCGGCCTCCCGGGCCGCCTGGAAGAGCGCTTCCAGATGGGGCAGGTCATCCGTGATCCCCGGAAGGACCGGCGCCACGATCAGGCCGACCCGGACGCCGGCGTTGGCGAGTCGCTCGAGCGCCCGGAGCCGCACCGCCGGCATGGGAGAGCGCGCCTCGACGTGCCTGATCAGGGCCACGTCCACCGTGTTGAGGGAGATGTGAACCTCGAGATCGCTTCGCTCGTGAATGCGCCGCAGCACGTCGGTGTCGCGACCGATGAGCGGACTCTTGGTGATGATGCCGATGTTCAGGCCGTCGCAGCGCGCCAGCCGCTCCAGAATCGCGCGCGTGAGTCGGAAGCGGCGCTCGGCCGGCTGATATGGATCGGTGGCGGTGCCGATGACAATGGGGGCGGACTCACGGACCGTCGGACTGGTGGACCGAAAATACCGTTGCAGATCCGCCTCCAGCACGCCCAGCAGGTGCTCCTTGACGAAGATGCGCCGCTCGAATGCCTCCCACCCGTGCGGGCCGCGGAACTCTTGAAACTCCGCGTCCGACAGCCTGCCCCCATCCCGCGCGCGCTCGACGGTGTAGCGGTGCGCGTAGCGCGCGTAGCAGTACGCGCACCCGAATTCGCACCCGATGTAGGGGTTGAGCGACCAGAAATCGACGCCGGTCTGCTGCGGCGAGTTGAGTACCGACTTGGGTTGGAGCGAGACGAACTTGGTGCCGCGGAGGCGCTCATCAAGGACGGGCAGTCGGACGGCCGGACGGTCGGACTGGAGGAGCGGTAGCTGCTTCGCCTTCGCGGTCCGGCTGTCCGCCCGTCCGCCTGTCCGCCCTTTCACCCGCATCTCGCCCACCCGCACTGCACGCACACCAGGCACCCCGACTGGCGGACGAGTCCGCCGCCGCAATCGGGGCAGGACGAAGTCTGAGACGGCGGGCGAGGGGTGGGCGAAGGGTGGGGCGTCGACAGGGTCATGGCTTCGGTATTTGTTCGGGTCCGAAGCTCAATATGCCACTGCTCCCGAGCGCCGGCAAGGGCGCAGATCGGCTGGTTCGGTGACTAGACGGTGGCGGTACCCCGCCGCACCATGGCGCGCCATCCGAAGTATACCGGCACACCGATCAGCACGAGCCCGAGCCCGAGAAAGCTGTAGGTACGGGTGGCGTCCTGCACCAGGAGGTCGACGGCGATGACGGCGGTCGCGATCACGTACAGCGCCGGGAGCCAGGGATAACCCGGGGCGCGGACCGGTCGGTCTGCCGCGGGGCGCTTGGCGCGCAGCGCAAACAACCCAGCTGCGGTCAGTCCGTAGAAGACCAGCGCCGCGAAGATGACGAAGTTCAGCAGCTGCGTGTAGGTGCCCGAGAGGCAGAGGAGACTGGTCCACACCGCCTGGACGACGAGGGCGACCGCTGGTGTCTTGTATGCCGGATGCAGCACGCCGGCGGACTTGAAGAACAGGTCGTCCCGCGCCATCGCGTAGTACACGCGTGCACCGGACAGGATGAGGCCGTTGTTGCACCCGAACGTCGAGATCATGATCGCCGCCGCCATGAGCTTGAGACCGGGCTCTCCCAGCATCGCCTGGAGGGCGGCGGTGCCGACACGGTCCTGGGGCGCGCTCGCGATCGCGCCTGCCGGCAGGACATTCAGGTAGGCGACGTTCGCGAGCACATACAGGACCGTCACGATCAGCACGCCCGCCCCCATGGCGACGGGGAGGTCGCGCTGGGCGTTCTTGAGCTCGCTTCCCGCGAATCCAACGTTGTTCCAGGCGTCCATCGAGAACAGCGAGCCGACCATCGCGGCGCCGATGGTTCCCAGACCGACAGCCGCGCCGCCTGTGGCCCAGAAATTGCCGCCGAAGTTCGCGGCCAACGCCTCGGCGTTCCGGCCGATGGTGATGCCGAGCAGGATCAGCAACGCGAGCGCGCCGGTCTTGATCGCGGTGAGGGACGTCTGGATCAGGGCGGCCGTGCGCACGCCGCGGACGTTGATCCACGTGAGCAGGGCGACGGACAGGACGGCGAGGATGCGCTGCGGCGAGAGGCCGACCGGGATGTCGCCGATCGGTTGCGGGAAGTGCATCGTGAACCCAAAGAACACGTTGGGCGACAGGCCCGGCCAGAAGACGGCCGTGAATCGCGCGAACGCGACCGCCACGGCCGCGATGGTGCCGGTCTGAATGACCACGAACAGGGTCCAGCCGTACAGGTAGCCGAACAGCGGTGAGATGCCTTCGCGCAGGTACACGTACTGTCCCCCCGCACGGGGGAACATCGCCGCCAGCTCGCCGTAGGTGAGCGCGCCCATCAGGGTGACGATGCCGGACACCGCCCAGACGACGAGCAGCAGGCCTGGGGCATGGACTTCGCGGAGGATCTCCGCCGAGACGATGAAGATCCCCGAGCCGATCATCGACCCGACGACGAGGGCGGTGGCGTCGAGCCGGGAGATCGCTTTGACGAAATCGGCCTGCGGCTGCTGGGTCGTGGCCATCTGACGGTCCCGTCCGTTCGGTCCAGGTGTGAAGCGAGGTAACCTAGTGGCTCCCGGATAGAGCCGCTATGTTCTCGGACCCATAACCCCCATCACGCGAGGACGACCGTGCGTCTCTTGCCCCGGGAAGAAGAGTTCTTCGACCTGTTCGTCGAGGTGGCTACGCGCAACAAGGAAGCGGCGCAGCAGCTGCGCGAGCTGTTCGAAGCGCCCCCCGAACGCCGCACGCCTCGGGTCGAAGCGATCAAGCGACTGGAGCACGAAGCCGACCAGATCACGCACGAGGTGGTGAACCGGCTCGATCGCACATTCATCACGCCGCTCGATCGCGAGGACATCCACGAGCTCGCGTCCGATCTGGACGACGTGATGGATGCGATGGACGGCACCTCACGGCGCTCCCAGATCTTCCATCTCGGTCTGGCGCCGCAAGGCGTGAAGCAGCTCACCGAGGTGATCCAGCGGATGGTGGGCGTGCTCGCCGAGGGTGTCGGCCGGCTGAAAAAAGGCGACGACGTGATGAAGTACTGCATCGAGGCGAAAAAGCTCGAGGAAGAAGGGGACGCGATCTACCACGAGGCCCTCGGTCGCATGTTCGAGACCGAGCGGGATGCGATCGAAATCATCAAATGGAAGGAGATCTACGACAACCTCGAGATGACCCTGGACCAGTCCGAAGACGTCGCGAACGTGCTCGAATCCATCACGTTGAAGCACGCCTGATGACGGCCACCGTCTGGTTCGTCCTCGCCATCGTCCTGGTCGCGCTCGCCTTCGATTTCATCAACGGTTTTCACGACGCGGCAAACTCCATTGCCACGGTCGTTTCGACCCGGGTCTTGTCGCCGTCGGCGGCAGTCGTCTGGGCGGCGGCGTTCAATTTCATCGCCGTCTTCATCTTCGGGACGGCGGTTGCGAAGACCATGGGAAAAGGGCTCGTGGATCTCGCGGTGGTCGACGCGACCGTGATCTTGGCCGGCCTCATCGGGGCGATCGTGTGGGACCTGATCACGTGGTGGCTCGGGCTACCGACGTCGTCCTCCCACGCGCTGATAGGCGGCTATGGCGGGGCCGCCGTGGCGA
>QHTX01000002.1:3859-4323 GCA_003220975.1 Gemmatimonadota bacterium | reverse complement strand
TCGCCCACTGCGGCGGCATGACGGAGAGTCCACCGCCCGTGCTGCATCATCCGGCGCTCACGGCTCGGGACTCAGTGACCCTGGGCGGTACGCCCTTCGCGGTGGCGATTTCGCGCGCCGGCGTGGTGTACGTATCGCGCGTCGCGGCCGATTCGGCCGCCCGAGACAATCTCCCGAGTGAGTCGTTCACGACCATGGTGCCGGTCGGGCCGGAGGCCAGCCAGGTGCGGATCAGTCCCGACGGCGCTACCGCATACATCGGGAATCAGGACGCGGGCACGATCACGTTCCTGGACGTGGCGAGTGGACAGCCCTTCGACACCGTGGCGGTCGACGGCAGCGTGCTCACGATCGGGCTCCGCCCGGACGGTCGGCGTCTCTACGCGCTGACGGACTACTACGGCGTGTACGTCATCGACGTCGCGACCCGAAGCGTGATCGACTCGATCCCGCCGACGCTTACC
>QHTX01000002.1:0-3848 GCA_003220975.1 Gemmatimonadota bacterium | reverse complement strand
CGGCGCCGCGGATGTACATCGCCGCGCGGGACGCCGGAACGGTCACCGTCATCGACACGCGGTCTGACTTCGTCCTGACCAGCTACGCGGTGAACGGTGGTCGAACTCAGAACGTGGCGGTCGCCAAGGACGGCTCCGAGCTGTACGCCACCGACATCGAGCGCAGCGGCCTCGTGATCTGGAACCTGAAGTCCGGCAGCGCTGCCTATCAAGAGCTGCTCATCGGCTCCGGCCAGGTGCGCAACGCCTTCGACGTCGCCGTAACGCCCGACGACGCCCAGCTGTACGTGAGCACCCTCGCGGATGGCAAGGTCTACGTCCTGGATCGGGCGCAGCGGATGGTCGTGGACTCGATCGTCACTGGGGGCAGCCCGCGCTACGTCGGTTTCGACGCGGATGGGACGCATGCGGTGATACCCAACGAAGGGGGCTGGGTGGACTTCGTGCGCTGAGACGCTTCGTGCGTAGGTGACGCCCCCCGTTCATCTTCCGTCCTGCCGCCCTACCGCCCTCCCGCCGCACCCCCGATATTCCCCTCGTCTGACGCGGAGCTTCCCCCATGAAAACCCAGGGTTCCCATAAAGACGTCGTCTTCCTGTCGGGCGTGCGGACCGGATTCGGCACGTTCGGCGGCACGCTGAAAGACCTGTCGGCCATCGAGCTCGGCGCCGTGGCGGCGCGGCACGCCCTCGAGCGCTCCGGCGTCCCAGCCGCCGACTTCGGCCATACCGTCTTCGGGAACGCCCTGCAGACGTCGGCCGACGCGATCTACTGCGCCCGCCACGTCGGCCTCAAGGCCGGGCTGCCGATCGAGGTGCCCGCGGTGACGGTCAACCGGCTGTGCGGCTCGGGGTTCGAGGCGATCACGCAGGGCGCGCAGCTCATCCTGCTCGGCGAGGCGGACGCCGTGCTCGCGGGCGGTACGGAGTCGATGAGCCAGGCGCCCCACGTGGTGCGGGGCGCGCGCTGGGGCCTCCGTCTCGGCCCCGCGCCGCTCGAGGACCTGCTGTGGGAAGCGCTCAAGGATCCGCAGTGCGGCTTGTCCATGGCCGAGACCGCGGAGAATCTCGCCGAGCAGTACAAGCTCACCCGTCAGGCGGTGGATGAAGTGGCCCTCGCGTCGCAGCAGCGCGCCAAGCAGGCGTGGGACGCGTGTGTGTTTCAGGACGAGGTGGTGCCCGTCCCCGTGAAGCAGAAGGGCCAGACCGTCGAGTTCCGCAAGGACGAGCACATGCGGCCCGAGACGACGCTCGAAGTGCTGCTGAGCCTCAAGCCGTACTTCAAGAAGGATGGGCTCGTCACCGCCGGCAACGCCTCCGGGATCGTGGACGGCGCGGCGGCCACCGTGATCGCGGGGGAGGACTTCGCCAAGGCGCGCGGCTTGAAGCCGCTGGGACGTCTCGTCGCGTGGGCCGTGGCGGGGGTCGAGCCCAAATACATGGGGATCGGCCCGGCACCAGCGGCGCGCAAGGCGCTCGCCAAGGCCGGAATGAAACTCGAGCAGATGGATCTCGTCGAGGTGAACGAGGCGTTCGCTCCCCAGTACCTCGCCGTGGAGCGGGAGCTCGGCCTCGACCGCGCGAGAACCAACGTGGACGGCGGCGCGATCGCGATCGGCCACCCCCTCGCCGCCACGGGCACCCGCATCACGATCCACCTGCTCCACGCGCTGCGGCGGCGCAAGCAGGGGGGGCGCTTCGCGTTGGGGTCCGCGTGTATCGGTGGCGGCCAGGGGGCGGCGGTCATCGTGGAAGCCTTCCCCAGCTGAGGAGGAGTCGCGATGGACGTAGTGGTGACGGCAGTCCTCGGCGTCCTGGTGCTGTATCTCTTCGGCGGCCTCAAGGTACTTCGCGAATACGAGCGCGCGGTCTACTTCTTCCTGGGACGCTCGTGGGGCGCCAAGGGCCCGGGGCTCATCTACGTCCCGCCGCTGTTCGCGAAGACACAGACGGTGTCGCTCCGCGTCGTGGCGATGGACATCCCGCCTCAGGACGTCATCACCCGCGACAACATCTCGATCAAGGTGAACGCCGTCCTCTACATGCTGGTGAGGGACCCGGTGAAGGCGGTGATCGGCGTCGAGAACTACCTCTACGCCACGAGCCAACTCGCCCAGACGACCCTGCGGTCAGTACTGGGTGAAACGGAGCTCGACGAGCTGCTGATGAACCGCGAGAAGATCAACAATATCCTCAAGAACATCATCGACAAGCGCAGCGAGAACTGGGGGATCGAGGTCTCGGCGGTGGAAGTGAAGGACGTCGATCTGCCGCCCGAGATGAAGCGCGCGATGGCGCGGCAGGCGGAGGCGGAGCGGGAGCGGCGGGCGAAGGTCATCAACGCGGAGGGCGAGCTGCAGGCGTCGGAGAAGCTGGCGCAGGCGGCGCACGTGATCGGCTCCGAGCCGGCGGCGATCCAGCTGCGGTACCTGCAGACCGTCACGGAGATCGCGTCCGAGAACAACTCGACCACGATCTTCCCGATCCCGCTGGACCTGTTCCGAGGGTTCCTCGACACCGTGACGACGCGGGCCGCGCGCCCGGCCCTGCCCCAAAAGAGCTCGGGCGACACGCTTCCGACCGAGCCGCAGAAGACCAAGGCCGAGACCTAGCGATGCCGGGCGAGCTCATCCGCCGCGAGGCCCTCGAGCGGATCATCCAGCGCGCCGCCGAGCTCCAGGCCGGGGAGCGGGACATCGGCGAGGGGCTCACCGAGGCGGACGTGCTCGCGCTGGGGCAGGACGTCGGCATCCCGACGCGCTACCTGAGGCAGGCGCTGCTCGAGGAGCAGACGCGCAGCGTGGTCACCGGCGGGACGGGGCTGTTCGCCTGGCTCACGGGACCGTCGCTGCTCACGGCCGAGCGCGTGGTGCCGGGCGACCGGGGCGCCGTCGAGCGGGCCCTCACCGTCTGGATGGAGCGCGAGGAATCGCTCCAGGTGAAGCGCCGCTACGCCGACCGCACCACCTGGGAGCCGCGGGTCGGCGCCTTCGCCTCGATCCAGCGTGCGCTCGGCGCGGGTGGGAAGACGTTCGCGCTCGCCCGCGCGACGGAAGTGGGGGGCCAGGTGACGCAGCTCGAGACCGGCTTCTGTCACGTGCGCCTCGTCGCCGACGTGCGGGGCGAGCGCGCGCGCCGGCTGTGGGGCGCGGCGCTGCTCGTCCTGTGGGGCGCCGTGCTCGCGGGAGTGCTGCCGGCGCTCGGCGCGCTCGCCCCGTGGGCCGCCATCCCCACGGCCGTCGCGTGGGCCGCCGCGCTCGCCGTCGCGCGCCGCCACCGCCGCGAGAACGAACGCATCCAGGTGGGCCTGGAGCAGGTGCTCGACCGCGTCGAGCACGGCGAAATCAAGCCCGAGCACGCGCTCCCCGGCTCGCGCGTCACCACGTTCGCCCGCATCGCCGAGGAATTCCGCAAGGCCTTCGACACCCCCCCCCCGGGGGCGCGGCCCCGGAGCTAGCTGGCTCACACCGGTTCGAGAGCGCAATGACCGAGATACGGCGGGTCGGGGTGCTGGGGTGCGGCCTGATGGGGAGCGGCATCGCGCAGGTCGCCGCCACCGCGGGCTACGAGACGACGGTGCGCGATGTGGCGCAGCCCGTCTGGGACAAGGCACGCGCGGGAATCGAGAAATCGCTCGCCAAGTTCGTCGAGAAGGGGAAACTCGCCGCCGGCGACCGCGACGCGGCCCTCAAGCGGCTCGGCTTTACGACCACGACGGCCGACCTGCAGCGCTGTGACATCATCGTGGAGGCCGTGACGGAGGACCTGGAGCTCAAGAACTCCCTGTGGCGAGAGCTCGACGCCCGGTGCGGCCCCGCGACCATCTTCGCGTCGAACACGTCGAGCCTC
>QHTX01000160.1:3470-18718 GCA_003220975.1 Gemmatimonadota bacterium | reverse complement strand
GCCGGGGCGAGGTCATCCAGTACGTGCGGGAGCGCTACGGCCGCGAATCGGTGGGCCAGATCATCACCTTCGGGACCCTCAAGGCGCGCGCCGCGTTCCGCGACGTGGCGCGCACGCTGCGGATCGAGCCCGGCGAGGTCGACCGGTTCACGAAGCTCATCCCGGCGGGCCCCGGTGTCACGGTCACGCTGGCCGATGCACCGGAGCGGTCGCCGGAACTGCGGCAGCTGGCCCGCCACGACGAGCGCGTGCGCAAGGTGCTCGAGCTGGGCACCCGCATCGAGGGGCTCGCGCGACACGCCTCGGTGCACGCCGCGGGCGTCGTGATCGCGCCGGGCCCGCTCACCGACTACGTGCCCGTGTGCCTCGCCCCCCAGGAGCCGGACGCCATCATCACGCAGTACGACATGGTGGCGCTCGAGCAGGTCGGGATGCTGAAGATCGACGTCCTCGGCCTCAAGACGCTGACGGTGATCCACGACGCGCGCCGCATGGTCGAGGAGCGCCACGGCACCACCCTCGACCTGGACGCGCTCGACCTCGAGGACGCGAACGTCTACAAGCTGCTCGGCTCGGGGCGCACCGCGGGCGTCTTCCAGTTCGAGTCACCGCTCGCCACCGACTGCCTGCGGAACATGAAGTGCGACCGGTTCGACGACCTGGTCGCCACCAACGCGCTGCTCCGGCCGGGACCGCTCGACTCGGGGATGCACCTGGTCTTCATCCGTCGCAAGCGGGGCGAGGAAACGGTGCGGTATCCGCACGACGCGCTGCGGGAGGTGCTCGGACCGACGTACGGGGTGATCGTCTACCAGGAACAGGTGATGCGGATCGCCAACGTCCTCGGCGGCTACAGCCTCGCCGAGGCCGACGTGCTCCGGAAGGCAGTGGGGAAAAAGGACAAGGAACTGCTCCAGCGGGAGTTGGGTCCCTTCGTCGAGCGCGCCGTGGCGCGCGGACACGACCGCCGCACGATCGAGGACATCGCCGCGCAGATCGAGACCTTCGGGCGCTACGGGTTCCCCAAAGCGCACTCCGTCGCCTACAGCGTCCTCTCGTTCCGGACGGCGTGGCTCAAGACGTACTATCCGGCCGAGTTCATGGCCGCCCTGCTGTCGTCCGAAATCGGCAATACCGACAAGGTGGTGCAGTACATCAACGAGGCGCGCGAGCTGGGCCTCGAGGTGCTGCCGCCTGACGTGAACGAGTCGGGCTTCAAGTTCACCGTCGTCGGCGACCGGCGCATCCGGTTCGGGCTGGGGGCGATCAAGAACGTGGGCGCCGGCGCGATCGACTCCATCATCGCGGGCCGGCAGGCCGGGGGCCCGTACCGCTCGCTCGTAGACCTGTGCGACCGCATCGACCTGCGCCTCTGCAACAAGCGCGTGATCGAAGCGTTGATCGACGCCGGGGCGTGCGACTCGCTCGGCGGCGACCACCGCGCCCAGCTCGTCGCCGCGCTGGACACGGCATTTGGGGAGGCCCAGGCGCGCCAGCAGGAGCGCGTGTCGGGGCAGCACGCGCTGTTCGGCGAGGCGACCCCCGTCCCCCGTCCCTCGTCCCCCCTCCCGGACGTCGTCCCCTGGACCGAGCACGAGCGGCTGACGCGTGAGAAGGCGGTGCTCGGGTTCTTCATCTCCGGCCACCCCCTCGCCCGCTACCGGGTGGAGGCGGAGCTGTTCGGGACCCGCACCACGGCGACGCTGGGGCAGTGGGGCGATCAGAAGGTGCGGATTGCGGCTGTGGTCACCCTGGTGAAGCGCCAGATCTCGAAGAAGACGAGCGCCGAGTACGCGCGGCTCACGCTCGAGGACTTCCACGGCACCGCCGAAGCGCTGGTGTTCCCCGAGGCCTGGGCGAAGCTCAACGACGTCATCCGTCCGGACCAGGCGCTGCTGCTCACGGGCGGCTACAGCGCCCGCGACCGGGGCGAGGAGCAGGCGCCCTTCATCGTGGAGGCGGCCCAGCCGCTCGCCGAGCTGAAGGCGACCGGGGCCATCGGCCTGACGCTGCGCTGGTCGACCGGGGAGCCACCGGCTCCCGAGGCGACGCGCGCCGCCGCCGCGCTGTGCGCGTCGCATCCCGGAGCCGCGCCGGTCCTGGTCGAATACGGCGGCAACGGCGCCACGGAGCGGCTGCGCAGTCGCTCGCTCAAGGTGGAGCTCGACGACGCGCTGCTCGCCGCCTTGCGGGAGCTCGTCGGCCCGGAGCACGTCGCCCTGGAAGACGCGCGCCGGCTCAAGCCGTGAGCGGGACCTGACCGATGGCGACCCATACGCTGGACTTCGAGCGGCCGCTGCTCGAGCTGGAGCGCCAGATCGAGGAGATGAAGCGCGTCGCGAGCGAGACGGCGATGGACGTCACCAAGGAGCTCGCGCCGCTCGAGAAGAAACTGGCCGAGCTCCGCGCCGAGATCTACAAGAACCTGACGCCGATGCAGCGGGTCCAGGTCGCGCGACATCCCAAGCGCCCCTACACACTCGACTACGTGAACACCGTGTTCACGGACTTCGCGGAGCTGCACGGCGATCGCCTGTTCCGGGACGATCCGGCGATCGTGGCGGGGTGGGCCCGGCTCGACGGCATGAGCGTGATGGTGATCGGGCACCAGAAGGGGCGCGACACGAAGGAGAACCTGCGCCGGAACTTCGGCATGGCGCACCCGGAAGGGTACCGCAAGGCGATGCGCCTGATGCACCTGGCCGAGAAGTTCCGCGCGCCCGTGATCACGCTCGTGGACACGCCGGGGGCCTACCCGGGGCTCGGCGCGGAGGAGCGGGGCCAGGCGGAGGCGATCGCCCGCAACCTCGTCGAGATGGCGACGCTGCGCACCCCGATCATCACGGCGGTCGTGGGCGAGGGCGGCTCGGGCGGGGCGCTCGCCGTGGGGCTCGCCGACCGCGTCCTGATGCTCGAGAACTCGGTGTACTCGGTGATCTCCCCCGAAGGCTGCGCCGCGATCCTCTGGAAGGACGCGAGCCAGCGGGAGCGGGCCGCGGAGGAGCTCAAGATCACGGCGGAGGATCTGCTGACGTTGGGGGTGATCGACGAGATCATTCCGGAGCCGCCGGGCGGCGCCCACGCCGACCCGGACGCCACCGCGGAGGTGTTGGGCGAAGCGCTGCGCCGCCACGTGCGCCCGCTCCGGAAGACGAGGATCGAGAAGCTCTTGAAACGCCGCGAAGAGAAGTATCTTTCGATGGGCGCGCTGACCGAGAAATGACGCGTTGACGGAAGTCATCGAAGTCCGGTTCAAGGGGAACCGGAAAGAATTCTTTACCTGGCCGTCGGACGAGCCGCTCGCCCTGCACGATCCGGTGATCGTGGAGGTCGAGCGGGGACAGGACTTCGGCCGCGTGTCGGCGGTGGGGCCGGTGGCCGCTCGCAAGTGCGGCGGCGGCTGCAGCGGGTGCAGCCTCGCCGCAGCCGCGGCGTCGCCCCCCGCTCCCTCTCCTTCCCCCTCCCCCGAGCGCCGCATCGTACGCCGCGCGACGCCCGACGACGCGACGCGCGCCGACCGGCTGCACGGGGAAGAGGACGCCGTGCGGCGGCGCGTGATGGAGCGGGTCACGACGCACGCCCTCGCGATGAAGGTCTCCGACGCCGAGTGGCAGTGGGACAAGAAGAAGCTCACCGTGTACTTCACGGCCGAGCAGCGCGTCGACTTCCGCGTCCTGGTGCGCGATCTCGCGAGCCTGTTCCACACGCGGATCGAGCTGCGCCAGATCGGCGCGCGGGACGAAGCCAAGCGCCTCGACGGCGTCGGCCGGTGCGGGCGGCAGTTCTGCTGCTCGAGCTGGCTGCCCGAGCTCCGGCCCGTGAGTCTGGCGCTCGCCAAGGACCAGCACCTCTCGCTCAACCCGTCGCAGATCTCCGGCGGGTGCGGCCGGCTGCTGTGCTGCCTCCGCTACGAGCACGATTTCTACGTGCAGACCCGCAAGCGGTTCCCCAAGGAAGGCAAGGCGCTGCGCACCGGCGTCGGGCTGGAGCAGGTCCTCGCGGTGGACATCTTCCGGGAAACGGTGACGCTCCGCAGCGAGGCCGGAGACACGCGCGTCGTGGCGCTCGAGAAGCTCAAGACCGAAGTTGAGCGGTTTGCCTAAGTTCTACCTCACGACGGCGATCGACTACTCGAACGGCGACCCGCACCTCGGGCAGGCGCTCGAGAAGATCGGCGCCGACTGCATCGCGCGCTACCGCCGGCTGCGCGGCGACGCCGTCCATTTCCTGATGGGGATGGACGAGCACAGCCAGTCCGTGATCCAGGCCGCGGCGCGGGCGGGCGTCACGCCGGCGCAGTGGGTGGGCCGCATGGCCGACACGTTCGCCGGGTACTGGCGTCGCCTGCACTGCAGCAACGACGACTGGATCCGCACCACGGAGCCGCGGCACGCCCGCGGCGTCACCGCGCTGCTGGAGCGCATTCAGCAGCGCCAGCCCGGCGACCTGTTCGTGGCGGACTACGAAGGGCTGTACTGCACGGGCTGCGAGGAGTTCAAGACCGAGGCCCAGATCGTCAACGGGCACTGCATCGAGCACCCCACCCTCGAGCTGATCCGCACGCGGGAGCGCAACCACTTCTTCCGGTTGAGCGCGTACCGCGACGCGGTGCTCGAGCGGATCCGCTCTGGGGCGCTGGCCGTCGAGCCGCAGATCCGGCGCAACGAGGTCGTGCGGCTGCTCGAGGACGGGCTGCAGGACATCTCCATCTCGCGCCAGCGGCAGGCCTGGGGGATCCCGTTCCCGGGCGACACGGAGCAGACCGTGTACGTGTGGTTCGACGCCCTGACCAACTATCTCTCCGCGACGGGATTTCCGGACGCGGGCTACGAGCGGCTGTGGCCCGCCGACCTGCACGTGGTCGGGAAGAACATCACCCGCTTCCATTGCATCATCTGGCCGGCGATGCTGCTCGCGGCCGACCTCCCGCTGCCGCGCGCCGTGCGGGCGCACGGTTTCGTGTTGTGGGAGGGGACGAAGATGAGCAAGACCGCCGGCACCGCCGTCACGCTGGGCGAAGCGATCGACCGGCACGGCGCCGACGCACTGCGGTATTTCCTGCTGCGGGAAGTCGGCTTTGACAACGACGGCGAGTTCACCTGGGAGCGGTTCGACGCGCGCTACTCGAGCGAGCTCGCCGACACCCTCGGCAACCTCGTGAAGCGCTCGCTCGACATGATCCACCGCTACCGCGGCGGGGTGGTACCCCGCGGCACGGGCGCACTGGATGAAGCCGCGCTCGGGTTGATCGGCGCCTACCAGCGCGCGATGGACGCCGCCCGCCTCGACGAGGGTGCGGCGCACTGGATGCAGCTCGCCGCGCGCGCCAACGGCTACATCCAGGAGACGCTGCCGTGGGAGCTCGCGAAGGCAGGCAAGGACGCCGAGCTCGATCACGTGCTCGCGAGCCTCGCCCGCACCGTGGGGCGGCTCGCCGTCCTCGGCCTCCCCTTCACCCCCGCCGCCGCCGCGACCGTCTGGGGCCTGCTCGGCGGGAGCGGGCCGGTGGAGGGCGTCCGGCTCGGGGAGCTCGAAACCTTCGACCCGGCAGGCCGGCAAGTCGCGAAGCCGCCTATCCTTTTCCCCAAGCCCAAGGCCGCGCCGGCGTGATGCCCGAAGAATCGTGACCTGGCTCACGGTCCGCCGTGTTGACGCCTCCGAGCCCGATCCCTACCTTAGACTTCCACTCGGGAACCTGACCCCGACGCCCTGTCCGGGTTCTCCTTAGGTCGGTAGATGCCGCGCCGGCGCTGCTTGGCGCCGGGGCGAACGTTTGATACGAGGTCGCCGCAGGCCGATGCGCAAGAAAGCGGAGCGACGCTGGACCGTCATGCTGGTGCCTCACGGCTCGGGAGCCTCCCGCGCCGTGGAGGTGTCGCAGACGTTCGTCAAGGCGCTCGTCGGCATTGGCAGCGTGGTGGCCCTGACGTTCCTCGTGCTGGGGATCGCCGCGATCTCGCGCGGCGTGAGCATCACGCGCAGCCGCGCGCTCGAGAACGAGAACCGTCTCCTCGCGGACGAGATCCAGCGCATGCGCGAGCGCATGGTCGGGCTGCGCGACACGCTCAATCAGTTCAGCGAGCGGGAGCAGGAGCTACGCCTGCTCGCGGGTCTGAACCCCACCGACAAGACCGTCCAGCAGGCCGGGATCGGCGGGCCGGCCGGCACGTGGTCGGAGCGTGACAGCCTCGCCACGTTGGGCGCGAACGGGCAACAGGCCCTCGCCGCCCGGGTGGACCTCGATCAGCTCACGCGGCGCGCCAGCATTCTGACCCGCTCCCTCAACGAGGCGTACGACTCCCTGTCCCGGCACCAGGAGCGCATGGCGGCGACGCCGTCCATCATGCCGACCAAGGGCTGGCTGACGAGCGCGTTCATGCGGGAGCGGGTGCATCCGATTCTCCACCTCGCGCGCCCGCACGAGGGCATCGACGTCAGCGCGCCGATGGGGGCGGAGATCGAAGCGCCCGCGGCCGGCGTCGTGACCGACGTCAGGTGGGAAGAGGGCTACGGCAACATGCTCACCCTCGACCACGGCTTCGGGCTCGTGACGCGCTACGCGCACTGCTCGAAGATCCTCGTGGTGCGGGGCCAGCGCGTGAAGCGCGGCCAGAAGATCGCGCTCGTCGGCTCGACGGGGCTCTCCACCGGCCCCCACCTGCACTACGAGGTGTGGGTGAATGGGAAGCCGGTCGATCCCGTGAAGTACGTAATGCCGGATGCGATTGTAGATTGATAGACGGATAGGCGGATAGGCGGTTAGAGGGTTGGTAAGAAAGAGGGGGCTCCGGCGACGGAAGCCCCCTTCATCATTTCTATCCGCCTAACCGACTATCCGCCTAACCGCCTATTTCGAGAAATCGACTTTCGGTACCGTCGCCGCCCCCGGCGTCTGCAGCTCGAAGTACTCCCGCGGACCCTTCCCGATCACCTTCGCCGTCAGCACCTGCGGGAAGCGCCGAATGTACGCGTTGTAGCGGTTCACCGCGTCGTTGTAGTCCTGGCGCGCGACCGCGATGCGGTTCTCCGTGCCCTCAAGCTGGTCCTGGAGCGCGCGGAAATTCTCGTTCGATTTGAGCTGGGGATAATTCTCGGCGATCGCGAGCAGCCGGCCGAGCGGCGCCGTGAGGGCGGCGTTCGCCTCCGCCATCTGCTGCAGGTTGCCGCTCTGGACCGCCCCCGCGAGCTTGGCGCGGGCTTCGGCGACCGCGGTGAAGATCGTCTGCTCCTGTTTGGCGTAGCCCTTCACCGTTTCGACGAGGTTGGGGACGAGGTCGGCGCGCCGCTGCAGCTGCACCTTGATCTGCGAAGCTGCCGCGTTCACCTGCTCGTCGTAGGTCTGAATTGTGTTGTAGCCGCAGCCCGCCGTGAGCACGAGGGCGATCGGCAGCAAGCGCTTGAGGGCGTTCACGGGTGCTCCACTCCTCTTTATGAGAGACGGTTGACGAACTGGGCGGTCCGGGCCACCGCGTCGAGGTAGGCGGCGGTGAGCGCGTTTCCCGCTTGCCGCAACGCCTGACCGCCGGTGGCATGCGCGACCAGCGGAGCGAGTCCGTCGGGCGGGAACCCGACCAGCGCACCCGCCGCGCGCACCAGGGACGCCACGTCCGCGGGCGGCGTCTGGCCGGCGAGCCGCAGCGCGGCGCGCAGCATCGTGAAGAAGCCGCCGGCACTTCCAGCCACGGCGCGTGCCAGCTGCTTCGGAGGCAGCGCGACGTAGGCCTGCCGCAGCCGCACCAGCTTCCCCATCAGCTCCTGCTCGAGCTGCCGCCGGACGTCGTCGCGGCGCACGGTCACGCCGGGCCAGGGATCGCGCCCGGCGAGCACACGATGCGCCTCCTGGATATCCTCGTACTCGATCGGGAACGCGTCCGCCGAGCTGCGCCACTCCGTCTCGGTGAGGATGAGCGGCGCGGGATGCCCGGCGCCGACCCACCGGCCCAGGACCGGCCGGAGCCGGGCGAACAGTTCCTCGTCCACGGCATCGCAGATGAGCAGGGTGTTCACGTCCGAGCGCTCGCGGACGTGCGTGCCCCGCGCCGCCGAGCCGTAGAGCAGCAGCGACACGAGACGCGGACCGAGCGCGCCGCTGACCGCGTCGCCCAAGGTTTCGACCGTCAGTACGGCTTCGATGCGGAGTCTCCAGGCCACCTAGAAACGCCCTCCTGCGCCGCCACCAGAGAACCCACCCCCGCCGCCGAACCCGCCGAAGCCCCCGCCCCCGCCCCCGCCCCCGCCCCAGCCCCCGCTCGAGCCTCGCCACCCGCCGCTGCCGCCGAAGGTGGCCCCGAAATAGAACGGCAGCAACAGGACGCGCCCCCGCGTGAGGATGATCAACAGCACTGCGGCGCCGATGAGCCACGACAGGGGGATCGGCAGCCCGCCCGAGTCGTCAGCCGGAGGTAGGGGGGGCGGGGGGGGCGGAGGCTGGCCCGACAGCGTCACGCCGAACTGCTGCGCGAACGCCTGCGCGATCAGATCCACGCCGCGCGCCAACCCCGCGGCGTATGCTTCGCGCGCGAGGTACGGCGTCATGGCATCCCGAATCCGGCCGACGCGCGCGTCGGGCAGGAACCCCTCGGCGCCGCGCCCCGTGGCGATGAACACGCGGCCGGTTCCCGCGCGATGGTTCTTCAGGGGAACGAGCAACACGACGACGCCCAGGTTCTTGGCCGGGTCCCCGGCTGCGGCTTTGGCCCCCACGCCCCACTGGCGCCCGATCTGGAGGGCGACGTCCGAGGCCTCGCGATCGCCGATGTCGGACAGCGTGACGACTGCGATCTCGCCCCGCGTCTTATCTTTCACTTCACGGATCACGGCGTCCATGTGCGCGATCGATGCCGGGTCGAGCACGGCGGCGAAGTCGTTGACGTAGCCCGAAGGCACGGGAATGGCGATCTGAAGCAGGACGGCGAGGGCGGGGAGCATGGCGCCCTAATAGTACGCAGGCCGGGCCCGCAGGGTGTCGCTGCTTGACCGCCCCGGGCGGGCCACCCATCTTTCGCAAGCGGAGCGATTCACCCCTCACCGGCTCCGAGGTCGCTATGAGCCCACGCCGCGTGATGTTCGATTCCCTCTCCCGCACTTCGTGGACCGGGCTGATCCTCGTATTGGGCTGTGCCAGCGGTGGCGGCGGCAACGTCGGACACAGCGACCGGCTGCAAAACGGCGAAGGCCAGTACGTCAGCGAGGAGCAGATCGCCCAGTCCGGCGCCCGCACCGCGTGGGAAGCGCTGCGCCTCACGGTGCACAATATCACGTTCAACGAGACGGGGCGGGGCCAGCCGACCCGGATCACGAGGCGGGGCCGGTCGAGCATGGTGCTCGACGATGGGCCGCGCATCCTCGTGGACGGCGTGGCGCTCACCGACTACACCCTCCTCGCGCGCATGCCAGCGTCCGACCTGCAGAGCATCGAGGTCTTGAGTCCGATGGACGCTACAACGCTCTACGGCACGAACTACGTGGGCGGTGTGATCCGAATCCACACGCGGACGGGCAGCTAGAGCGGCCGCCTGTTGCCACCGGGAAAGAAAAAGGGGGGAGCCACATCCGGCTCCCCCCGCTTGCTTCGCGCCTACCACGGGTGTCACGCCGCGCGGTTCAAGCACCCCGTGAAATTGGGGTTGTTGCGCTCGTCGCGGGGGACGGGCAGGTTGACGTCCGGACCATAGAGACCCCCCTTGAAGTACGCGCCGGTCGGGAATACCGTCTCCGATCCGCGGCCGTATTGACGAATCAGGCGTCGCAGATCGCCCAAACGGTGCCCGGTGGCGAATAGCCAGAAGGCGCGCTCTCGGAACGTCAAGTCGACGCGCAGGCTGTCGTTGGGCGATCCGCCGGGGTCGGCGAGCGGCGCGAGTCCGGGGACGCCGCCGTTGGCGCGCAGGTTATTGAGCGACGCGAGCCAGGTGGAGTAGTTGGCGTTGCGAAGCTGATCTTCCGCCACGATCAGCTGCGCCTCGATCCCGTCCGCGACCACGACGGGCGAGTTGTTCGCGGGGTACTTCTGGAGGGCCCAGAGGTCCGTCGTCCCGTCGAAGCCCTTGCCCTGCAACACCGTCACGACGCGCGGATCGGTCGCCGCGCGGAAGTTCAGGCCGTTGATCCCTTCCTGGTCGGCGACCGAGAATCGACCTGTCCCGCCCACGGACGCGCCGCTGTTGAAAACGTGCAGGCCGTTATACTCGCGGTTGCTGAACGCCGTGTGGGTGGTGACGTATTTGAAGCTCAGGGGCACCAGGGCCGCGACCGCGGCGGCGCTGTCCCACCCCCCGACGCTGGCCGGCTGCGCCCGGTCGAGCAGGGCGCGTGCCTTTCCCACCTGCGCGAGGTATATGATCTTGCGCGCCGTCAGCGAGTCCGCCTTCGTGGTGTCGATCCCGAGCGTCAGGACGGAATCGAACCGCTGCGCTGCAGAGTCGAGGATCTGCAGGGTCGTGAGCGGTATGCCGGGGGCGCCCGAGAGCGAGCCGAACGGCACGCCCGAGCAATAGTTTTCCGCCGCGTACACCTTGGTGAACCCCGACAAGGCAAGCATCTCGCCGATCCGCGAGGCGGGCGTCGGTGCGTAGGCCTGCAGCCGGCCGGCGGCGACTTCGAGCGACACCCGCGCCCGCTGCAGGTTGCGGAACACCAGGGTGAGTGTCCCGTTCTGCTCCGTGATGCCGCGGGAATCGTACTCGATGCGTGTCGGGAACGTCTCCGAGTCGATGTACTCGTCGGTCATCACCCCGCTCACGAGGATCTGGCCTTCGGTTCCACCGTTGTCGCCGTCGTTCGCGAACGCGAAGTCCCCGATCGCGCCGGCATACGCGGCGGCCGCGCCCAACGGACTGTTCAACTGGCTCGGATCGATGACGTTCGGGATGTTGACCGCCAGGATGTCGTGGGTCGAGCACGCCTGCGGCAGGAACGACAGCAGTACCAGCGCGCCGCCTACCACCAGGCACCGGGAGACGGTGGTCCGCACCATGCTCTGCGTTTTCTGCGTGTGAGTCGTCATGGTGGCCTCCTCAGAAGCCCACGTTGAGACGGAACGTGAAGGTCTTGATGGGCGGCGCCGTCAAGAAGTCGATCACTTGATCGTTCTGCCCGTTGCCGTTTACCTCGGGGTCGATGCCCGGATAGTTGGTCCACTTGACGAGGTTCCGGGCGGTCGCGGTGAGGCTGAGCCGGTTGCCGCGGAACGCGCGCGCCCACGCCTCGGGCGCGTTGTAGGTCACGGACAGCTCCCGAACAGCGAGGAACGTGCCGTCCACGATGTAGCCGGCGGCCGTTCGCCCGTAGGCCAGCGTGCGCCCCGCCACCGCCGCCGCCTGGTCGGCGAGCGACGCAGTGCGATCGTTGATGGCCCCGCAGTTGTTGGCCGCACTGGACGTGCAGCGGAAGTAGTCTGTGAAGTCGTTGGCCTTGTACCCGCCGCGGTAGTCGAGCTGCCCACCGATCCGAATGCGATCGCGCAGCAGGTTGATTCCGGCATTCAGTGAGATGTTCGTGGTCGGAATGGACGAGCCGAGGAACACCGCGGCGGGGCCCACCTGGACCTCGCTCGGCTCGATGATCCCGTTCCCGTTTGCGTCCTGGAAGCCGAGGATCGGCCGGTCCCAGTACCCGAACAGCGGGTAGCCCGGGACGTGACGGATCTCGCCCAGGGTGATCTGCTGCACCTTTGTGCCGAGTGTGAGGAGCTTGTTGCTGTTGTGGGAGGCACTCAGCGCCGCATCGACCCTCACCGACGGGCCGAGGTCGAGGTTGACGCTCACGAGTCCTTCCACACCTTTGTTCAGGGTCGAACCGACGTTTTCGAAACGATTGGCCGGACCGCCCTGTGACGGGGGCAGCGGCACTTGCACGAGGGCGTCGGTGGTCTTCTTGTGGTAGTAGGTGAACTCGACGTGCACACGGCTCTTCGCGATGTCGGCGTCGAGGCCGAGCTCCAGCTCGGACGAGCGCTCGGGCTTGAGCGAGTCGTTGCCCACGGCCGCAATAATCAGGCCGGGCGTGTCGGTGCCGTTGATGGGCGCGGTGACCGGCTGGTAGTAGCGCAGGGCGTCAATCGATCCGGGCTGCACGCCGGAGGCCCCGTAGGCGGCGCGCAGGCGCAGCGAGTTGACCCAGTTCCCGGTCGGGAAGAACGGCTCCTCGGAGATTACCCAGGATCCCTGTACCTTCGGGTAATACACTGCCTTGAACGAGCTGCCGAACGCGCTGTTATCGTCGGCGCGCAGGCCGCCGGTGATGAAGCGGCGGTCCCTCCAGCCGAGCACCTCCTCGACGTAGGCGCCCAGCGTGATCGACTCGATCGTCGATTCACTGTCGATCTGGATTGCGCCGGCCCCGGTCTGCTGGCCGCCTGGGGGGAACAGCTTGCCGAACGCGAAATTCCCGAACGATAGGTCCTTGAGGTACTGCACACCCACCGACGTCCGCGAGCTGACGTCGGGGGTCACGTTGTGCACCGCAGAGACGTTCGCGTCCACCGTGTAATGGGCGAGCTGGAAGCGGTTGTCGTTGCGCCGCCCCTGGCGAAAGTCGCTGAAGCTGGGGCCCTGGTTCAGCTGCTGGAACTGGATATCCATGCGGTCGGTGTAGTCGAGCCCGATCGTGGCGCGGCCCGTGATTGCGCCCGTCGGCCGCCAGCTCCCCTGCACGCTGCCCGTCAGACGGGTGATATCCTGCTGGGTAAGGATCGACATGACGTCGCCCGGCAGGAAGAAGCCCCACTGCCGGCCCTGTGACGCCCCGGGGGGCAGCGGCTTCAGACTGTCCTGACTCCGCTGGTAGGAGGTCGGCCACCCCTTGCCGAACAGGCCACTGCCAAGAATGCCGGTGATGTTGTTGTCGTTCTGCGGCAGCCGAGTGCTGCTCTGCACCAGCCCGGCCGAGATCGTCACGTCGGCGGTGCTGGACAGGCTCGTCTGCAGATTCGCCCGGGTGCTGACGCTCTTCAGCTCGTTCGGCCGATACTGGATGTAGGGCAGCGTATCCACCGCCCGCTCGGCCGTGAGGCGGGCGTAGTCGGTGCCCGGCATCCGCAGCACGCCGACCTCGTCGCTGTACTCGCCCGAGAGGTAGTACCGCGCCTGGTCGCTTCCGCCGGAGAGCTGCACGCCGACCCGCCCCCGATAGCCGGTGCCGTACGGCGTCGTAGCGGGATTGCGGAGCACGTTAAACCTTGTCAGGCTGTCGATCCCACAGTAGGGACTGGCACCCACCGACTGAATCAGAATACACTGCTTCACCGTATCCCCGACGAGAGTATGGCCCCAGCTGAAGAAGTTGTCGGGATAGTTGTTGTCGTCGTTGAGGACGCCCAGCTCCGAGTACACGGACCACTGCGGCCGTCCCGTCACGCCTTGCCGGGTCGTGATGCGGACGACGCCGTTCCCGGCTTGGGTCCCGTACAACGTGGTGGCCGCCGGGCCCTTCACCACCTCGATAGACTGAATGTCTTCGGGATTGAGGTCGTTGACGCGCGAGGTGGCCTGGCCGCCCGTGCCGATCGACAGGGTGGCCCCATTGTCCCGCGCCCCCGCCTCTACCTTGGCACCGTCCACGTAGTACGCCGGCTCGTTGCTCAACGAGAGGCTCGAGACACCGCGAATCCGAATCCGGACGCCGGTTCCGACGCTGCCGCCGGCCTCGAGCACCTGCACGCTCGGCGCCCGGCCCGAGAGGAGGTCGGCGAAGTTGGCCGGCTGCGCTTGCTGCACGACATCCTGTGCCTTGATCACCGCCACCGGGTTCGCGAGTTCGCGCCCCCGCTGCTCGCCCGTGGTGGTCACGGTCACGATGTCGAGCGAGACCGCGGCCTGCGTGAGCGCGAAGTCCGCGGTTGCCACCGCGCCCTCACTCACCGTGACCGCCTGACTTTGCGCCCCGTAGCCGATGGTCGACACCCGGACCAACCGGTTTCCTACGGGGATCGCTGGCAGACTGTAGCCTCCCGCGGCGTTCGTGAAGGTCGAGCGGTTGGTGTTGGCCAGCAGAATCCGGACCCCGGGCAGGGCAGCTCCCGTCGCCCTGTCCGTTACACGGCCCGCGATCGATCCCACGCCCTGCTGCGCCCAGCCCGATCTGGCGACGACGCCGAGTAAGATCGCGGCGACCACACACAGTCGTCGAATGTTCAAAGTGTTCATCGCGATGTCCTCGCAGAAAAGTTCACCTGAGTCAGGTCGTCAACGTGCAACACGACAAACGCACGAGCCGGCGGCCGGCCCCGGCTCGCGGATCCGAGACCGGTCCACACCGGCCTGCCGACTACATCGACGGGCGGACGAAGAGCGAGGATAGCGACGAACGGACGGAACGCGGCGCATACGATCCCCCCGAAGCGCGACTGAGCCCCCGGCGCTCGCGCACCAAGGGATTACGCTGCACGGTTTGTGATCACTGCTTCACGCGCGCCGCACGGTAGGTGTGGCGTGGGCCAAGCGCGCGTCGACGGCCGACCGGAAGGGTCCTGCGACTGCACGTACTACGCGATGTGATAGCCCGGATTCGCGCGAGGCGCAAGAGGGAAAGCGCCCCGCAGTCGGCGTCGCGCGGCGCCTGATTGTCAGGAATCCGTCAAGGCGTGTCGCCGTCTTCTACTTGCAGGTCGTCCGATCCGTGACGAGCGGCGCCACGAAGCTGCCGCGGATCGCCAGCACGCCCAGAGGGTCGGTGTACAGATCGGTGCGCTGTGCCGTGTACGTGAACCAACCGCTGATCGCCATGCCGTTCGAGATCGGGACCATCTGGGTGAGACCGATGGTGCCGACCGGGCGCGACAACGCGATGATCGACGGGCTCTGGGACGTCCACAGCGCCCACGGGCGCGGCGGGGCGCAGAACGCCGGGGACGAGGGCAGCAGATTGCCGGCCTCGCTCGGGCTCAGGTAGTCGATGGGATACGAACCGGTCGCGATGACCGAATCGGGCAACGTGATCTGAATGGTTTGGAGCGACACGCCGCTGGGGTGCGTGCCGGAGAGGCGAAACGCCAGTTTGTCGTTGCTGCGCCTGTAGTTCGCCGCCCTCACGGAGCCCCCGACGTGCGTGATCACCGTCCCGAGGACGGAGAAGAAAAACTTGCCGCCGCCGGTAGTGTCGGTGAGGCTGACCACGTACACGGCGCCCGTGTCGGCAATCGTGTCCGCGTGCACGATGTAGGCAACCGGACCGCCGGCCGCGAGGCTGGTGAGCCGCCCACTCGCCGAGTCGATCGTGTACACGCCGTTCGAGGCCGGCGCTTCGTACCA
>QHTX01000160.1:485-3428 GCA_003220975.1 Gemmatimonadota bacterium | reverse complement strand
ATGAACGTGTCGCCGGGCATCACGTAGATGGTGTCGAGCAACAGGGTGAGGTCGAGCGTGTTGGAGACCACCACGAGCGCGCCGCCCTGCGTGTTTTGCACGGTCGCGACGATGAACGCGAGGCCGCGCCGGCGAGCGGTCATCCGGCCGGTCACGCTATCCACGGCGAGCACCGCCGTATCGCTGCTCGCCCACCTGATCTCCGTGGCCGCGGGAGTGCGCGACCGCCCGGCGCCGTCATAGTAGGTGACCGACGGACGGGGCGCCTGATTTCCGACGAACAGGGAATCGATGATGGGATCGAGGACGAGGTACGGCAACCCCGCCGGCGCCGTCTCCAGACGGCAGCCGGCATACGCGAGCACAGCGCACAGCCCCGCGACCACGCGCAGCAGTCTCATAAGAGCGAAGCGCAATGATACGCGTGCCCGCTCCAAAGGGCTAGCGCGGCACATGGACGATCACCTCTCGCTGCCCCGGGGTGAGGGACACCGACGTCTGGAGCCCGCCCGGCCAGCGAACCCACAAGGCGACGGGTCGTTTGCTCGCTTCCATGCCGAGCACCTGCACCGCGCCATCCTGCGACCAGTAGCCGGATCCGCCGTGGATTTCCCGCGCGGGACCGCGCGAACCATCATCGTAGGCGATCCGCAGCAACGCGCCGATCCCGTGCGGGTTCCCCGCGCCGCCGCGGAGGCGCACGCGCAGCCCGGGACGGGCGTGTTCGTTGTGATAGAGCTTGGTTTCCCCCCCGTTCTGCGACACAACGAGATCGGTCCGGCCGTCCCCGTCGTAATCGGCGAAGGCCGCCCCGCGTTGATCCCCGTACACCATGATGCCCGAGACCTGGCCGGGGACCGGCTCGAGCGTGCCGTCGCCCCGGCCGCGTAGGAGCAGCCCGCGACCAGCATCGTAGCGAGGCGTTCCAATCTCCGTGGGGAAGAAGTTCTGCGAGAGAAACAGGTCCTCGTGGCCGTCACCGTCGAAGTCCGCCACGCCCGCGTAGAACGCCGGGGCGAACTGCGCCTCCGCGGGCAGCGGCACCGCCTCGAACCTCCCCCCTCGGTTGAAGAAGACCTCGTGGTCGAGCGTCACAGCCTCGAGGCGCTGAGCGCGCGCGAGCGCGGGACCGAGGACGTCACCGAGGGTCGCGTTCGCGTATGCGGCGAACGTCCGGGTGCGGAGGCGGACCGCCGGCAGCGCGGTCATGAGCCGGCCGAGCGGCGTGAGGGGAGCGATCGCGTGCAGCCGATCGTCGTATTGGGCCTCGACCATGTCCCAGCGTCGGGACCCGCTGAAATCCCCAAAGTAGAGGAAGAGCGGGTGCGCGGCGTCGACGTGATACTTGGTATTGCGGCCCCAGCTGGTCGCGACGATGTCGAGACGCCCGTCCCCGTCCAGGTCGCCCGTTGTCACGCCGTTCCAGCGACCCACGATCTTGTCCAGTCCCCAGTCAGCGGTAGCGTCGCGGAAACGGCCGTGGTCGTTGAGGAACAGCCGGAGCGATCCCCACTCCGGCGCGACGATGAGATCAGGCCAGCCGTCCCCGTTTACGTCCGAGAAGACGGCCGCCGAGACCATCCCGACATCCTGGAGCAAGCGCGTGTTGACCTCGTCCAACACGAAGCGACCGCCCTCGTTCCGAAACAGCCGTGACGAAACCGGCTCCGGATACGCGCCCGGCGCGACGCGCCCGCCCACGAACAGGTCCAGGTCGCCATCCCCATCAACGTCCGCCACGGCGAGCGGTCCAACACTCGGCACATCACCAGGGATGAGCGGCGTCGTGCGGCCGGTGCCAGGGGTGATCGCCAACACGCTGGGCACGCCGGCCGCCTCCCCCGGCGTGAGCGACTCGTAGTTCGACTGCCCCACGAGCAGCGTCGTGCCACCCTTACCGTCGGGCAGCGGCAGCGCCGTGGTCTCGTCATAGCGAGCCGGAGCCACGTGCAGATCGACCCGGTTGAACCGGCCGCGATCATTCCGATAGTAGGCGAGCACGCCGCCGCGCCCCGACGTGATCAACAGGTCCTCCTGGCCGTCGCCGTCGACGTCGTACCACGTCACCCCAGGTCCGAGCTGGCTCAACGCCTGGGGGAGGAGCGGCTGACGAGTCCAGTCGTTGTACGGCGTCTCTACATGGCGGTGGCCGAGTAGGGTCGAGACATCGCGGAACCACGGCGCCTCGGGGTGCGCCGGCACAGCCGCGGGCCGCGCGGTGGCCGGGCCCGGAGGCGGCTCGATGATTTCGTACTCGCGGTTGGGCTTCACCGCGCGCACCACGGAATGCCCGCGGCGCCGCCAGTCAACCTCGATGGTGAGGTCTTGGGCCGTGCCGGCGGCGAACGTGTACAGAGGGTCGGACCCCGAGAGGTACGTTCCCCCGAGCACGACCTCTTTCTGTTGCACCGGTACCGGGCCGCCGAGCACGCGAATCTTCGAGCCGGCACCCGCGGTGTTCGGTGCCGCGCCGCGCAGCCGTACGGCCACACGCGGCGCCCCGGCGTCGTTCCTGAACACGGCCGCGGGCGAGTTGAGCCGGTTTACGACGACGTCGAGACCGCCGTCCCCGTCCAGGTCCGCCGTCGCCATCCCGTGCGAAATGGCGTCATCGCCGCCGAACCCCCACCGCTCACCAACATCCGAGAACGTCAGGTCGCCGTTGTTGTGGAAGGCGACGCTCCTGAGGGCCAGCTTCGGGAAGAGGGCAAGCTCCCGCCGCCAGGCAGCCCCGGTGAACGTCGTCCGGATCCGCTCCCACGTATCCGCGTCCATTACGTCCCACAGATGACCGGTGGTGGCGAGCACGTCCTCGTAGCCGTCCAGGTCCACGTCCAGGAACAGCACGTCCCACGTCCAGTCAGAGGCCTCGATGCCTGCGTAGGCCGCGATCTGCTCGAATGTCCCGTCGCCGCGGTTGCGAAGGAGCGTGTTGCGCTGCCA
>QHTX01000160.1:0-425 GCA_003220975.1 Gemmatimonadota bacterium | reverse complement strand
GACCAGGATGTCCACGTTGCCGTCCCGGTCCACGTCGGAGAAATCGACCGCCATCGAGGAGTTGCTCGTGTTCCGCACGGCGAGACGCGGCACGGCCCGGAACGTGCCCGTGCCGTCGTTCAGCCAGAACAGGTCCGGATCCTCGAAGTCGTCGCACACATAGAGGTCCGGCGCACCGTCACCGTCCACATCCGTGAACCTGGCCGACAGGCCGAAGTATTCCGGCGCCGTGGCGAGCGGCTTGCCGGTCTCGTCCAGGAAGCGGCCCTTAGTCCAGGGCACGAAGGTGAAGTGCCCCTTCCCGTCGTTCAGGTAGAAGGCGTCCGGATCGGCCCGCTGCTGCATCGAGACCAGGTTGTACTCGGGCCGGTCCACCACGCGATAATCCTTTTGAAACTTGGGCACGACCTCGAAGCGCTGCCCCA
>QHTX01000001.1:14433-15777 GCA_003220975.1 Gemmatimonadota bacterium | reverse complement strand
AGGCTGGCAAGCCGGCCACGCGCGTGCAGACCGACGCCGCCTGCACGCTGGAGATGGTGAGTGGGACGCCCACGATCACGCGCATGGAGCTCAAGGTGCGAGGCAAGGTGCCCGGACTCGACCAGGCCGCCTTTCAGCGGGCGGCCGAGGAGGCGAAGACCGGCTGCCCCGTGTCGCGCGCGCTCAAGGGCATTCCGCAGGTGACGCTCGACGCCAGGCTCGAATAGGCGGGAAGGGGGAAGAGGGAGGCGGGAAGCGGCAAGCATGTGGACCGTGTACATGCTGCGCTGCGGCGACGGCACCCTCTACACCGGCATTACGAATAATCTCGCGAGACGCCTGTCGCGGCATCGCGCGGGCACCGCAAGCGCCTACACCCGCGCGCGGCGGCCGGTACACTTGGTATATCGCGAGCGCCAGCCCGACCGGTCGGCTGCACTGCGGCGCGAGGCGGCGCTGCGCCGGCTTTCGCGCGCGAAGAAGCTAGCCCTGGTGCGGGGGAGGCCGTGAGGCTCAGGCGGCGCGACTGGGCTGGGCTGGTGTTCGCGCTCGCGGTCGCCGCCGTCTGCGTGCGGCTGGGCGTGTGGCAGCTCGACCGTCTGCGGCAGCGGCGGGCGTGGAACGCGGCGGCGCTGGCCGCCCGCGAGCGCCCGCCACTCGGGGTCACAGGGGGGGCAGGGGGGGCGCTCACCGCGGACTCGGTCCGCGACCGGCGGCTGCGGGCCCGCGGGATCTACGATTACGCGCACGAGCGGCTGTGGCGCGGGCGCAGCTACGAGGGCATTCCGGGGGTCGACCTCATTACCCCGCTCCGTCTCGCCGATGGCGGGGCCGTGCTGGTGGACCGGGGTTGGGCCCCCTCCCCGGACGGCTACCACGTGGACGAGGGCGCGTATCGCGAGGCGGACAGCGCGGATGTGCTGGGGCTCGGCATGTCGGCGCCTCGAGCCCGTGGCGACGTGGACCCAGCGCGGCTCCAGGATTCGGTGCCGTATCGGTTGCTTCCGTTCGTAATCCAGCAGTTACCGCCCTCCACCGCGCTCAACCGTCCTTTACCGCCCGGTCTCATCCGCTGGCCCGCTCCCGAACTGTCCGACGGGCCCCATCTCTCGTACGCCGTCCAGTGGTTCAGCTTCGCGATCATCATCGTGGTAGGGTCGGTGGCGCTGCTCCGGAAGGGGAGGGCGGCTACCATTAACCCCCTGTCCTAGCTATACTTGTCGACCCCGCGGTGTGCGCCCCCGTCCTGCCGCCGACGTACGCCGCGGGCGTTTTTCATGTTCGCCCCGAAAGGAGCCCGAGCGCGATGCCCGCAGCCTTGCCCCTCAAGCAGCCCGTGAAGGT
>QHTX01000001.1:9539-14327 GCA_003220975.1 Gemmatimonadota bacterium | reverse complement strand
ACGGAGCGACCTGTACGTCCCGATGGCCAAGTTTCTGCGGCTGCACCGCAACGACCTGCCGACGTGCGCGCGGGTCGAGCGGGCTCGGGAAGTGGTGGGGCGGCGGCGCCCCGATGTGCGGGCCTGGAAGCTCATGCTCGCGCTGGGGGAGCCGGCGCGCCAGCGCACCCTCGCGCGCCGCGTGGCGAAGCCGGACGGCGGGGCGCTCCAAAGCCTCATCGTGGGGCGGTTGCTCGAGGTGGCGCAGGGTTTCGTGCGGCGGAAGCTCGACGACGAAGTGGGGCTCCGCGTCGCGGCGACGCGCGACGGCTCGAGCTACCTCGACGCGCGGATGCGGCTGCTCGAGTTCCTCGACACGGCTGCCGACTCGCTCACGCCGGACGACTGCGAGGAGTTCGTGCTGCCCCGCATCGCCGCCTGGGACATCGAGCTCGAGACCCGCGCGATGCGCATCGTGCTGCGGTCGTAGCCGGGGGGGGGGGAGCACAAACGCAAACGGCGCCGTCCATCGGATGGCGCCGTTCGTTCTTCTGGTACCGCGCGTGGTTTAGAGCTTGACGACGTTCTGTGCCGCCGGGCCCTTCTGACCCTGCACGACGTCGAACTCGACCCGCTCGCCCTCGGCCAAGGACTTGAAGCCCTGCGCCTGGATCGCGGTGTGATGCACGAAGCAGTCCTTTTCGCCGTTCTCGGGCGTGATGAAGCCGAAGCCCTTCGCGTCGTTGAACCACTTCACGATACCGGTGATGCGTGCCATCTGCTGTAACTCCTGACTTAATAGTGTTCGCGACGGCGAGCGGACTTCGCCTTGCGACGCGCCGCTGCCTTATCCTTCCGCCGCCGCTGAGCGCCGGGGCTCTCGTAGAAGCGTTTCCGCTTCATGTCCTGGAACAGCCCGGCCTTGGTGATTTGCCGGCGGAACTTCTTCAGGACGTACTCGAGTCGGTCGCTGTCACCTACCAGTACTTCCACGTGCCGACCTCGTTTCCGTGAGAGCCTCCAGAAACACCAAAGGACCGTGGGCGGAAGCCCAGGTCCTCGGAACGGTCTCTGGCTGTTTGCGCTCGCGCCAATGATCGCCTGGCGGCGGCGGTTTGTCAACCGGGGACGGGATTCGTCCTTGACGCTGCGGCCCCTCCTAGCTACAGTTCGGGCGCAAGTAAGAACCGCGAGCTGGCATCCTTCCGTAGGACGGTCCCGCTCAGGAGCGGGCCTCGCATCTGTAGGCTCAATCCCTAGGTTCGAAATCAAGAGTCGTCCAGAAACGACGTCGAGGGACGACGTCGAGGAGACCCGTAGTGTACGGTGTCCCTCGACGATTCTCCTGGACGCCTTTCCTCGACGCAGTCAGGAGTAGTATGTCTTTTCAATCTCTCGGGCTCGCGCCCGAGTTGTTACGCGCCGTGGCCGACGAAGGCTACGCGCGGCCCACGCCGATCCAGCAGGAAGCGATCCCGCTCGCCCTCGCCGGGCGCGACCTGATCGGCTCCGCCCAGACGGGCACCGGCAAGACCGCCGCGTTCATGCTGCCGATCCTCCAGCGGCTCGCGGGGGGTGACAGGGGACACGCGCTGCGGGCGCTGATCCTCGTCCCCACCCGCGAGCTGGCGGAGCAGGTGTTGCAGAGCGCGCGCGCGTACGGGCGGCATGTCCGCGTCACCGCGGCGGCGGTGTACGGCGGCGTCGGGATGGAGCCGCAGACCCGCGCGCTGAAGCACGGCGCCGACATCGTCGTCGCGACGCCCGGACGGCTGCTCGACCACATGGAGCGCGGGCACGTGGACTTTTCGCGGCTCGAGGTGCTGGTGCTCGACGAGGCGGACCGGATGCTCGACATGGGGTTCGCGCCCGACGTGCGCCGCATCCTCGCCGCGCTCCCCGACAAGCGCCAGACGATGCTGTTTTCGGCCACGATCTCCCCGGAGGTCGACGCGCTGGCGCGCCGGGCGCTCGACGGCCACGCCTCCGTCGAGATCGGGCGCCGGGCCACGCCCGCCGAGGGAGTGGAGCACGTCATCGTCGCGGTCGACAAGCTGCAGAAGCGCGGCGTCCTCGCCAAGATCCTGCAGGCGAAGCCGGCGGGTCAGACGCTGATCTTCACCCGCACCAAGTACGGGGCGGACAAGCTGGTCACGTTCCTGCGGCGCGAGGGGATTCCGGCGCATGCGATCCACGGCGACAAGGCGCAGAGCCACCGCACGCGCACGCTCGACGCGTTCCGCAGCGGGGCGGCCGACGTGCTGGTCGCGACCGACATCGCGGCGCGGGGCATCGACGTCGACGGGATCCGCATGGTGGTGAACTTCGACGTCCCGCACGATCCGGAGGTGTACGTGCATCGGGTGGGCCGGACGGCGCGGGCCGGAGCGCGCGGCCTCGCGCTCACGCTGCTGTCGCCCGACGAGTGGCTGCTGATGGGGGACATCGAGAAACTGGTCGGCCAGGTGTTCCCGCGGGAAGTCATCCCCGGCTTCGAGCCGTCGGTCCCGCCGCTGCAGCCGCGGGCGCTCAAGCTCGAGCCGGCGCGGCCGGCGCGGTCGGTGCGGGCGCGGGTGGGCGGCCGGCGGCGTCGCTAGCCGCGCTGCTCGATCGGCACGTAGTCCCGCTGTTCAGCGCCCGCGTAAATCTGGCGCGGGCGCGCGATCTTCTGCTCCTTGTCGAGCAGCATCTCCACCGGGAAGATGTCCATCGGGAACCGCATCGCCTCGTAAATGATCCCCGAGTAGAAGTCCACATTGGGGTAGAGCTTCCGGGTCACGAAGTACTCGTCCTGGAGCGCGATGCGCTCGAGCTCCACCGCGATGTCGATCAGCGGGTTCCGCCCGGTGACGTCGAACACTTCCTCGGCCACGCGCTTGATGATCTTGGCGCGCGGGTCGTAGTTCTTGTAGACGCGATGGCCGAAGCCGAACAGCCGGAACTCCCCATGCTTCACCCGCTGGATGTAGGCCGGAATGTTGTCCTTCGAGCCGATCTCCCGCAGCAGCCGGAGCACCTCCTCGTTCGCTCCGCCGTGCAGCGGCCCGTACAACGCCGCCGCGGCGGCCGCCATCGCGGAGTACGGATCGGATTGCGTGGACCCGACCCCGCGCATCGCGCTGGTCGACGCGTTCTGCTCATGGTCGGCGTGAAGGATGAACAGCACATCCAGGGCGTGCTCGAGGGTCTTGTTCGGCACGTAGTCCCGCTGTTCAGCGCCCGCGTAAATCTGGCGCGGGCGCCCACCGAGTGCCGGTACGCGAAGGCCGCGAGGGTCGGGGCCTTCGCGATCAGGCGGAAGATCTGGTTGCGACGCGACACCTCGTCGCTGATGTGCTTGGCCTCGGGATAGAACGTCGACAGGGCGGCCACGGTGCTCACGAACATGCCCATCGGGTGCGCGTCGTGGTGGAAGCCGTCGATGAACTTCTTGATGTTCTCGTGGATAATCGTATGGTGCGTGATGTTGTAGACCCACGAGTCCAGCTCCGCTGCCGACGGCAGCTCGCCGTGTAGCAGCAGATAGGCGGTCTCGAGGAACGTGCTCTGCTCCGCGAGCTGCTCGATCGGATACCCGCGGTAACGCAGGATCCCGCGGTCGCCGTCGATGTAGCTCACGGCGCTGCGACACGCCGCGGTGTTGAGAAACCCGGGATCGTACGTCATCAGCCCCGGGTCGTCCTCGGCGGTCTTGATCTGCCGCAGGTCCACGGCCCGGACGGTGCCGTCCTGCACCGGGATCTCGTACTGCTTGCCGGTTCGATTGTCGGTGATCGAAAGAGTGCTCTTCGGCACGCGCTGCGTCCTGGAAATGGCTGGGGAAAGATAACAAGCAAGGCGGTGAAGGGCGGTGAACGGCGCTGGAGGGCGGGGACGATCGCTCGGCGCGCCCCGTCTTTCACCGCCGTTCACCGCCCCTTATCTTGCCACCACATGGCCGCCAAACACGAGAGCCTCTACCCCACCCGTATGGCCGCCGGTGCCCTGTTGGGCCAGCACCTCGCGGCGCGCGGCTACCTCGGGTGCATTCTGCTGGGCATCACCCCCGAGGGGGTCGAGATCGCCGCCAACGCCGCGCGGGCGATGGGGGCGCAGTTCGACGTGCTGGTCGCGGCGTTCATCAAGCTGGGCTCCAACCTCGCCCCCATCGGGGCGATCGCCGAGTCGGCCCCGTCGGAGATGGACCCCGACTTCCTGCCGAGCGGCGCCGTGCTGGACAAGCTGGCCACGGCGATTGACGAGTCCCGGGCCCGCGTGAGCCAGGATCTGATCCTGTATCGCACCCAGCGCCCGGTGAAGAAGATCGCCGGCCGCATCGCGGTCATCGTGGACGGGCAGGTGGTCTATCCCTGGAGGGTGCTGGCGGCGGCCAAGGTGGCCGAGCAGCAGAGCGCCAAGCAGGTCGTCATCGCGACGCCCGTGGCGACCCAGGCCGCGGCGGAGCGCATCGGTGCCCGGCGCTACGACTTCGTCTGTCCCAGTGTCGTACTGACCGCCGAGGGCCACCCGTCACCGTACGGCGACACGGCGGGCGACACGCCGGAGCGGCTCAAGTCGATCATGATTGCGCATCAGGCAGCGTGATAGGCGGTTAGGCGGTTAGGCGGATAGCCGGATAGCCGGATAGCCGGATAGGCGGATAGCCGGATAGCCGAACAGCGCGGCAGTTCGATGCATGCCGCAAACGTTCGATGCTGGTTCTCTTGCGTCGCGCCGTAACGTCCCCGCGTGATGCCTTATGAAAAGTTCCTGGCGTGGCAGCACTGCCACCGCCTGGCTTTGCTCACTTACAGGCTTACGCAGGGCTTT
>QHTX01000001.1:5654-9456 GCA_003220975.1 Gemmatimonadota bacterium | reverse complement strand
GGGCCAACCAGAGTTCCGCCGATTCTTGGACATGGCGCTCGGCTCGCTCTCTGAGCTCACCTACTTCGGGCGGCTCGCGCGAGATCTCGAGCTCCTGTCAGAGGGGGAATGGAGAGAGTTCGCGAGGTTGAGCGACGAGGCTGGCAGAACGACCATGGGTCTATACAAGGCGGTCGCCCGACGGGCTGTGCCCGCCGGGCGATGATCGAGCGGCTTTCTCTATCCGGCTAACCGCCTATCCGCCTATCCGCCTATCCGCCTAATTCAACCATTCCCCTTTCCAACCACCGGTGCTCTCCAGCCAAGACTTCCTGGGCCACCCGGTAGGTCGGCACGTCGTCGTTCCGCCACAGTCCCTGGAACTTCGCGCGCACGCGGGCGCGCGCCTGGCGGCAGAACAGGTCGGCGACCTGCACCGCCCGTCGGCCCGCGGCGGGGTCCTTGTGGAGCAGCCATTGCGCGCGCGCGCACGACGCCGCCATGGCGAAGAGCTCGGCCCCGGCGTCCACGAGGCGGAACAGCACGGCCTGGCGGTACTCGAGCTTCGGCCCGAAGCGGAGCATCGCATGGAACAGGCTGCGCGCCAGGCGGCGCGAGCCCCGCTCGACGTAGCGGATGTGCCTGGCCAGCGGGCCGAAGCCGGCGTACCTCGGCCAGTAGCTCCAGCCGAGCCAGCGCGACGGATACCACCACGCGTAGAACAGCCCGGCGCGCACCAGCCCCCGCAGCCGCTGGCCGAAGGTCTTCCCGGGCAGCACCACGTCGCCGGCGACTTGGAGGTGCCGGTCCACCGCCTCGCGCGCAATGAACAGGTGCATGATCTCGCTCGAACCTTCGAAGATCAGGTTGATGCGGAAGTCGCGCATGATGCGCTCGACCGGCACCGGTTTCTCGCCCCGGGCGCGCAGTGAGTCCGCGGTCTCGTAGCCGCGGCCGCCGCGGATCTGCACCGTGTCGTCGATGATCCGCCACCCCGCCTCCGAGTTGTACAGCTTCGCGATCGCCGCCTCGAGCCGGATGTCGTAGCCGCCCCGGTCGGCCATGGCGCCGCACAGCTCGGCCACCGCTTCCATCGCGAAGGTGTTCGCCGTCATCGTCCCGATCTTCTGCGCGATCGCGTCGTGCTTGCCGATCGGCTGCCCCCACTGCACGCGCGTGCTCGCCCACTCACGTGCGATCTCGAGGCAGCGCTTGCCCGCGGCGACGGACGAGATGGGCAGCGTGAGGCGGCCGGTGTTGAGGGTGGTCAGCCCGAGCTTGAGGCCCTTCCCGACCTCCCACAGCACGTTCTCCTGCGGCACCCGCACGTTCGTGAAGCGCATGACGCCGTTGTACATCGCCTTGAGACCCATGAAGTGGCAGCGGTGCTCCACCTTCACGCCGGGCCAGTCGGTCTCGACGATGAACGCCGTGATCTGCCGTCGTTCCCTGCCGTTCACGAACTTCGACGGCGTGCGGGCGAGCACGACGATGATCTCGGCCCGCGTCCCGTTGGTGCACCACAGCTTCTCGCCGTTCAAGATCCACGCCGCGCCGTCCTCGCTCGGCACGGCCATGGTCTCGAGCGCGGCCGGATCGGACCCGACCCCCGGCTCCGTGAGCGCGAACGCCGAGATCGCCCCCTTCGCCAGGCGCGGCAGGTAGCGCTGCTTCTGCTGCTCGGTCCCGAACATCTTGAGCGGCTGCGGCACCCCGATCGATTGGTGCGCCGAGAGCAGGGCGGTGAGCGATCCGTCCACCGACGAGACGAGCTCGATCGCCTTCATATAGGAAAGCTGCGACAGCCCGAGCCCGCCGTATTCGCGCGGAATCTTGATCCCGAACGCGCCGAGCTCCCGCAGGCCCTCGATCACCTCGTCGGGGATCTCGCCTTCGCGGTCGATCCGGTCGGAGTCCACCTTGTCGCGCAGGAACCGCTCCAGCTGTTCGAGGAACGGGCGCGCGCGCTCGGCGTCGTCGGGTGCCGACTCGGGATAGGGATGGATCAGCTCCATCCGGAGCTTGCCGAGGAAGAGATCGCGCACGAAGCTCGGCGCGGCCCACTCCTGCTCTCGCGCGGCTTCGGCGACTTCCCGTGCCTCGGCGGCGCTGACTTTCCGTTCCGGCGCGGTGACCGTGGTCGCCATGGAGGCCTCCTGCTGGTAACATACACGCCTTCCTCTCGCCTTCACAGGAGCGTCTCGATGCGTTCGGCGCTGCAACTGGCTCTCCCGCTCGCGCTGTCCATCTCGCTCGCGGCGCAGGCGCCGCCCCGGGCCACGAGCCCCGCACCCGCGCTGATCCTGGTGAAGGCGGGCCGTCTGATCGACGGGCGTGCGGACGCGCCCCAGAGCAACGTGGCGATCCTGATCGAAGGGGAGCGCATCAAGGCCGTCGGTCCGCTCGCCCAGGTCCAGGGCCAGGCGAAGGGCGCGCGGGTGATCGATCTGTCGCCGCTGACCGTGCTTCCGGGCTTCATCGACACGCATACGCACCTGCTGCTCCAGGGCGACCCGACGGCCGAGTCGTACAACGTGCAGCTCCTCTACCAGTCGATCCCCTACCGCGCCATCCTCGCGGCGCGGAACGCCCGCATCGCGCTCGAGCATGGATTCACGACGATCCGGGACCTGGAGACCGAGGGCGCGATGTACGCGGACGTGGACGTGAAGCGCGCGGTGAACCGCGGCGAGATCCCGGGCGCCCGCATCTTCGCCTCCACGCGCGCGATGGCGCCGACCGGGATGTATCCCATCGTGTCGGACAACTGGGAGCTGGAGCTGCCGCATGGCGTCCAGCCCGTGGACGGCGTCGAGGGCGCGCGGCTCGCGGTGCGCGAGCAGGTCGCCCACGGGGCCGATTGGATCAAGTATTACAGTGATCGCCGCTATTACTTCACGCCCGACTCCGTGCTCCACAGCTGGGTGAACTTCACCGACGACGAGGCCCGCGCCATCGTGGACGAGGCGCACCGGCTCGGCCGCAAGGTGGCGGCGCATGCGATCGGCGCGGACGGGATCGCGGCGGCCCTGCGCGCCGGCGTCAACACGATCGAGCACGGCGACGGGATGACGGACTCGCTCATGGACGTGCTCGTGGCGCGTGGCGTCTATTGGGTCCCGACCGTGACCGTCGGGCGCTACGTCGCGGGGCCGCGGGGCGGCCCGTGGGAGCCGATGGTCGAGCACCAGCGCCTCGCGTTCCAGCGCGCCCTCAAGAAAGGCGTCAAGATCGTGTTGGGCACCGATGTGGGCGGCTTCCCCTGGACCGAGATCAACCAGGCGAAGGAGTTCGAGTACTACGTGCAGTACGGTATGACGCCGATGCAGGCCATCAAGTCGGGCACGTCGCTCGCGGCCGAGCTCCTGGGCCAGCCGGACCTGGGCGCCGTGACGCCCGGCGCCTACGCCGACCTGGTCGCGGTGCAGGGCGACCCGCTGAAGGACATCACGGAACTCGAGCGCGTCCGGTTCGTTATGAAAGGCGGGGTCACTTACCTTTCGCAATAGTGCGGCGCGCGCTCGGGTGTAGCCTCGGTCTGTGGATCGGCGCCGCCGGCGCCGCGGTGGGCCAATTCACCCCACCCGGCACCGGCGGCGTCGCGGCGTTGGCCGGCGCCCTGAAACAGCTGGGGGCGAACAAGCGCGTCCTCGTGATCGGCGCCCACCCCGACGACGAGGACACCGAGCTGCTCGCCATCCTGTCCCGCGGCATGGGGGTGCGGGCGGCCTACCTCTCGCTCAGCCGGGGCGAAGGCGGGCAGAACCTGATCGGGCCGGAGCTCGGCCCCGAGCTCGGCATCATCCGCACGGAGGAGCTGCTC
>QHTX01000001.1:0-5627 GCA_003220975.1 Gemmatimonadota bacterium | reverse complement strand
CTTCTCCAAGACCGCCGACGAGACGTTCCGTTTCTGGCCCCGGGACTCGCTGCTCGTCGACGTGCTCGCGGTGATCCGCCGGTTCCGGCCGCAGATCGTCGTGTCGATCTTCTCCGGCACTCCGCGCGACGGGCACGGGCAGCATCAGGTGGCCGGCATCGTGGCGCGCCAGGCATTCGAGACCCTGCGCGATTCGAGCTGGGGGCCGGTGAAGCTGTACCGCGCCGCCTGGTCCGACACCGGCGCTACGACGCTGCGACTCGACGGCGGGGCGCTCGATCCCCTGGCGGGACGCTCGTACCACCAGATCGCGATGGCGGGCCGCAGCCGGCACCGGTCCCAGGACATGGGGCAGTTCGAGCGGGCGGGGCCCAGCGTCGACCGGCTGGCGTTTGTCGAGTGGCGCGACGGCCGACGAGGGACGAAGGACGGGGACGGCCTCTTCGCCGGGGTGGACACGGTGCTGCACGGCAGGGCCCGCTACGTCGCGCTGCTCGATTCGGCGCGGGTGCGGCTCAACCCGTCGCGTCCGGCGGCGATCGTCCCGCTGCTCGTGCGTGCGCTGCGCGAACTGGGGCGGGGGACGGTGGGTGAGACCGACGCCGAGCAGCGCGAGAGCCTCGAGCACGCGCTCGCGGCAGCGGCCGGCGTGGCGATCGACGGCTTCGTGGACGACGGCATCGTGATCCCGGGCGAGCGGCTCGAGGTAGAAGCGACCGTGTGGAATGCCGGAGCCGGGGGAGTGACGCTCGACGGCATCGACGTGACGGCGCCCCCTGGCTGGAAAGTTGAGCGACTCGACGCCGCGACCTCGCCCGTGCCGCAGGGGGCGCTCGCCACCCGGCGGTTCGCCGTCACCGTCGCGCCCGATGCGCCCCGGTCTCAGCCCTATTTCCTGCGGCACCCCCTCGCCGGGGGCCTGTACGACTGGACGGGCACGCCCGCCGACTGGCGCGGCCTGCCTTTCGAGCCTTCGCTCGTCGAGATGGCCGCGCGGCTCACCATCGCCGGGCAGCCCGTGACGCTGCGCCGCGAGGTCGTGTACCGCTATCGCGATCAGGGAATCGGCGAGGTGCGTCGGCCGATCGTCGTGACGCAGCCGTTCGATGTGGCGGTGACGCCCGACTTGGTTGTCTGGCCGATCGATGGCGCTGCAGGCGGACCGCGGCATTTCACCATCACGGTGACGAACCGCGCGCGCGGGCCCGCCGCGACGCAGGTCGTGGTCACGCCGCCCTCCGGTTGGGCGGCCGCGCCGGCCGAGAGCCTCTCGTTTCAGCGCGAGGATGAGGCCAAGAGCCTCACGGTCACCGTCGCGCTTCCGCCGGGGGCGCGGCCCGGCGTCTACGCGCTCCAGGCCGCCGCAGTGACGGCGGGCGAGCGGAAGGAGGGCGCGCTCGCGGTCATCGACTACCCTCACATTCGGCCGCGGCCGGTCGCTCACGCCTCGACCGCGGAGCTGCGGGCCGCGCGCATCGCGCTGCCCGCCGTCACGCGGGTGGGATACGTGCGCGGCGCCTCGGACCGCGTGCCGGAGGCGCTGCAGGCGGTCGGGGTGCCGCTCGAGCTGCTCGGCCCGGACACGCTCGCCCGCGGCGACCTGTCGCGCTACGACGCGATCGTGATCGGCAGCCGCGCCTACGAGACCGAGCCCGCGCTCGTGGCCAACAATGGCCGGCTCCTTGATTATGTGACGAAAGGTATACCAGCAATACCCGTTCGTGAACGGCAACTTCGCACCATACCGCCTGTCGATCGCCCGCCCCCACGACCGCGTCACCGACGAGACGGCGCCGGTGACGGAGCGCGATGCGGCGCATCGCGTCTTCCACGTGCCGAACGAGATCGGGCCGGACGACTGGGCGGGGTGGGTGCAGGAGCGGGGGCTGTACTTCGCCCATGACTGGGACGCGGCCTACACCCCCCTCCTGGAGACGCACGACCCCGGTGAGCCCCCGCTCTTTGGCGGCCTGCTCGTCGCGGCGGTCGGCCAGGGCACGTACGTCTACACGGGGCTGAGCTTCTTCAGACAACTCCCGGCCGGCGTCCCTGGCGCCTACCGGCTTTTTGCGAATCTCCTCGCGCTCGGCAAGCGATAGAATGCGGAATGCGGAGTGCGGAATGCGGAGTGGACCGTGCGCGTGTCGAACCCGACGGTCGGCATCGAGGATCGGACCTTCCCCTGCAATTCCGCACTCCGCATTCCGCATTCCGCACTGGCTCGTCGCCGCTCCTCTGCTAGTCCTGCTCTCAATCGCGTGTCGGGGCGACGGCCGCACTCCGTTGGTGATCTACAGCCCCCACGGTCGAGATCTGCTCACCCTGCTCGAGCGTCGCTTCGAGCAGCTGCATCCCGAGGTCGATGTGCGCTGGCTCGACATGGGCTCGCAGGAGGTGTACGACCGGCTGCGCTCGGAGCGCGCCAACCCCCAGGCCGACGTGTGGTTCGGCGGTCCTGCGGCGATCTTCGCCCGCGGGGCGCGCGATTCGCTGCTCGCGCCGTTTCGGCCCAGCTGGGCGGGCGCCATCGACGCGCATGGCCGCGCCCCGGGCGATGTGTATTTCGCCGCGTACGAGACTCCCGCCGTGATCGTGTACGCCGAGCAGGCGGTGCCACCGGACCGGGCGCCGCAGGATTGGGACGACCTGTTGCTCCCCCGGTGGAAGGGGCAGGTCCTGATCCGTGACCCGCTGGCTTCGGGGACGATGCGCGCCGTGTGGGGGATGATCATCGAGCGGGGCTTGAAGCAGACGGGCGACACCGCGACGGGCTTCCAGTGGCTGCGCCGGCTCGACGGGCAGACCAAGGAGTACGTGCTGAACGGGCCCCTCCTCGATCAGAAAATCGTGCGCCAGGAGGGGTTGGTGACGATCTGGGATCTGCCCGACATCCTGCTCAACCGGCGCGACGGGCTGCCGCTCGGCTACCGCTTCCCGCGCAGCGGCACCCCGGTGATCGAGGACGCGATCGGCGTCGTGCGGAACGCGCGCCACCGCGCCGTGGCGGAGGCGTTCGTGGAGTACGTCGGCAGCGTCGCAGCGCAGCTCCTCGCGACGCGCGAAGCGTACCGGCTGCCGGCCCGGCTCGACCTCGTCGCCGACTCGCTGCCCGCGTGGGCCCGCGCGGTGCGCCGGGAGATGAAAGCCGCCGACGTGGATTGGGACCTGCTGGCCGCGCACGAGGCGGATTGGATGCGCTACTGGGACCGGAACGTCCGGGGGAGGAGCCGGTGACGCCGTTCGTGCTGCTGGACGGCGTGCACAAACAGTGGTCTCCCACGGTGAGGGTGGGCCCGCTGTTGCTCGGCATCCCGCGGGGCGAGATCGTCGCCTTGCTCGGACCGTCGGGCAGCGGGAAGACGACGGTGCTCCGTCTGCTGGCCGGCTTCGAGGCGCCGGATGCCGGACGCCTCGTGATCGATGGGGAAGACGTCACCGCCGTGCCGCCGGCGCGCCGCCGCTGCGGCATGGTGTTCCAGCACTACGCCCTGTTTCCCCACCTCGACGTGGGAGGGAACGTGGCGTTTGGACTGAAAGGGAGCCCGGAGCCGGGAGCGGCCGGGCAGAAGGTGGCCGAGGTACTCGCCCTCGTCGGCCTCGCGGGATTCGAGGGACGCAAGGTGCAGGAGCTGTCGGGAGGCCAGCAACAGCGCGTCGCCTTGGCGCGGGCGCTCGCGCCCGAGCCGCGCGTGCTGCTGCTCGACGAGCCGCTCTCGAACCTCGATCCGACGCTGCGGGAGCGCACGCGGCGCGAGCTGCGCGCGCTGATCAAGCGGGTCGGGATTACGACCCTGTTCGTGACCCACGAGCAGGAAGAGGCCTTCGATCTGGGGGACCGCGTCGCCGTGCTGAATGACGGACGGCTGGAGCAGGTGGGCGCGGCGGACGAGCTGTACGAGCGGCCTGCCAGCCTGTTCGTGGCGACCTTCGTCGGCCGGGCGAACGTCGTGCGAGGGGGGGGCGCCACGGCCCGCGCCCTGGGCGCGCATGATGGCGAGGTGCTGGTCGTCCGGCCGGAGCGGTTGCGGTTCGCGGACGCGGGGGTGCCCGGCACGGTGCGCGAGCGGCGCTACACCGGCGCCGCGGCGTTTTACCAGGTCGAGACCGAGCGCGGCGAGCGGCTGGAGGTGCTCGCGGGGCCGGAGGCGGCGCGCGTGGGCGACCGGGTATACCTGGAGCCGGCCGGCGTGTTGACGTTCCCCGAGGAGCGCGCGTGAGCGCGCGGCTCGCGCGCCCGGCGTTCACCCTGCTGCTGGCGTGGCTCGTCCTCTACCCCGTCGCCATCGTGGTCGCCGACTCGGTCCGGGGCGACGCGGTCGCGACGTTCGTCTCCCGGCCGGGCGAGTGGGGCGCGCTGTGGGCGAGCCTGTGGATCTCGCTCGCCAGCGTGGCGCTGGCGGCGGCGATCGGTGTGCCGCTCGCGTTCCTGTTCGAGTGGCTCGAGTTCCCGGGCCGCAAGGCCCTGGGCTCACTGATCGCGCTCCCCGCCGTGCTGCCGCCCTTCGTGGGCGTGCTGGCCTTCCTCTTCCTATACGGCGAGTCCGGGTTCGTGGCGCGTGCGGTCCAGGCCGTCTTCGGGCTGCGCGGGCCGCCTTGGCGCCTCCAGGGCGCCGGGGCGATCCTGCTCGTCCACGCCTATTCGATGTACGTCTACTTCTATCTCCTGACGCGCGCGGGGCTCGCCAAGCTCGACGCGTCGATGCTCGAGGCGGCGCACGCGCTGGGCGCCGGGCGGTGGGAGACGCTGCGCCGGGTCACATTCCCGCTGTTGCGCCCGTCGCTCGCCGGCGCCGCGCTACTCGTCTTCATGACGGCCCTCGGCTCCTTCAGCGCGCCGTACGTGTTCGGCGGCGGCTTCCGCGTCATGACGACGCAGATCGTCGCCACCAAGCTCAACGGCGAGCTGCCCCTGGCGATGGTCGAGACCGTGGCGCTCGCGCTCGTCGCCGCCCTCGGGCTCGCCCTGCTGCGTCGCACCGAGGGGGACGAACTCCTCGCTGCGCTCGGCAAGGGAGCGGCTCCCCCCCGCCGGCCCATCCGCCGTGCCCCGATCCGCGCGCTGGCGGCGACGGCGGGCTGGCTTTTCACCGTGCTGCTGTTGCTGCCGCACCTCACGCTCGCGCTGGTGTCGCTCGTGCCCTACAGCAGCTGGACCACCGAGGCGCTGCCGCCCGTCCTGAGCTTCGTCAATTATCAACGGCTGTTCGGAGAGCCCGAGCGGCTGCGGCCGCTCGTGAACTCGCTGTGGATGGCGGCGGCCAGCACCCTCGGCGCCGTCGCGCTGGCGCTCGCGGCCGGGGCGCTCGCACGCGGGCAGCGTGCCCCCCGTGCCCCCCGTGCCCCCCGTGCCCTCCATGCCCCCTCCCCCCGCGACCGGTGGCGCGGGCCGATCGAGACCCTCATCGCGCTCCCCTGGGCCCTGCCCGGTACCGTGTTCGCGATCGCGCTCACGACCACGTTCAGCGTGCACGCCCCGCTGGCGCTCCGCTGGGTCCTCGTCGGCACCGTGTTCCTGCTGCCGCTCGCGTATCTGGTGCGCAATCTCCCGATCACTGGCCGCGCGGTGCTCGCGGGCTACCGCCAGCTGGACCCCGCGCTCGCGGAAGCGGCGGCGAGCCTCGGCGCCG
>QHTX01000110.1 GCA_003220975.1 Gemmatimonadota bacterium | reverse complement strand
CCTAGTGTGACCGTGCTGCCCGCCGTGACGACGAGCGTCGTGTCGAACGACTTGTATCCCCGCGCCCGCACCTCGAGCCGCCGCTCGCCCACCGCGAGCGGGAGGTCGAAGGCGCTACCCGCGCCGACGCTGTCGCCGTCGATCAGGATCTCGGCGTAGGAGGGACTGGTGAGCACCCGCAGCTTGCCGCCGGGCGGCCGCGCCGCGCGCGGCTGGGCGGCCGGGGGCGGGCTGGCCGGCTGCACGGTCGGGGGTGACGCCGGAGCCGGCAGAGGACCGGGGGTCGCATCGCCGCGCCGCGCCGTCAGGCGCATCACGCCGAGGGCGAGTCCGAGCAGGAGCACGCCGGAAGCGGCCACGCCCACGCGGACGGGCAGGCGCCGCCGCCTGCGAGGCACGGCGGGCGCGAGCGGCATGGTGGGGCTTTCGGGAAGCGGGGGGAGGGAGCGCGCCGGTACCTTCGCGATCGCCGTGCCCTGCACCAGCTCGCGCAGCGCTTGCTCGCTCTCGCGCCGGTCGCCCTCCGAGAAGGGGATGGCCTCGAGCGCCGTGAGCATGTCACGAGTAGCGGAGAAGCGCGCGGCGGGATCCTTCTCGAGCGTTCGGTTCAACACTTCGGCGAGGGCGGCGGGCACGTCGTCGCGCGCTTGGCGGACGTCCGGCGCGGGAGTGAAGAAATGGTGCTGCATCACGCCGGCGATAGTGTCGGCGTGGAACGGCACGGCGCCGCACAGCATCTGGAAGCCGACGATGCCGAGGGAATACTGGTCGCTCTGCGGGCCGGTGCGTCGGCCGGCGCACTGCTCGGGACTCATGAACGGCGGCGTGCCGATCACCGTTCCGTCGGCGGTGAGGTTCACGTCCGACGCGCGCAGCGCGACCCCGAAGTCCGATACCAGGACCCGGCCCTCGTGGTCGACCAGGATGTTGCCACCCTTGATGTTGATATGGCGGTCGTGGGCGTAGGCGAGCGCGCGAGTGGCGCCGCGCAGCACCTGCAGCGCGACGGCCACAGGCAAGGCCCCCTGGGTGTCGATCATCAGGCCGAGCGAGCGGCCTTCGATAAACTTCATGGCGATAAAGAAAATCCCGCCCAGCTGCCCGATGCGGTACACGGGGATAATGTTGGGATGATCGAGCTCGGCCACCATGCGCGCTTCGCGCTTGAACCGCTCGGCGACTTTGACGCTGAGCCCGAGCTCCGGCGGTAGCACCTTCAGGGCCACCGCGCGCCGCAGTCCGACCTCGGTCGCCTTGAAGATCACGCCCATCCCGCCACGGGCCAGCTCGCGCTCGACCTCGTATTCGCCTGCGAGCACCATGCGCACCCGCTGGAACAGCGCTTCGGGGTGCTCAGTCTCGACGAGCAGGGTGGCGTCGTGCGGATCCACGGCCATGGTCCCGCAGCTCGCGCAGAACCGCGCCCCTTCCGGGATCGCCGCGCCGCAGCGGAAGCAGTTCAAGGACAGGTGGGCAGGGGCGGCCCTCCGCCCGTAACGTAGATCGAATCCTGCGCGGTCAGTGCCGAGTCCGAGACCATCGAGCTGACGAGGCGGATCGTGAGGAGCACCTGCCCCGTTCGGCAAGCGACGAGCGTGTCGCCGATCGGGGTCAGCGCGACGACCGTGGCGTCGGAGGAGGAGAACAGGAGCCGGGGGCGCGCTACGGGGACACCATCGGCCTCGACCGAGACGACCGGGGCGAGGCGCTCGCCGACGGTGAGCGCCGTATCCCCGACGTAACGGACGACGACGTTCTTCAGCCCTGCCGGGCGGAAGACGTCTGCGAGGCCGCAGGCACCGATCGCGAGCCCGCCAAGGGCAGCGAGCGCGAGAGGCGCGAGAGATCGGGTTGGCCGCATGACCACGCCTAGGGAGACGGGGAGCACCGCAACAGGCGCCGGTCCGTCAGCAAAGGTACCCGTACTGCCCCGAATACCCGGCTACAAACTGCATGTTTCTGCGCGGCGGGCAATCCCCCGCGGGCTTCGCCCCCTAATTTTCGCCCATGTTCGCCTCGATCCCCGCCGTCAACCGCGCCATCGTCGCGTGCGAGCGCTGCCCGCGACTGCGCGCGTATTGCCGCCGCGTGGCGCGTGAAAAGAAGCGCGAGTTCCGCGATTGGGACTACTGGGGCAAGCCCGTCCCCGGCTTCGGTGATCCTGACGCGCGCCTACTGATCGTGGGCCTGGCGCCCGCCGCCCACGGCGCGAACCGCACCGGTCGGATGTTCACCGGCGACTCGAGCGGTAACTGGTTGTACGAGGCGCTCCACCGTTTCGGCTTCGCGAGCCAGCCGGAAGCGGTGTCGCGCGACGACGGCCTCACGCTCACGGACTGCTACATCAGCGCCGCCGCGCGCTGTGCCCCGCCCGGCAACAAGGCGAGCCGCGCGGAGCTCGACCGCTGCCGGCCGTACCTGGGCGCTGAGGTCACCCTGCTCGCGCGGGTGCGGGTGGTCGTGACCCTCGGGCGCATCGCGCACGACAGCTGGCTCAAGGCGGCGGGGTGGTGGGAGCGGCTCGCGCCGCGGGCGCGTCCCCGGTTCGCGCACGGGAGCGCGGCGACGCTGCCTGACGGCACCGTGGTCATCGCGTCCTATCATCCGAGCCGGCAGAACACCAACACGGGCAAGCTCACGCGAGCGATGTGGGATGCGGTGTTCCGGAGAGCGCGCACCCTCTTGGGCCCGCCGTAACGCGGCGCTGGCGCGCCAGCAGCGCCGGGGCTAAGCTCCCCGCGATGCGCCCGAACGACCCCCGCCGGGTGGCCGGCCTGACCCTGGTGCTGGCGCTGCTGCCGCCGCTCCTCGCTGCGCAGGACTCGGCCGCCGTGCGGCGAGGCGACCGGGTGCGTCTCCTCGTGCCCGGTCATGTGGTGGATGCGTGGACGCTCGCCGGGGGCGACAGCGCCGGCCTGCTCCTCACCCGTGGGGCGCGGGACACTCTCATCGTGCCGCTCGACATCGTGCGCCGATTCGAGGTGAGCCGGAGAACGCGGTCAGCGGCGCCCCAGGGCGCCGGCGTGGGAGCGATCCTCGGTGCGATCGTGGGCGTATGGGTCGCCGCGCGCCAGGGCACGGGCGACGTGCTGCTACGCGGCGCGGGGATCGGGATCGCCGCGGGGGCGGGCGCGGGCGCGGTCATAGGCGCGCTTGTGCGCACCGACCGCTGGTACGTCGTGCCGCTCGACCAGGTGCGCGTCGGGGTGCGGGTCGCGCCCTAGCCCTCCCGCGGGGCACGGATCGAGCCGCGCCAGCTCCGCCAGATTACGCTGGATCCGGCGCGCTACCATCCCGAGCATGCCGATCGTGAGCGCGCCCGCCACGCCGTCGGCGATCAGCACCACCGCCGAGCCGGGCCCGGCGAGCGCCAGGAGCGCGTTCGCGACCACGAGGACCATCCGCGCCTCCGTGGGGCCGACGCGCCCATAGCTCAGCCGGAACACGCCGAACACCTGGGACTCGAGGTAGATGTTTATCGATAGCACCAGGTAGGCGACCACCCCCGCGAGCGCCACGGCCAGATGCACGTAAGGCGAGAGCCCGATCCCCGCGCCGATCGCGGCCGTCGCGAACGCGTCCACTACGTGGTCGAGATAGTACCCGTAGCGCGGCCGCTCGGCCCTGCGCACCCGCGCGAGCGTCCCGTCGAGCGAGTCGCCGAACCAGTTCACGAGGAGCAGCGCGCTCGCGGCCCAGAGCCAGGCGGGGCTCAGCCCAGATAAGGCGTACGCCACGCCGGCGCCCAGCGCTCCCACGACGCCTAGGAGCGTCAGCAGATCCGACGTGACCCACGCGGGCAGCCGCATGGCGATCGCCCGCAACAGCCGCCGCTCGGGCTCGGCGAGCAGGAACGTCAGCTCGCGGCGCGCGTCGACCGGGGCCACAAGACGACCCGGAGCGAGGGGACCAAGAGGAGCGTGAACAACGCGACGTAGAGCCAGACCGGGAGCCGCACGCTGGCGCCGAGCCACGCGAGCAGGGCGTAGCGCGGCACCGAGCGCGCCGCGACGGCGCCCGCGTACTTCCCGAGCGGGTAGCCCGTCGCGAACGCGAGCGCCTTGAAGGGAAAGAAGGGCAGGGGCGTGAGCCCCGAGAGGGTGATCACGGTGAAGGGGAAGCGGCGGAAGATGCGATCCGGCCACGGTGGTGTCGTAGGGGCACGGCATGCCGTGCCCCTACCGGTCCGCCGCGTCGCCGCCCGCGCGATCAGCGGCACGAACAGCCGGTGGTCGACGAGCGCCGCGGCCACCGTTCCCGCGGTCGCGACGAGGGCGGTCGGCCAGACGCCGTGGCGCGCGCCGTACCAGATGACGACGGGCTCGTGAGGCAGGACCGCCAAGGCCACGTTCGAGAGAAACGCGTAGCCGAAGAGCCACACCGCGCTGGCGAACACGGAGTTCATGAGCCGACGTTCGCCCGCCGGTCTCAAGCAGAATTCAAGGGGACCTGCAGAAGGGGGTTGCCGGGTGCCGAAGCGGCAGACATCTTCACGCCGCCAGGCCGACTGCGTGCGGGCATGCGGCCTCTCGCCTTCGCTCCAGCGCCTCTTTCCGACGCTCCTCCGATCCCGAGACCCCCCGTACCCGCCCGCCGCCGGAGAATGTCCAGGGGCCCCTCGCGAGGAGACTCTATGCGCTTTCATCCCGTAGCCGCTGTGCTCATCGTCGCCACGTTCGACGCGGGCTGCGCCGACACGCAGCGCCCGCTCGCGCCGCGGCTCGCCGCCACGCCGTCGTTCTCGATGGGCGGCGCCGCGGCCTGTCCCACGCCCGCCACCGTCGTCGTCACCGACGAGGCGGGCCTGAACGCCGCGCTCGCCGCCGCGTCGCCGGGCGAGGTGATCGGGCTCGGCGCGTTGTTCGGCGTCAGCACGGACGTGGTGGTAAACGCTTCGAACATCACGCTCACGTGCGCCGTAGCGGGTGCGGGGCTGTTCGCGACCAATCCCGGCGTCGTCGACATGCTGGAGATCAACGGCGCGGGCGTCACGGTGGACCGGCTCGTGCTCGACGCGAGCGCATCGTCGGACGGCCCCGCCGTGGCCAACAACGACGGGATCANNGTAAGACCGTGACGTGCGGGCGGGGCATCTGCCTGTTCTTAGGCGGTTGCACGGGGGCGGTCGTCAGTGATCACCAATTCACCGCGGGCGAGACGTTCACGGGCGTGCACATCCAGGAATCGAACATCGCGGCGCCCGACAATACCGTGGTGGCGGGCAATACGATTGTGGCGACGGCGCCGTCCATCGCGAATGCGTTC
>QHTX01000159.1:28087-33024 GCA_003220975.1 Gemmatimonadota bacterium | reverse complement strand
GCGGAAATGCTCAACTTGCGGGCGATGGTCGCGGAGTAGCGGCCTTCGGCGAAGAGCTTCAGGATGCGGCGCTCCTGCTCGGAGAGCGGCTCGACCGGTGCGTGATGGGGCTCGTCGTCGGCGAGCGCAACGAGTTGTCGCGCGACCTCGAGCATGCGGTAGGACCGCTCCTCGTTGCGCCGGCGCTGGTCGACGTCGCGCTCCAACCGCACGAAGAGCCGGCGTCCCGTACGCTGGTTGTCGAAGACGATTGTTGAGACGTTCACCCAGATCCGGCCCCCAGACCGGGTGCGTACCTCTAGGTCGAAATTCGGGATCCCGCCGGACGTTCCGTCCCAGCGACGGGTCGCCGCTTCGGGGCCCCCAGCGAGCGCGCTGGTGCCCAAGGTGTCGCGCGCCTCAAGCACCGCATCGATGTTGCGGTGGAGCACTTCGCTCGCCGAGTAGCCGAACAGCCGCTCAGCCGCCCGGTTCCAGGAGCAGATCTCGCCGCCCTCGGTGACGGTGTACGCGGCGTCCGCCGTCTGCTCGAGCAGCGTGAACAGCTCCGTTTCGAGCATCGCTCCCCTCGCTACCTCCCCGCCGGAAATGCTAGTGCTTCAGCCCCACGTCGGCCAGACCGGCATTCGCGCGCGGGACGCGCGTCTCTCTACACGGTACGAACGCTTCATTGCCGCCCTGTGAGCCAATCGATAACCATACGTCCGTAGCGCACGCATTCAGAGAAACGCGGCATACACAAGGAGATTCAAGCATGAAACGTCTCGCACTTACTGCCCTCGCCAGCCTGCTCGGCGTCGGGATACTCGTCGCGTCGCCCGACACCGCGGCGGCCCAGAAGAATGCGGAGCCCGCCAGCGCGTACAGGATGCACCCCGACACCTCGGCGGCCCGGATTCACGAGCCGCCGGGCGGCGCGTACAAGAAGGTCAGCACGCTCGTTTCGCTCCCCGACTTCGTTCCCGGACTCGGCACCCTGTACGTCGATCCTGCCACGCTGCCCGCGGGGCCGTTTCTCGCCTATGACCACCAGGGCAACCTGGTGAGCTCCATCTACATGATCCCGCTCAAGGACATGAACGCCCAGAAGGCGTTCAGCGGCCTCAAGGTCGCCCGGGAGCGCGTCGATCACGTGGACATCGTCTTCAACGCGGGACATCCGGGCGTGGCGGAGCCGCACTACCACGTGATCGTGTGGTATGTCTCGCCGCAGCGCGCGGCCCAGCTTGCCAAGTGACGAAGCCGTCGCGTCGCGAGTTCCTGAAAGCCGGCGGGCTGGCGCTCGTCGGCTTCGGGCTCGCGCCGAACCGGCGCGCGCCCCTAGCGGCGCTCCTCGGAGTGCGGCCCCGTTCGACGGCCGCTCTCGAGGTGATCGAGATGCGCAGCGACGCGCTCGGCTCCCGGGTATGGTTCGATCCGATCGGGCTCTACGTGGAACCGGGGGCGACGGTGCGCTGGATCGTGCGTGAGAACGTGCACACGGCGACCGCCTACCACCCGCGCAACGACAATCATCCGCTGCGAATTCCGGAGAGGGCCGTGCCCTGGGACTCGGGGTTCCTCGTGCATCCGGGCGATCACTTCGACGTCACGCTCACCGTCCCCGGGGTCTATGACTACTACTGCATGCCCCACGAAGCTGTGGGGATGGTCGGCCGGATCGTTGTGGGGCAACCGCTCGGGCCGGGCGCCGAGCCGTTCGACTACTGGGTGGGCAGGCCGGGAACCGACAGCTGGCACCACGTCCCCGACGCAGCCCGGCAGAGCTTCCCGAGTATCGCGCAGATCCTCCACGAGCGCCGAGTGCATCCGGCCGGGCCGCGGAGGTGAGATGGGCAAACACAACTCACTGCGGGAGGGCGCGAAGCTCGGACTCGTCGTTGCGACCAGTCCGGATCTTCGGCGGGAGCCTGATCGGTACGGCAATCGCGATCGTCATCCTCTCTCGAGGGCATCCGCTCGCGGCAGAGCTGCCGCAAGCTGAAGAAGAAGACAATGACTGATCGGCACTTTGTGTGGTGTAACCCCAACTCGACGGAAGGATCTAGAACGATGCCTAGACTCGGTATCGCGCCGCCGGCCGGTAAGTGGCGCCGGCCAACAACCGTGGGACGGACACTCACGGCGATGGTGGGGTTGGTCACCCTTTCGCTCGCCGGTCCCGCCAGTGCCCAGCAGCGGCGGGTGGATCCGACCTGGCTGACCTTCGATGTCGCTGCCAAAACCGTCCGCTTCCAGTTGATCGCTGGGCTCACCGGGCTGAACGGCGCCCTGAACTTCAACGGGTTCCGCGATGGGGGGCTCACGCTTGTCGTGCCTGTCGGGTGGAAGACGGAGATCGCCTTCCGCAACCACGACGGGATGTTGCCGCATAGCGCCGAAGTGATCGCTCAGCAGACGCCTCTGCCGACGCAGTCCGTCGATCCCGCGATCGCTCGTGCCTTCACGCTCAGGCTCACGCAGGGACTTCCTTCGGAAGCGACGGACATGATGCGCTTCGACGCGCAGCTGGCGGGGGACTACCTGATCTTCTGCGGCGTGCCCGGACACGGCGCCGCCGGGATGTGGATCCGGCTGCGAGTTAGCGCGACGGCCAAGACGCCGGCCTTGTTGCTCACGCCAGCGGGAGGCTCAAGTTGAGACTCAGCGACTGGGCGTGAGACGTAACGAGCTACTGCTCGCCGCTGTTCGGCTCCCCCGAGCTGCGGCCAACGCAAAGGAGACAAGGCTGCCGCAATGATCGCCCGGCGCGGCGAGATATTTCCGGGATTCACGCTCCCGGCCAGCGACGGCTCTTCCGTTGTCTTAGAGAGCTATCGGGGGCGGACCAATCTGGTTGTCGTCTTCGCCGCGGACAAAATGGACGAGAGCCCGGTCGCTATGCTGCTGGAGGAACTCGTAGCGCGGAGGGAAGAGTTCACCCTAGAAGCAGCGCAGGTGCTCGTGGCAGTCACCTCGCAGCCCGCCGCCGTTGCCCAGCGCGGCCGGTGGACGTTTCCAGTGTTGGTGGACGACGGTGCGCACATCCATCGCAACGTGGGCGCGAGTGACGCTGCGGGAAGACCTGCGCCCGCCGTGTTCGTTACTGACCGGTTCCGCGAGATCTTCGCCGCGTACCTGCCAGGGCACGGCTCGGCACTGCCCGGCGCGAAAGAGATTCTCGACTGGCTCGTGTTCATCAACATCCAGTGTCCGGAATGCGGCGTGCCCGAGTGGCCGATTTAGTTGAAAGGAGCATCCCATGATCAAGCTCAAACGTGCCTATGACCCCGCCACCGGTGATGATGGCGCACGCTTCCTCGTGGAGCGACTATGGCCGCGGGGTGTCAGGAAGACGCGCCTGAAGCTCGATGGGTGGCTGAAGGACGTCGCACCGAGCGCGGATAGGCGGCTATGAGCGTGTGGCGCGACGCAGTACGGTTCGGGCTCGCGCGAGGCGACTCGTAGTGGCTGGACAGCGCGTCTTCTCCGGCGTCCAGCCAACCGGGAAGATCCATCTCGGCAACTACCTGGGCGCGATCAGCCCCTGGGTCGCCGCGCAGGTGGAGCACGAGGCGATCTTCTGCATCGCCGATCTGCACGCATTGACGATCCCCGAGGCTGTGCGGGCCACCTACCTCCGGGCCAAGGTGCGCGAGACGGCGGCCGTGCTTCTGGCTTGCGGCATCGATCCCGCGCGCGCGATCCTATTCGTTCAATCGCGCGTCGGCGCACACGCAGAATTGGCATGGCTCCTCAGCTGCGTGACGCCGGTCGGCTGGCTCGAGCGCATGATTCAGTTCAAGACCCGGTCCGCCGCTCTCGAGAGTGTAGGGACGGGGTTGCTCGCGTACCCTGTGCTGCAGGCGGCAGACATCCTGCTCTATCGCGCTGACCTAGTCCCCGTCGGTGAGGATCAGCGGCAACACATCGAACTCACCCGCAACGTCGCGCGGCGGTTTCACGCCCGCTTCGGGGAGGTCTTCACGCTCCCGGAAGCGATGCTCCGGCCGAGCGGCGCGCGGATCATGGGCTTGGACGATCCGAGCGCGAAGATGAGCAAGAGTCTGGGAGAGACCCGGAAAGGCCATGCGATCGGCCTGGTCGATCCGCCAGATGTGATCCGCCACGCGATCACGCACGCGGTCACCGATTCCGGGCGTGAGGTCCGGCGCGAGCAGGCGTCCCCGGGTGTGACCAACCTCCTGACGATCTATGAACTGCTGTCGGGCCGGAGCCGTGAGGCAGTGCAGGCCGCGTTCGTGGGAAAGGGCTACACCGTCTTGAAGCGTGCGGTCGCGGACTTGGTCGTCACGACGCTCGAGCCCATTCGGCAAAGGTACCTGGATCTGTCGGCCCAGCCGGAGGCGCTTGATGCCATCGTCGTCGAAAGCTCCGAACGCGCCCGTCTGCTCGCTGCCCCGACGCTCGACCGGGTCAAACAACTGATGGGCTTGCACGAGAGATCTCGTGTTCCCTTTCCCCTGTCAGACTCTAAGGAGGGCTGATGTCGTCCAATGCGAGGCGGCCCGTCATGAAGCGAGAGTTCAAGGTAGGCGAGCACGTGACCTGGAACTCGGAGGCTGGGCACGTCAGCGGGATAATCATCAAGGTGCACACAAAAAACGTTAACTACAAAGGGTACACCCACCACGCGAGCGAGTCTGAGCCACAGTATAAAATCAAGAGCGACAAGACCGACCACATCGCCTTGCACAAGGGCTCAGCGTTGCGAAGGATGAACGACTGAGAGGTCCGCCGCGCCGTGAATGTGCGGCACTATGGCTGAACCAACGGCGACGCAGGATTCCGAGCCCGTCGTCCTGACCGTGGGCCATTCGACACGGCCCATCGCCGATTTCATCGCTCTGCTCAAGGCCCATTCGGTGGCCCGGCTAATTGACGTGCGTACCGTGCCACGGTCTCGCCACAACCCGCAGTTCGACCGCGATACTCTG
>QHTX01000159.1:27395-27989 GCA_003220975.1 Gemmatimonadota bacterium | reverse complement strand
TACTGGATGGCGCAACGTGTCGTTCCGCGGTTTCGCCGACTACATGCAGACCCCCGAATTTTCCGATAATTTGGCCGGCCTCATCGAACAGGCAATGCGGGAGCGAATCGTGCTGATGTGCGCCGAGGCCGTACCGTGGCGCTGCCATCGCTCGCTGATCGCCGACGCGCTGATGGTCCACGGCATCCGCGTCGAGGAAATCATCAACGGGACGCGCCGCCAAGTCCACGCGCTGACGCCTTTCGCCAGGGTCAGCGGCACGGTAATTACGTATCCGCCGGAAGCGTCACCGTCCCAATCGGACAGCTCCAGCCTCAGAGAATAGTCGAGGGTCACCAGGCGTCCGGCAACTCAAACCCTTGCCGAACCCATAGCGAGTTGCGAGTTTACCCTTCCTCCGGCGCCGTAGCCAAGTGGTAAGGCAGAGGTCTGCAAATTCAACGGCCCATGCGGGGCCGTTGTTTTGTTGGTGAATGTGTGCTTGGGACGGCACCATCGGCATCCGTTGGTTGACGCGGACCGGCAAAGTAATGGCAAAGTGACTGCCCCCACGGTTTGGCGCGTGCTTCGCCGTGGACTGCAGGGCCATGCGTG
>QHTX01000159.1:25324-27342 GCA_003220975.1 Gemmatimonadota bacterium | reverse complement strand
CTCGGCGGCCACGCGGGCCCGGATGCGCTCGGCCACCGTGGCGCCCGTCGAGACCGAGGCCTCGATCAGCATCACCACGAACTCCTCTCCGCCGTAGCGCGCCACGCAGTCCACCCCGCGGGTCGTATGTCGCAGGATATCCGCGATCTTCACGAGGGCCGAGTCCCCCGCGAGGTGCCCCTGCGTGTCGTTGTATTGCTTGAAGTGATCGACGTCCAACAACAGCACCGAGAACGTACGCCGCAGGCGCCGCGACCGCTGTGCCTCGCTCGCGAGCGTCCCCATCAAGTGCCGCCGGTTGTACAGCCCCGTGAGCGCGTCGGTGACCGACAGCCGCTCCAGCTCCCCACGGCTTTCCCGCTCCCGCAGGCGCGTCACCACGTCGCCGAACACGCGCGCCACGTAGCCGACCTCGCCACCACCGCCGACGTGGAGATCGACCGTCAAGTCCCCGGCCGCGATCTTCGCCGCGGCGTCGCTCAGCCGCCCCAGCGGGCGTACGACGCGCACGCCCAGGACCCAGGCCATCAGCCCGACCACCGCAAGCGCGGTGACGGCCCGCAGCCGGTCCAGTTCACGGAACGCCTCCGCGCTCGGCGTCTCGGCCACCGCCGCCCAGCGGAGCTGAGGCGCCCGCTGCAGGGCCCCGACCACGTCCTGCCCGTCCGCGCGCTTGTACGCCACGACGGTGCCTTCCCTGTCCGACAGCAGCTGCGCCGTGGGCTTCGGGACCTTCGTCCGCATCAGATCCGCGGAGCTGACGTGGGACTTGATCACCAGGCTGCCCTGGCTCGTCATCAGATAGACGTCGGCCGAATCGCCAGGGGTCACGCGCTGCAGCAGATCGGCCACCGACTGGAGATTGCTCTTCGCGGCGAGCGCGCCGAAGAAGCGCCCGTCGGCTTGGTGGATCGGAATTGCTAACACCATCACCGCCTTGCCCAGCCCGGCGTCCCAGTAGGGGTCGCCGATGAACGCGTCGTCGGGGCGGAGGCTCCGAAGCCGGCCGAGGCCGAGCGGGAGCGACACCTGCACGGGGCTCGGCCGGCTGGCGCTGCTCGTCACCACCCGCCCGCGGGGGTCGAGGACCTGCACCGTCTCGAGGTCCGGGAAGCGCCCCCGGACCGAGGTGAGGTAGTCGTTCACGCGGCCCAGCGACTCGCGGTCCGGGCTTCCCCGTCCCGCCTTTGCCAGGGCCTCCGACACCACGGCGGAGCTCGCGGACACCCGCAGATCGGCCAGCCGCTCTTTGAGCCACAGGTCCGCCTCGCGGGCCGCTTCGGAGCTCGCGCTCCGCAGCTCCTGGGTGACCTTGTCGGCGAGCCACCGCCGGTTCTGCGTGTAGGACACGCACGTCGTAGCGAGCGTGGGGATCACCGTCGCCACCACGGCGAAGACCAGGATCTGGTTCCTCGTGGTGTCGAGGTGCAGGGCCCGCAGCGGGCGGGCGATCGTGTCTTCCCAGACGGTCATGCACCAAGATTCACCTTGAGAAGCACCGCGGCAAGCCAGACGCGCGTGTGTGTCGCCGGCGCGTCGTCCGTCGTGCTCGTCGCTATCCGCCTGCCGTTGCGTTCCCACCTCTCCCTGCACCGAAAAGTTGCACGGGACGGGGCCCTCGTGCGTCGTTCTCTCCGAGTGGTTCTGGCATCGGTCTTGCCCGTTATCGAGGCGGACGGAGGAAACAGTGAAGGAAGGCCGTATGCAGGTCGTAGCTCAACCATTTCGGACCCACGTCGCCCGCGCCGCCATAACGGCCGCGGGCTTGATGGCGCTGCTCAACGCGCGGCCCGAGTCCACGCGGCTCGCCGAGGCGGCAGCGGCGGGGGGCACGGGGGGCACGGGGGGCACGGTCGCCCGCAAGCTCATTCTGTCTGACCAGGCGCGCCGCTACCTCGCGCTGCAGTATCGCTCGTATCCCACGGAGTTCATGGGGTGCATGATCGGGGAGGCCCATGGTGGCGCCGTGGTGGTACGGCGCATCGCCCCCGCCGACGTGGACCCCGCTCAGTCCGCCC
>QHTX01000159.1:3666-25277 GCA_003220975.1 Gemmatimonadota bacterium | reverse complement strand
AGCAAGCGGGCTGGGCCGGGACGGTCGGCGTGATCCACAGCCATCGCGACGGGCAGCATTGCTGGTACTACTTCCCGGGCACGGAAGTCTTGAGCTCGGACGGGCAGTCCTTCGCGCGTCAGCCGTATGCGCTGGACGCGATCATGTGCGGCGATCGGGTGGTCTGGATCAGTCGCGACATGAGAGAGCGGCAGCTGAGCACGGTCTCGGCGCCGGGGCAGTCGAATGGTCGAGCCCCGCTGTGATTTCTACGACTGGAGCGCCCGCCGCCGCTGCGACCGACCGGCACGCTGGGTGACCTACCAACGCTCCCTCGGTGGCGGGCCTCCGGCGCGGTACTACTGCGACGCGCACCGCCCGCCTCGGGCCCATCGGATCACGACGCAATCCACAACAAAACGACGCGCCCTGCCGGATCCTTAAGGCGATCCCCGATTGGCGCGTCGAGATCGCGTGGCTAGGCCCGGGGAAAGGCGCATCGAGCACCTCGCGCACCTTCCCCCGCTCACCACGCGCTCGAGCCGCTCACATCGTCCGCAGCGACGGCATGACCTTCCGTGCGGCCCGGAGCACGCGCTCCACGGACACCCAGCGGTCCCAGTGCCGCCGAAACGGCGGCGGCACGAGCCCGGGCGGGCACACGGCGCGCGCCCGCGGCGAGCGGTACCCCCACATCCGCGCGCTGCGCGCCGATCGGTAGATGCCGACGACCGGAAGCCCTAGCCCGAACGCCAGGTGATAGAATCCGCTGTCGTTCCCGACGAACAGAGCGCACGCGGCGAGCTTCGACACCGCGCTCTCGAGCGGCTCCCGCACGCTCCGCAGGTTCGCTTGGCCGGGTAGATACCCCGGCGCGTTGAAGGGCGTATCGGAGTCGCCCAAGAAGACGAGCACGGTGATGCGCGGGTTTTGAGCGAGCGCGCGGGCGAGGGCGCGGAACTTGTCGGCCGGCCACACGCGGTTGGGGTCTCCGGCCCCAGGCTGGATGGCGACAAGCGTCGGCGCCCCGGACAGGCTCGAAGCGAAGGCCCGGGAGGCTGTCTCCTGTGCAGGGGTGAGCGCCAATCCGACGGGCCCCGGCGTCCGCACTTCCGGACACAGCCGCGCGAGCTGCGCGAATCGCACCCGGAGCACGTTGCGGCCGCGCCAGTGCTTCTGGGTCGCCGTGCTGATCCAGCGTGGGTTTGCCGCCGCCTGGATCGCGCCGTGCCACGGCCCCTGCTCGCCTTCCGTGTTCCACACCCAGGCGAAGTTGCGCGTCCGGAGCCAGCGCGCGCGCTCGTCGTCGTCGAGCCCGGCGAGCGGCCGATCGTCGACGATCGTCGCCGTGTCGCGCACGTTCTCGGCGAGGGCGAGCAGTCCCGGCGCTACGAGCTCGATACGGACGTCCGCGCGCGCGGCGCGCAGGGCGCGTAGGCTCGGGAGCAGCGTCAGGGCGTCGCCGATCCCGCGCTGGGCGATCGCGAGGAAGCCGGGCTTGGAGAGGTCGTCGGGGATGTCCCAAGCGCACAAGGGGCGTCTCCTCGCGCCGCGCGGCGGATGTATAAGGTCGTCGCCTGCGCCTCGCAAGATTAGACGCTCGAAACATCGACCCCGGGGGCGCTGCGTCCCCGGGGTCCTGACAGGCCGAGTCGGCCGCGGGCGGCTAGCCGACGACGACGGCCCGGGCCGGCTCCGCCGGGACGCTCGAGACGATCACGCCCTCGCCGAGGGCGAGGCCCGGCGTGGGGATCGCCCCCTGTTCGCCGAAGTACGCCTCTTCGCCGTGCTCACTCAGGTCGAGCCCGGTGAGCTGCTCCTTCACACCCGCCTTGGCGCCGAGCGTCGCGTTCACCACCATCATGATGACGGCCGTTCCGACGGCGGCGATCGCGATGGCCGCGAGCACCGCCACGAGCTGGATGCCCATCTGGGCGAAGTTGCCGGCGATCCAGCCGTCGCCGCCCGCGGGGTTCGCTACTTTCGTGGCGAACACACCTGTCAGGAGCGCCCCGGCCATGCCGGCGAGTCCGTGGCAGGAGAACACGTCCAGCGAATCGTCGAGCCGCGTGGTCGCGCGGATCTGGATCCCCGTGTAGCTCACGAGCGCCGACAGCGCGCCCACCGCGAGCGAGGCCGGGACGGTGATGTAGCCTGCGGCGGGTGTGATGCCGACCAGACCCACGACGAGGCCGGTCGCGGCGCCGACGGCGGTCGCCTTCCCGGTGCGGACCAGATCCAGGGCGACCCAGGTGACGAGCGCGGTCGCGGCCGCGGTGTTGGTGTTCGTGAACGCCAGTGCGGCGAGCCCGTTCGCCGCGAGCGCCGACCCGGCGTTGAATCCGAACCAGCCGAACCAGAGCAGGCCCGCGCCGAGCAGCACGAGCGGAACGCTGTGGGGCACGATCGGCGCGGCTTGAAGTCCTTGCGCGGCCCGAGCATGCGCGCCGCGACGAAGGCCGAGACGCCGGCCGAGATGTGCACTACGGTCCCGCCCGCGAAGTCGAGCGCGCCCAGCTTCTGGAGCCAGCCCCCCGCCCCCCACACCCAGTGGGCCAGCGGGTCGTACACGAACGTGGCCCAGAGGACGAGGAACACGACGTAGGCGCGAAACCGCATGCGCTCCACGATCGCGCCCGAGATGAGGGCGGGCGTGATGATCGCGAACATCGCCTGGAACATGGCGTGCGCCTGCAGCGGGATCGTGGCGGCGTAGGCGGGATCCGGGTCCGGGCCCACGCCCTTGAAGCCGAGCCACGACAGCCCGCCCCACCAGGGCGAGCCGTGCGCGAACGCGATCGAATAGCCGACGAGCACCCACTGGACGCTGATCGCGCCTAACGCCACCACGCTCATCATCATCGTGTTGAGCGCGTTCTTGGGTCGCACTAGACCGCCGTAGAAAAACGCCAGCCCGACCGTCATCACCATCACCAGCGCGGTGGACGCGAGGACCCAGGCGGTGTCGCCCGCCGAGACGGCGGCCGTCACGCGTCCTCCTCGCCGGCGGTGGCACCGGCGTGCTGCGCGCTCTTGAGCGCCGCGCGCTGCACCTCGTCCGCGTTCACGGCGGTGAGCGCGGCGTTGTCGAGCTCGCCGGTGCGGATGCGGATCACCCGCTCGATCGCCTGGACGAAGATCTTGCCGTCGCCCACTTCACCCGTGCGGGCCGCCGACAGGATGGCCTTGATGCACGGCTCCACGAACGGCTCGGAGCAGACCATCTCGATCTTCACCTTTTCGTGGAATTCCATGACGACGGTGGTGCCGCGATACTGCCCGATGATCTCCTGCTCGCCGCCGTGCCCCGAGACACGGCTCAGCGTGATGCCGGTGACGCCGGCCCGGAACAGCGCCGCCTTGACCTCCGGCAGACGCTCCGGGCGCACGATAGCGGTGATGAGTTTCATACTAGACCAAGCTACGCGCTGGGCGCTGCGCTGTCAAACGAATTCTGCACAGGGTGCACGTCGCGACAGACGATGACGCACGCCTTGGCAACAGGTCTGGCGGCTCGTATATAGAGGCGTGTCAGATATGCACGAGTCGGGCGTCAGTCAGGGCGGCGGGGGTACCCCTCTCAAGGGTCCCGGATTTGCCTTTTCGGCCGCCCCGTTCACTTTGGGGGCACTCCCCAACAGGCCAGGAGGCCCTATGCGTGCGGTATTTCGGCTCCTCAGCGCGCTTGGTGTTCTTACCTTCAGTGGCGCCGCCCTGGTGGCGCAGCAGCCGGGTATCACACGCCAGGGGTTCTGGGGCGCGATCAGCTTCGGCTACGGACACAGCAGCCTGACCTCTAGCAACTTCGACTTCGCCGATTCGGCACAGGGCGGCGGCGTGGCCTTGGACGTGAAGTTGGGGGGCACGTTGAGTCCAACTGTCCGCCTGGGCGGCGAAGTCAACGTGTGGACAAAGAGCGTCGGTGGGTTGACGGAGGACGTGGGAAACGTCTCCGCAGCGATCTACTTGTATCCCGCGCCTCGCAGCGGATTCTTCGTCAAGGGCGGAGCGGGCTTGGCGAGCTACCAGGTCAGCCAGGGAAATACGAGCTCGACCACAACCGGTTTCGGCCTGCTCGGTGGTGTCGGGTACGACATCCGTCTGGGTGGCAAGGTCTCGCTCACGCCCGTTGCGAACTTCTTCTGGGGCCACGACGGCGACTTGTCGCCGTTCATCGGTATCAAGCACACGATCTTCGACGTCGGGCTGGGCGTGCAGTACAACTGACGGTCGCTTGCGTGTCCGTGCACAGCCGCTTGCATGGCCCGGCACCGTCGGGCCTTTGCATTTTCGGCCCGCGTTTCCCAGGTTGGAGTGTCCTCGAAGGCGGAGCTCGAGATGCGTGCCCTGGGTCGGGTGCGGTTGGCGCCTACCGTGACCCGGGGCGCCACGCTCGCCCTGGCCGCGGCGCTGCCGGTCCCGCCGCTCGCCGCCCAGCTGCCTGCGGCCGATGAAGCCTTCCGGAAGGGCGACTACGCGGCCGCCCGCGCCGGCTACGAGCGGGTCCTCGCCGCCGATTCGCTGAACGAGCGCGCGCTGTATCGGCTCGCGATCCTGGACAGCTGGGACGGCGAGCTGGCGCGCTCGCTCGCGCGCTTTGGCCGGTTGCGCCGGCTCGACCCGAAGGATGGAGACTTCATGGTCGCCCAGGCGCAGGTGCTCGCCTGGGCCGTGAAGACGCGAGCGTCCGAGGCCCTGTACGACTCGGCGCCGCCCGCGCCCGCGCGCCCGAGGACCGCACGGCCCGCGACCTCGAGCGGGCGGTGCGGGCCGCGCTCCGACCCGAAGCGGGCACTAAGGTGGATGGGGCGAACGACTCCGACCACAACCGGTTCGTGGCTCAGGAAGCGACGGTCGCGACTTCGCTGGGCCCGGACGTCCGGGGGACGCTCCAGGCGGGTTGGCGCCGCGCCACCGGTCCCGTTCCGGGCGACACGGTCCGGCGCTCTGGTACGAGTTACGGCGCGGGAGGCTACGTGATCGCGGCGCTCGGGCACGGCGCGGTCGTGCGGGCCGGCCTGGGCGTGCGGCGTGTGGAGCCGGAGGCTTCCCCGGCCCATACACCGCTCACGGCGCAGCTCGGGGTCGGGCTGCGACCGGGGCGCTATGCCGCCGTGAACGTCGCCTACAGCCGCACGCCGTTCGACGAGACGGCCGGGCTGATGCGGCTCGACTTGGTCGTAGACGCGGTCGACCTCGCCCTCGACGTGTCGCCCGGTCCGGGCTGGTCGATCTCAGCGGGGGGCGGCGGCGCCTGGCTCTCGGACAGCAACAGCCGCTACTCCGCCGTGGGTGCCGTGCTGGGTCGCGTGGTCCGAGGGCTCCAGATCGGCCCATTTGCGCGGATCTTCGGGTACCGCGAGTCTCGCGTGGGCCTCTACTTCGCGCCGATCCGCTTTAGCACGATCGAAGGGCGGGCCGTGTATCAATGGCAGCGCAGTCGCTGGGGGGTCCGCGCCGACGGCGGCCTCGGATCGCAGCGGCTTGTGCTCGTGGGCGTCGCCCCGCAAACCCAGACCGAGTGGCATGTGGGACTGTCCCTGTCGCGCGGCTGGGGCGCCAACAACGAGCTCACGCTCGTCGGCTCGGTCACGAACAGCGCCGCGGCCACCACGACCGTGGGCGTGCCGGGGGCGAGCTTCCGCTACGGCACGCTGGGCCTCACGTTCCGGCAGGGACTTTAGGCCACGGCCCCGCCGCACGAGCTCCCTGCCCCGGCGGTGCAGCCGAAGCAGTGCGGCCCCGTCTCGATCTCACGGGCCTCGAGGGCCGCGAGATCGGCGTCGAATATCGATCGCGGCACGGTAGCCGACACCGGCAGCTCGAGCATCTGGTTGAAGTCGCAGTCGTACAGCGTACCGTCCCATCCCACGGAAAGGATGTTACGGCACATCACCCCGGCGGCCGCCGCGGGGTTGAACGCGTTCGCGAGCATGCTCAAGTAGTCCGCCGTGCGTCCCCGTGCCTCGAGGAACGCGAGGAAACGGCTGATCGGCATGTTGGTGATCGTGTAGAGGTGATCGAAGTCGATGTCGTAGCGGCGTTTCAGCTCGCGCTTCCAATCGCGCTCCAGCGCCGCCTGGCTCCCGGGCAGAAACGTCCCCACGGGGTTTGTCACCAAGTTGAGCACCAGCCCCGTCGTCCGGCCGTAGCCCAGGGCGTTCAGGCGCCCCAGGCCCACGAGCGACTCCTCGAACACGCCCTCGCCCCGTTGCGCATCCGTCTCGCGCGCCTGGTAGTACGGCAGGGACGCGACGATCTCGACGCGCTCGGCCGCCAGCAGCTCCGGGATGTCGGCGTAGTTGGGGAGCAAGATGGCCGTGAGGTTGCAGCGGTGCATCACGTGCGCGCCGAGCGCCGCGCCGCGCGTGACGATCTCGCGGAAGTCGGGATGCAGCTCGGGCGCCCCGCCCGTGATGTCGAGCGTCGGGATGCCGGCCCGCTGGAGGAAGCGGAGACACGCCTCGATCACGGCACGCGGCATCACCTCGGTGCGATCCGGGCCCGCGTCGACGTGACAGTGGCGGCACGTCTGGTTGCAGCGCTTCCCCACGTTGATCTGGAGGATCTCGATCTGGGTCGGGCGGAGTGGGTACAGGCCCGCCGAGCGCAGCGCGTCCGCGAAGCTCCGGGGGACGGGAGTGTCGGCGAGGCGCGCGCGTTGCGCCGCCCCGTCGGCGAGCGGGGCGCCCTGCTTCTGCAACGTCGGGATCACGCGCGCCACGGAGCGGGGGCTACATCCCCAGGTCGTCGACGTGATTCAGCATCTGTACCCCGTGGACCAGCGACGCGCCGCCGCGGATCGCCGCGGCGACGTGCACGGCCTCGGTCATCTGGTCCAGGTTCGAGCCCTTCTCGAGCGCGTCCTTGGAATAGGCGTCGATGCAATAGGGGCACTGGACGGCGTGCGCCACGGCGAGCGCAATGAGCGCCTTCTCGCGCGCGCTGAGCGTACCCTCCGCGAAGACCGCGCCGTACCAGTCGAAGAACTTGCGGGCCAGCTCGGGCGCCCCGCGCTCGATCTCGCCGAAGCGGGGCAGGTCATGCTGGTGGTAGTAGTGCGGGCGATCGGGCATGGCAGGGCTCCGCGTCACTAAAGGGGATACGCCCGGAACGGCGAACCGGGATGTTCGGCATTTCACCCCAAGAATAAATAGGGGCGCAGCTTGCTGCGCCCCTCCCATCGCCCGCGGAATCCCTCACGGCAGATCGATCAGCAGGACCTCGCTCGGCGCGGCGCCTCGGATCTCGAGCATCGTCTCACCCTCGATCGCCACGGCGTCGCTCTGACCGAGCGCCTGGCCGTTCACCGCGACGCCGCCCTTCGACACGAACACGTACGCGCGCCGGCCGGGGGCGAGCGTGTGGGTCACGCTCTTTCCGGCGTCGAGCTCCGACGCGTACAGCGTGACATCCTGATGGATCCGCAGGGCGCCGTTCGTGTCGCTTCCCGCAACGACCGGCAGCAGCGCGTTGCGGCGCGCCTCGGCGGGGAAGGCCTTTTGGTCGTAGCGGGGCGTGCGGCCGCGCGCGTCGGGCAGAATCCAGATCTGGAGCAGGTGCAGGCGCTCCCCATCCGATGGATTGTACTCGGAGTGGACGACGCCCTTCCCGGCGGTCATGACCTGGACATCGCCGGCCCGGGTGACTCCCTCACCGCCGGTCGAGTCGCGATGCGCCACGGCGCCCTCGAGCACGATCGTGATGATTTCCATGTCGCGATGCGGGTGCGGAGGAAAGCCCGCGCCCGGGGCGACGAAGTCCTCGTTCAGCACGCGGAGCGGGCCGAACTGGAGGTGTGCCGGATCGTAATAGCTGTCGAACGAGAAGCTGTGCCACGTATCGAGCCAGCCGTGGTTCGCGTGGCCGCGCTCGGCGGCTCGTCTAATCGTGATCATGGTCTGCCTCCTTGGCCGTGAGCCGCTCGGCCGCGCCCGTGCCCAGCGCGCGCAGCAGCCGGAGGGCGGCGGCCTGCTGTCGCGCCGGCAGCGCGCCCACGGCGCGCCGCATCGCGGCGGCATGCGGCGGAAAGATGCGCGCGATCAATTGTCTCCCGGCGGGGGTGAGCGCCAGCAAGGTCACCCGGCGGTCGCTGCCGCTCGCCCGCCGGCGCACCAGGCCCCGCTGCACGAGCTTGTCGACGACATAGGTCGTGCTGCTCGACTCCACCAGGATGCGCCGCTGCACCTCGCACACCGGGAGCTCGCCCTTGTGATACAGCACCTCGAGCACGCCGAACTCGGTCGTGCCGAGCTGGAAGCGCGCGATGCTGGCGCGGGAGTGGCGCTCCACCGCATCGAACGCCCGGGCCAGAACGACCCAGAGCTTGAGGGGCACGTCGGTCGGCGATCGTCTCATGTCGCCTCCAGGAACCTTTCCGGGGACCACGTTGTTCCCACGTTTGTTCGGAATCAAGTATCTCGATTTCGAGACAATTTCTCGGAGGGATCGCTAACATGTTCGCTAATTTAGGGTTGCTGGCGCTGCGCCTGACATTGGGGCTGGTGTTCCTGGGCCACGGGGCCCAGAAGGCGTTCGGCTCGTTCGGCGGGCCGGGCTTCGCCGGCGCAACGGGATTCATCGGGAGCCTCGGCCTGCGGCCGGCGCCGTTCTGGACGGCCCTTGTCGTTGGTGGCGAGCTCCTGGCGGGGCTGCTCTTCCTGCTCGGCCTGCTCACGCCGGTGGCCGGGCTGCTGGTGCTCGGGACGATGGCGGTCGCGATCGCCAAGGTGCACGGGCCGAAGGGGTTCTTCGTGCAGAACGGCGGCTACGAGTACAACCTCGTGCTGATCATCGCGGCCGTCGCGCTGGCGCTGGTCGGGCCGGGGGCGTTCTCGCTGGACCACCTGCTCGGGCTGGTTCGCTAAACGCATTCGTTAGATTCCCTCCCGCCCAGCAGCGGGAGGGAACTTGGACGCGCTCGTCCCCAAACTCGTTACCACTCTCAAGGGATACACCCGCGAGCAGTTTTTCGCGGACGTCGTCGCGGGCGTGATCGTCGGTATCGTGGCGCTGCCGCTCGCGATCGCCTTCGCGATCGCGAGCGGCGTCAGCCCCGAGCGTGGCCTCTTCACCGCCATCGTGGCCGGCTTCCTGATCTCCGCGCTCGGCGGCTCGCGCGTGCAGATCGGCGGCCCTACGGGCGCGTTCGTGGTCATCGTGTACGCCATCGTGCAACGCTACGGCGTGGACGGCCTCGCCGCGGCCACCCTGCTCGCGGGCGTCATCCTCGCGGGCTTCGGCCTCGCCCGGCTCGGCGGCGCCATCAAGTTCATCCCGTACCCGGTCACCATCGGGTTCACGAGCGGCATCGCCCTGATCATCTTCTCGGGCGAGGTCAAGGACTTCCTGGGGCTCCGGATGGGGACGGTGCCCCCCGAGTTCGTGGAGAAGTGGCGGGCCTTCGGCGGGCACCTCGCCACGATGAGTCCCTGGGCGGTCTTGGTCTCCGTGCTCACCCTGGCCATCATCGTGGCCTGGCCGCGGTTCAACCGCCGCATCCCGAGTCCGTTCGTCGCCCTCATCGTCACAACGGCCCTGGTGCAGCTGCTGCACCTTCCCGTCGAGACGATCGGCACCCGGTTCGGGGTCATCAACGCCGCGCTGCCGCGACCCGCGCTTCCCGCCATCACGCTCGCGCAGCTCCCCGCGCTCATGGGGCCCGCGTTCACGATCGCCCTGCTGGGCGCCGTGGAGTCGCTCCTCTCGGCCGTCGTGTCGGACGGCATGATCGGCGGGCGGCACCGCTCCAACATGGAGCTCGTGGCGCAGGGCCTGGCGAACATCGCGTCGCCGCTGTTCGGCGGGATCCCCGCGACCGGGGCGATCGCCCGTACGGCGACGAACGTCAAGAACGGCGGGCGGACGCCCGTGGCCGGCATCACCCACTCGGTGACGCTGTTGCTCATCGCCTTGTTCTTCGGCCGGTGGGCGGGGCTGATCCCCATGGCCACCTTGGCGGGCATCCTCGTCGTCGTGGCCTACAGCATGAGCGAATGGCGCACGTTCATCAACGAATTCCGCGCGCCGAAGAGCGACGTCGCGGTGCTGCTCACCACGTTCCTGCTGACCGTCTTCTGGGACCTCACCGTCGCCATCGAGGTCGGCATGGTGCTCGCGGCGTTCCTGTTCATGCGGCGGATGGCCGAGGTGACCAACATCAGCGCCCTCACGCACGAATTCCAGGATCCCGTCAACGACTTCGAAACCGATCCCAACGCCGTGCGGCGGCGGGTGGTCCCCGCCGGAGTGGAAGTCTACGAGATCACCGGGCCGTTCTTCTTCGGGGCCGCGGAGACGTTCAAGGATCGGCTGGGGCGGATCGCGGTGCGGCCCAAAGTTCTGATCCTGCGCATGCGCCACGTCCCGGCGATCGACTCGACCGGCCTACACGCGCTGCGCGACCTGGTACATCGGAGTCGCCACGACGGGTCGCTGGTGATCCTGTCGGACGTGCACGCTCAGCCTGTGGTGGCGCTCGAGCGGTCGGGGATGTACGACGAGCTGGGAGAAGAGAACATCCACGGCAACATCGACGACGCCCTGAACCGCGCGCGCGAGCATCTCGGGCTTCCCGACGTGCCCCGTCCCACATTCGCGACGCCCACCGTCGCGCGCGAGATGTAGTCCCCGGGCGACTGACCGGCGTGGCCACGCTTCAATTCCTCGGCGCCGCCGGGACCGTGACGGGATCGATGCACCTCGTCGTCACCGGCGACCGCCGCATCCTGCTCGACTGCGGCCTGTTCCAGGGGTTGAAAGCGCTGCGGCTGCGCAACTGGGAGCCGCGGCTCGCCGATCCCGCACGCCTCGACGCGGTGGTGCTGAGTCACGCGCACATCGACCACTCGGGGTACCTGCCGCTCCTCGTCCGGCAGGGGTTCCGCGGGCCCATCTACTGCACGGCGGGCACGGCGGACCTGCTGGGCGTCGTGCTGCCGGACGCTGCGCACCTGCAGCAGGAGGACGCCGAGCGGGCGAACCGCCACGGGTACTCGAAGCACGAGCCGGCGCTGCCGCTGTACACCGTGGATGACGCCTACGCCGCGCTGCGGCTCGTCCGGCCGGCGGGGTACGACACGACGTTTCCCGTGGCGGACGGCGCGGCGGCGGTGCTCCGGCGCGCCGGGCACATTCTGGGCTCGGCGACCGTCGAGCTGGCCGTGGGTGCCGTGCGGCTGGTGTTCTCGGGCGATCTCGGGCGCTACGACCGGCCCATCCTGTGCGATCCGGAGCCCGTCCCCGCCGCCGACGTGCTGCTGCTCGAGGCGACCTACGGTAACCGTCCCCATCCCCCCGCCGCGGAGGACGATCTGGCGCGCATCGTGCGCGACGCGGCGCAGCGCGGCGGCGTGATCGTGGTGCCCGCGTTCGCCGTGGATCGCACGCAGGAGCTGCTGTGGATGCTGCACGGCCTGGAGCGGGCCGGGCGCGTGCCAGCGCTCCCGGTGTACCTCGACAGCCCGATGGCGATCGAGGTGACCGAGATCTACCGACGACATCCGGAGGACTATGACGCCGAGATGGCCCGGGCGCTCGGGGCCGGCGAGCAGCCGCTCACGCCCGAGCAGCTGCACATCGCGCGGACCGAGCAGGAGTCGCGAGCCATCAACGCGGTGCGCGGGCCGGCGATCATCGTCTCCTCGAGCGGGATGGCCGCGGGGGGCCGGGTCCTGCACCACTTGGCGCAACGCCTGCCGGATCCGGGGACGACGGTGCTCCTCGTCGGATTCCAGGCGCAGGGGACGCGCGGCCGCGCGCTCGAGGACGGCGCGCGCGAGCTCAAGATGCTGGGTCAGGTCGTGCCGGTGCGGGCCACCGTGGCCCGGATCGACGCGCTCTCCGCCCACGCCGATTGTGAGGAGATCCTGCGCTGGCTCGGCGGCTTCGCGACCGCGCCCCGGAAGACGTATCTGGTGCACGGTGAGCCAGACGGCTGCGCCGCGCTCGCCGACGCGATCCGGGCGCGCTACGGGTGGAGCGTGAGGGCGGCGGAGGACGGCGCCACGGTGACGCTGTGAAGCCTCCTCACCTCACGGCCTGCGGCGCGTCACCGTCCACTGCCCCGTTTGCGCATCGGCCGTCCCAGCAACGTGCGTCGTGTAGCCACCCGCGATAGTGTCGCCGCTCAGCCGCCCCTCGAACGTCGTGAACAGCTTGGCGCCGGTTTCGGGATCCGCGTAGGGCGCGAGCGTGCCGCTCACCCGCCCGGCGGCCACGCGCACGAAGCTGATGGTCAACACCTGGGAGTGAGGCTGCGCCGGGGCGACGGCCCCGGGGGCCCCTGGGCCCCCTGCCGCCGGAGCGCCGCCCCACGCCTGGAGCGGGCGGCCGAAGCCGCGCGGGATCATCACGACGTCGCCGTAGGCCGAGTCCTCATGTGTAGTGAGCGTGAAGGAAATGCTGCCACTGCGACCGGTCGCAGCGCTCGAGTACGATCCTTCCCATTGACCGGCGAGGGATGCCACGTCTCTGGGGGCGCCGACGACCGGGACAGGCGTCTGCGACGCTGGGCCGCAGGACCACAACAGGACGCCCAGTGCGCCTAGGGCGGCAGTGCGGATGGTGGTGGGGGCTTGCGTGGGGCCTCCTGGTTCCTTCTCTCCTCAGATACGCGTCGCGGGGGTTTTGGTTGCGCTACCCGTGCGCCGCGGAGGCGCGCTAGCCGGCGGATCGGCCCGCCGTGAATACGAGCCGTCCGACTCGAGGGTCCAGGCCGTGGCGTCCGCGAGCTCCCGCTCGAGGATGCCGTCGAGGCGCGCGCGCGCCGCGGGAGCGCGTACCGGCGTGATCACCTCGACGCGCCGCCGCAGGTTGCGCGGGCGCCAGTCGGCGGATCCGATGTAGTACTCGGGCTCGCCCGCGTTCGCGAAGTGATAGATCCGGCCGTGCTCGAGAAACCGTCCCAGCAGGCTCACCACGCGGATCCGCTCGGAGAGCCCGGGGACGCCCGGCCGCAGCATGCAGGTGCCGCGCACGACGAGCTCGACGGCCACACCGGCCTGGGAGGCGCGATACAGCGCCCGGATGATGGTCGCGTCGGCGAGGCCGTTGAGTTTCGCGCGGATCCGAGCGCCGCGGCCCTCCCCCCGCCGCGCGTGGTCGGCCTCCCGTGCGATGAGCGCCAGGAACCGGTCCAGCATGTTGGTCGGCGCGACGAGGAGGCGCCGAAAGTCGGCCTGGGGCGGCCGCGCCGAGCCCGTGAGCTCGTTGAAGAGGCGGTGCAGGTCTTCCGCGATGGCGGTGTCGGCCGTGAACACCCCCAGGTCCGTGTACATCCGGGCCGTGTCGGGATTGTAGTTGCCGCTGCCGATGTGCGCGTAGCGGCGGGTACGACCGCCCTCCCCGACCCGCCGCACCACCAGCGCGATTTTCGCGTGCGTCTTCAGGGTCGCGAGTCCCGTGAGGACGTGGATGCCTGCCGCTTCGAGGCTCTGGGCCCAGCCGATGTTGAGCTGCTCGTCGAAGCGCGCCTTCAGCTCGACGAACACCGACACGTCCTTCCCGGCGGCGGCCGCCCGGCGCAGCGTCTCACCGATCGCCGACGGTCCTCCCGGGCGGTACAGTGTGAGCTTGATCGCCGCTACGGCGGGATCGTCCGCCGCCTCGGCGATGAAGCGCTCGAAGCTCGCCGCGAAGGAGTCGTACGGATGGTGCACCAGGACGTCGCCGCGGTCGATGGCGTCGAACACGGACGGTTCACCGGCAAAGGGATCGCGCGGGATGATGTCAGCATAGTTCGACCCGCTGTGCCCGGGCCATGCGGCGAGCTCGCCGAGCGCGCCGAGATCGAGCGGCCCGGGGGCTTCGTACACGTCGGACGGTCCGAGCGCGCTCTGGAGGCTGCTCTCCTCGAATCGCAGCTCGCGCTGGAGCAACTCGCGCAGCGCCGGGGGCATCGTGCGCTCGACCTCGAGGCGCACCACGGGGCCCCACGGTCGCCGCCGCACCTCTTCCGCCACCGCCTGCAGGAAGCTCGCCGTCCCCAGCTCGTCGAGCTGGATGTCCCCGGCGCGTGTGACTCGGAAGGCGTGAGCGTCCACGACCTCCCGGCCGGGGAACAGCGCCGCGAGCCGGGCGCGGACCACGGCCTCGACCAGGATGGCGCCGCCGTCCGCGAGCGGGAGGAAGCGGGGCAGGGCCGGTGGCAGCTCGACAGCCGCGAAGTGCACAGCGCCGCCCGGCGTGTCTCGCAGGGTGACCGCGAGGCTCAGCCGCCGGTCGCCACCGTGCGGAAACGGGTGGCCTGGGGCGCGGGTGAGCGCCTTGGGCGTGAGCAGGGGCGCGATCTCTTCGGAGAAACGGCGGTCGAGCAGCCCCTGCTCCTGCGGCGCGACCTCGCTCCAGTCGCGGATCCAGATCCCGTGCGCCGCGAGGTCGCCCTGCGCGAGGTCGCGGAACGCGCGGTACTGCCGCGCGACGAGCGGGTGGAGGCGGACGGCGATCGCATCGAGCTCCTCGGCGGGCGTGAGCCCGTCCGGAGACCGGTCGACGATACCCACCGCGACCTCGTGCTTCAGGGCGCCCACCTCGACCATGAAGAAGTGGTCGAGGTTGCTGCCGACGATCGCGAGAAACCGGAGCCGCGCGTCGAGCGGTGTACCCGGGTCCTCCGCGAGCGCGAGCACGCGCGCGATGAATTCGAGCGAGCTCAAGTGCGCGTTAATGAACTGCTCCGGCGCCGGGGCGGCGGCCTCGAGGGCGCGCGCCGGCAGCTGGGGCACGCGGAGCTCGCTGAGCGTCAGCCGGCTGCCGTCGTCGCTGGGAACCTGGGCTGACTGCGGCGGCTCGAGCGGCGCCGCCGACCACTCCGGCACGAGCTCGGAGCGCGCCGCCACCGCGAGGGCGGCGAGGGTCACGGGCTCCCGCAGCACCGGCGAACCGACGCGCGCGACGATCTCGGCCGGGGGGAACCACTGGATGCCGCTCGGCGGCGCCGCGGACAGGTCGCGGCGCAGCCGTCGGGCGAGCCAGACTTCGATGGCCGGCCGGGGGGGGGCCTCCGCCGCGGGCACGACACCCAGGAGTCGGACCTCGGCCTCCGCGTGGCCGAACGCGCGGCGCAACGCCCGGCGGCAGGCGTCCTCGCCGCCTCCATCATCCGTGGGGAGCCGCAGCTCGGTGCCGGCGCGGCACAACGCCATGCGCCCGTGCGCGAGGGCCAGCACCGCCACTTGCCGCCCGGTGCCGGGCACGGCTTGATCCGCTCCCTCCGGCGTGTGTCGCAGCCCTGCTGCCCGCTCGGCGCGCGCGACCGACGCCGCGGCGATGCCGTACCGTCGCGCCACGGCCCGGGCGACGGGCGCGAGCGGCAGCAGCGCCCACGGCCGCCGCCACAGCACGAGCTCGTGGAACACCGGCGTCGCACCGCCGCCGCGCACCGTGACGCTGTCGTACGCGAAGACGAACTGCGAGAGGGGCAGCGCCGGGAAGTGGGCGACGCGCAGCCGCCGGTCCACGTCGAGCTCCACCTGCGGTTCGAGCCGCGACGGATCTGCCAGAGCCCGGAGCCGTCGCGCCGGCTCCGATGCCCCGAACAGGATGTCCGGCGGCTCGAGCTCCGTGACCCGCGCCTCGCAATGGACGGCGCCGTCGCGCCCGTCGAGCGCGAGCCAGCGGCGGTCCTCCACGTCGAACCGGATGCAACAGCGCACCCCGCGCCGCCGCAGGTCGCCTTGCGGCGTGTCGCAGTAGAGCTCGCGATGGAAGCTCAGCCGGGGCGGTCCGCTGCGCAGCCCGAGCGGCAGCGAGGACCGGAGCAGCTCCTCCAGGCGTGCGGCGCTGGGAACGTGCCAGCGGAGCTCGCTCAAGACGGTCAGCTTTCGCGGCACCCGTCGATGAGCTCGTGCTTCGCCCGACGGGGCTCGTTGATCGTCCGGTAGAACTCATCATAGTAGCTGAGCGCCTGCTCGACCCGCTTCGGCTCGAGGTCCGGCTGGCTGCGGTACAGCGCGTAAATCGAGTCCTTCGCGGCGTTGAACCGCGCGAACAAGGGTGCGAAGTCGTCCGGCGTGCGACACGTGCCGCGGTAGGTCCGGATGCGGACGGTGGCGATACCGAGGCGGGAATCAGGTCGGGCGTAGGGCGCGGAGATCACGCCGGACCAGTCGAAGTCATAAGGGACTGGATACACGACGCCGGCGCTGTCGCTGATGAGCACGATGTTGTGCAGCGCGGTGAACGCGAAGTCCGTGTTCCCGATCATGTACTGGAACACGGTGACGAGGCCGGTCTGGTCGAAGTTGGTCTCCCCCTGACTGACCCCCTGCTGCGCGAGCACGTGTGTGTGGTTGCGCCGCGCCATACGGTCGTCGTCCTCGAGGAAGAAGGCGTACCGAGTCGCCGGCGCTTTCTTCCCGCTCGGGTCCACGTAGGCGACGCGCGCGAGCCGCGCGCGGAAGCTCTGGGGCGTCAGCAGGTTGTAGATCCGGTAGAGGAGGTACTCCTCGAGCAGGTAATTGGCGTAGGCGCGGCTGCCGCGGCACTGCACCACCAGTTTGAGGCTTCCCTGGTGCGCGAACGGCGTGTGGGCGGCGCCGGTCCGGTCGAACTCGAGCTTGAGCGGCGGGAATTCGCAGGTACGCAGCCGGAAGTGGCCGCGCGTGTGCAGCTGCACGTTCAGCGAGACGGTGTCGCCCGCGGGCGACCCGTACGACAGCACGCCGGCGTGGACGCGCTTCTCCGTTCCCCGGTCCTTCGCGACGGCGTCGAAATCGGCGGCGAGCGTGATCTCGATCGGGTCGGCCGAGTCGAACAACCCGTGGGGCGCACGCTCCGCCGTGTCCGCCGGGAGGTGCCAGCGGAACGGCGGTAGCGGCCGCGCACTCGGCCGGGGCGTGAAGCCCAGCGCTGCGAGCGCCGCGACCGTGAGCGGGAGCAGACGCTCCGTCAGGTCGAGGCTCACGCAGCAACTTAGGAAGCGTCAGCCGGGTCGGCTAGGGTCGGCTGCGGCGGTCCCGCTCGTCCAGGGGCCGGAACATCGCCCGCACCACGGCCGTCGCATCCACGGCGATCAGCAAGCCGTCCCGCGGCAGCGTCGCCACGCCCACCACCGTTCCGGCGGGCGGGTTCCGCTCCGGGAAGAAATCAGGCGCAGCGGCGCGGATCAGTTCGAGGTCCCCGGGCTTGGCGCTCACGACGTAGACCGTGAGCTTCGCGACGTCGGCGGGCCCGACGCCGGCGATCCGCAGCACGGTCGCCAGGTTCGCGAATGCCTGGGCGGCCTGGGCCTTCAGGTCGCCCGGCCCGACGAGCCGGCCCAGGCTGTCGAGGGCGACTTCACCGGACACGTACACGGTCGCCCCCACGCGCACGGCGTGGGTGAAGCCCGGGATCGCGGCGAGCGTCCCCGGGTTGATGTAGCGCGTGGCGACGGGATCGACACCGCCGGGCGACTGGCGGAAACCGCCGCTCGGCGGCGGGCACGCGGCCAGCAGGACGGCGCCGACGCTGCCCGCGAAGGCGAAACGCATCCGATGCTCCTTGGGGGTCAGAGTGCCCTTCGTATACTCCCGCCGCTGGTCAGAGTTCATCATCGCGTCAGCACCCACGCCCCCGCGTCCGTATTCCCCACCATGAGAGCCGTGTCTCCCCTCCCCCCCGACTTGGACGGCCCACCGGGGAGGCCGGGAGAGGCGCGGTCCGCGGAGGAAGAGTCCGCGCTCGTGGCGCGCGTCTTGGCGGGCGATCACGAAGCACTGGGACAGCTCGTGGCTCCGTATGTGGGGTCGCTGCGCCGCGTCGCCCGCGCCATCCTCGGCGACGTCGATGACGCGGACGACGCGGCGCAGGATGCGCTGCTCCTCGCGCTCGTGAAGCTCGACCAGTTCGACCGCTCCCGCCGGTTCGGGCCGTGGTTGATGCGGATCGTGACGAATGCGGCGATCGACCGCCGCCGCCGGCGTCGGGTGCGGGTGGCGGGCGGTTTGGACGAAGAGGTCGCGGACGACGATCCGCTCCCCGACGCCGAAACGGAGCGGGTTGTCCTGGGGGAACGCCTGGAGGCGGCCCTGGGACAGCTGCCGGCGCGGTATCGGACGGCGCTGGTGCTGTTCGACGTCGAAGGCTACTCGCACGGCGAGATCGCCGAGATGCTGGGCGTGGCGCCGGGGACCGTGCGCTCGGCGGTGTTCCACGCCCGCCGCCGGCTGCGGCGGCTGCTCGCGGACTGGAGGGTAAGGTGAAGGGGGAGAGGGGAGCGCATGAGACCTGAGATTTCCAGTTCTCGCCGGAGCGTGATCCCGCGCTCGGCGCCGCGCTGCGTGCGGCGCTCGATCGGCCCGACGACGCCGCGTTTCTCGCGGCCGTGCTCGAGCGCGCGCGCTTGGCCGGCGTGGGGTCGTCACGCGCGGTGCTGGGGCGCCCCCCCTGGACTCGCGCGGCCGTCGCGGCCGCGGTGCTCGCGGCCCTCGTCGGCGGGATCCTCGTGGGCACGGCGGCACGCGCCTCACAACCGTTCGACAACGCGTGGGTCACGGCGACCACCGGCAACGCTGGCGCCGGCGCGCTGTTCACCGCGGAGCAGGCCCCCGACGCGAGCATCCTGTTCGCGTCGGTCGCCGTCAATTAGCGGGAGGGAGGGAGGATGTTGAAGCAATCACCGGGCTGGGCGATCGCGTCGCTGGTCGCGGCCTTCGTGGCGGGCGGGCTCGTCGGGTGGGGCGTCAGCACGCGCGTCGGGCACGGCCGCTGGCGCGGCGGCCCCGGCGAGTTTGGCGGCGGACCGCCGTTCGGGCCGCGGGGCGTGCATTCGTTCCTCAAGCGCGAGCTGGACCTGACGCCGGCGCAGGAGGACTCGGTACGCGCGGTCTTCGAGCGGCACCGGCCGCAGATGGAAGCGCTGTGGCGCGTCACGCGCCCGCGCTTCGATTCACTGCGGGCGGCGGTCGACAGTGAGATTGCGGCGCAATTGACGCCGGCGCAGCGCACGCGATGGCAGGAGATGATGCGGCGGATGAACGACCGGCTCCAGAGGGGACCCCCCCCCTCCCCACACGATCCTTAGAAGGAGGTGGTGCGCGAGGGGCGAACGGCAAGCGGGCTCCGAAGACGGCGGGGCCCGCTTTCATTTTGACTGCGCCGCGGCCGTGTCCGCCCGCGCGAGCAGGCCGGTGAAGTCCGTGAGCTCGGGGACGCCGAGGTCGGAGACCACCCAGTACGCGTAGCCCGTCGCCGTCCAGTGGCGCAGGTGGTATCCCTGGCGGGTCGCGGCAGCGGGACCGGCTGTTGCGCCGCGCGCGGCCGGCCAGAGGAACACGTTGATCACGTGCTGGCGCCGGCCGTACACCAGGACGGCGACCGTCCGCCCGTTCAGGTAGTCGAGCCGGCCTCCGAGGAGCGGGTATCCCCGTCCGGCGAAGTCGTACACGGGAGGCGAAAAGTCGAGCCTGCCGTTGAACCACGGCTTCACCGTATGCTGGTCCGACGAGAGCACGTCGGTGAGGTGGCCAGGCATGAGCGAGCGCACGTGGCTCGTGAGCACCTCGTCGGTGAGCGTATCGCCGGCCGCGCGCCACAGCGCGAGTCGCCAGCTGCCGAGCGCGACGGCCGCCAGGGAGGCGGCGAGGGCGAGCGCGCGCCACGTGGGGCGGGACGCCCTCGGCTCCGCGGTCGCGCGCAGCGCCGCGCGCACGCGGTCGCGCAACGCGCCCGGGGCCCGCAACGCCGGGACGCGCGTCTCGATCGCCGCGCGCAGCGCGACCCGCCCGTCCCGGAAGCGGGCGCAGTCCGCGCACTGGGCCAGGTGCGCCTCGAGCTCGCGCGCATCCACCGCCGCGAGCTCGCCGTCGAGGTAGGCGTCCAGCTGCTCTTCGAGGACGGGATGGGTCACGTCAACGCTCCTGCTGTTCGGCGCACAGCGCGTCCTGGAGACGCTTGCGCGCGCGCGACAGCCGCGACATCACCGTCCCGACCGGCACACCCGCCACATCGCTGATCTCCTTGTAGGACAAGCCCTCGAGCTCCCGTAGCACGATCACCTCGCGGAATTCGGGAGGGAGCCGGTCGAGCGCCTCGCGCAGCGACTCGCGCGCCGCTGTGCGGAGCAGCGCCGCCTCCGGGTGCTCCTCCGCCGCCGACTCGCTGTGCAGCTCCTCGTTGAATTCGGTCGCGAGCGTGTCGGCGCGGTACCGGCGGTGCCACGTGTAGGCGGTGTTGCGCACGATCGCGAGCAGCCACGCGCGGCCGTCGTCCTCCGCGGCGCCGCCCCCCCGGAACCCGCCGAAGTACTTGAGGGCGCGCAGGTAGGCCTCCTGCACCACGTCTTGCGCGTCGTGATCGCTGCGCATGAGGTATCGCGCCAACGTGTACGCGGCGTCGAGATGCGGCAACACGACGGCTTCGAATCGCTCGAGCTCGTTGGGATCCAACCGGTCCTCAGGGTCGCGCGGTCCACCTGTCGGGTACAGACCCTGCGCGCGGCGGGATTATTCCCGAGGGAATAGGCGCGGGGCGCGGGGGGTCTCCGGCACTGAACCATTGTGTCGTCACACCCTTGCCGGAGGAAGATGCACATGACTCAGTTGCATGGCGTTGCGATCAGGAACGTCTCGGGGCTCTTGGTGGTGGCGCTGGCACTCGGCGCGGCACCGAGCCTGAAGCACGCGACCGCCCCGGTCCAAATCACCGTGAAGCTGTCGGAGTGGAAAGTGGAGCTGTCGCAGGCGAGCGTCGCGGCGGGGACCGTGACGTTCGCGATCACGAACGCCGGGAGCATCCCGCACGGCTTCGAGGTCGAGGGGCACGGGATCGAAAAGGAGATCGAGGTCATCCAGCCGGGCGCGAGCGACACCCTCACGCTCACCCTCGAGCCCGCGACGTACGAAGTGTACTGCCCGGTGGGTGAGGATTCGCACAAGAAGCTGGGCATGGAGACTCACCTGAAGGTCGTGGGGGCGAGGAGCTCCGGTTCGTCGGGCTACGGCGAGAGCGCGATGAGTGAAACGCACGAGGCTCGCGCAACGGTACAGGCGATCCGGGTCACTGGCGGCGGGCCCGTGATCCAGATCCTCCCCGGCCCGTTCCCGTTCCCGGACAGCGCCGCCCCGATCCTCAAGCAGTTCGGCGATGAGCGGGAGGGGCTCGAATCGCAGGTCAAGGACGGGCCCTACTCGAACAACGTCGTCCCGAGCGCCGGCACCTTCAGCTTCACGGCCTGGGACAAAGGGGCCGTGCGCGATTCCGTGGATGGGCTCGCCGAGTTCACCACGCAGGACGGCGCCCGCTGGAAGCTCGTGCTGGACCGCGTGCAGACGAAGGACGTGCCGCACCACCCCCGCTTCGGCGGCGTGATCCTGGGGCTCTACTACCACGGCGTGACCCAGGTGCACACCCCGCTCGTGCCCACGATCAACAGCGCCGTCGCGCTGTGGGCGTTCGGGCACTTGTACAAGAACGATCAGTTGGTCACCGACAATGCGATGGTGCACGTGATGCTCTTGTCGCGCACGCGGCGGGACGGCGATTTCGCGCTCGCCTGCTGGAACTGCTCCAAGAACAAGATCGAAGAGCTGCAGCTGCAAATCCTGCCTGGCCCGGGTGAGCCGAAGCTCGCTGCGCCCGGCGGGTTCCTGTTCCTTAACTGGGAAAAGTCGAGCTCGCGCAAGGCGAGCTGAGGAGGATCGAATGCGTTTACG
>QHTX01000159.1:368-3645 GCA_003220975.1 Gemmatimonadota bacterium | reverse complement strand
GGTATGTTCGCGCTCGCGACGCTCGCGGGCTGCGGCAGCGGGACCGGCCCCTACGGGGGTGGTGGCGGCGGTGGCGGCGGTGGCGGGGGCGGTGGACCTGCCGGGTCCGTGACGGTAGGGAACGACGGGCGAGTTGTGTTCATCAGCGCCCACAATGGCACCGCCAACCCGGCGGTCGACACGGTGGCGGTGGGCGGCACTGTGACGTGGACGTGGACCAACAACCAGGGCGTCTCCCACAGCGTCGAGTCCGAGGGGTCGACCTCGTTCGCGAGCAGCCCGATCATGAGCGGCAACGGCCAGACGTACGCCGTCAGGTTCACGGCGGCGGGCACCTATCAGTACGATTGCGCGGTGCACGGCACGGCGATGAGCGGCACGATCGTCGTGCGGTGAGGTCGAAGAAGCGGAGAGGCTCGGTCAGAACATGAGCCCGGCGCGCACGTAGAGGGCGGTGCGCTCCGGGCTCCTTGCCACGGCCAGCGAGACCGTGTCGGCGCGGCGGTGTCGCCAGGCAAACCACACCCCACCGCCCGCGGCGGCGTGCCAGCGGTCGGACGACTCGCCCGAGAACCAGACCCGCCCGGCATCCGCGAGCCCGAACACCCCCACGTCGCCCAGCGAGAGCCGGCCCGCGAAGAGCCGCAGCTCGGCGTTGGCGTACGCGCCCGAGCGTCCCGCGAACCGCTGCTCGGCGTACCCGCGCAGCGTCGTCTCGCCCCCGACGTACACCATGTCCTGCAAGGGAACCGTGCCGCTCACGCGCGCGCCGCCCGCGCGCAGCGCCAGCGTCACGGCCGGGGGATCGCCCGCCGACACGTAGGTGGACGCCTCGGCCGACACCCTCCCGAATGGGCTCACCACGTCCCAGGCGGGAGGGTACCACTCGCCCGTCAAGCGCACGTGCACGCCCTCGGCGGGGGCGGCGGGCACGTCGCGGGTGTCGAGCTCGAGGAGCGCGCGCGTCCCGATCTGACCGAAATAGCCCGCACCGTAGTACGGCCCGGTGCGCGTGAGGATGGTGGCCGTGTCCGCATGGGTGTGGGCGTACTTCACGAGCGGGCCCAGCGTGAGCCGGAGCCGCGGGGCGAGCGGCACGGTGGCCGCGGGCGCGAACAACGATTGCCGCTCGTCCACCCGGTACACGCTGTCCGGTTGCGAGGCGTCGGTCTCGTTGCCGAAACCATAGAACCGCACCATCTCGAGCCCGGACGCGCGCAGCTCGACGGTGAGCACGGTCGGCGCGAGCGGCCGGCGGAACTCGCCTGCGAGCTCCGCGCGATAGCTGCCGGCGGCGCTTCCGTACTCGGCCTCCGCCAGGAGGCGCGTGCTCGGCGGCAGCGCGCTGAACGCGTAGCGCGTGTGGACCACGCCCACGCCGACGACCAGCCCGAGATCAGGCGCGTAGCTCCCGCCGATGAGCGGGACCGTCCGGGGGCGCCACGCCCCTTCCTGGCCGGCCGCGGGTGCGGGGCGCCCGAGCGCGGCGGCGCCGAGGCCCAGCGTCAGGAGGCGCTTCAAACGGCGGAACTCCATGTAGTATTACTACAGTCCCCGAAGGAGCCGCGCTCGATGACCTGGAAGCCGCTCGTGGTGGTGCTCGCGTGCGCCCCCCTCGCCGCTCAGCAGCCCGGCGGCATGCCGCAGATGATGCAAGGTCCCATGATGCGAGAGATGGGGCCCGGGATGATGAAGCTGATGCTGTACACGCCGCAGCACCTCTTGGCCCGCAAAGACGCGCTCGGACTCACTTCCGACCAGGTCACGCGGCTCACTGCACTGCGTGACGCAGCTCGGAGCGCCGGAGAGGCGGCGGAAGCGGAGGCGCACTCTCACATGCAGGCGCTCGAGCAGGCGGCCGATTCCCCGAAGCCGGACACGAGCGCGATCAAGGTACACTTCCAAGCGGCACACGGTGCGATGGGGAAGGCGCACTGGGCGATGCTCGCGTCCGCGGTCCAGGCGCGGGCTGTGCTGACCGACGCGCAACGCGGTGGCATGCAGGCATGGGCCGACTCGATGCAGGCCTGGACGGAGCAGCATCGTCAGATGATGAAGCCAAGCCAGCCGCACTGATGGTCTCTCGTGCTGCCGTCGCGCTCGCGGTGATGCTCTCGGTGGTCGGGACCGGGACAGGGCTGCCGATGTGCGTGAGCCTCCTAGCACAAGCGGGGACTCCTTGCGAGATGCACTCGGCGCACCATGGGAGCAGGGCGCACCAGCACGCGGCGCCGTCCGCTGCGCTCGTCGCCCAGACGACGGATCAGGCGTGCCATCAGGATGCCACGGGGCTCGGCTGCGCCGCCGGGACCGCGTGCCCGACTGCGGGTCCAGCGACGCCCCCGTGGGCCAAGGTGGCCATTGCCCTGCGCACCGCGTCCCGCTTCGGAGCAGGTGAACGGGACGCCGCGTTGACGTCGTACCTCGCTCCACCGCTCTCTCCACCGCCTCAAGCCTAAGCCCGCTGTTGCCGGTGTAGTGCGTCCGCGCCGCGCGAGTGGCGCGCGCTATCGACTTTGGCTGAGGAGACGTGGATATGCGAAGGCTCTTGCTGGTGCTCGTCGCCGGCGTGACGGGGCCGCTCCGAGCACAGATGAACTTGCAGCACCCGATGCACATGCACGAAGGACCCCTGGGCATTCCGGAAGCACGGATGGGTTCGGGCACCTCGTGGCTTCCTGACGCCTCCCCGATGCATGCCGCTCATGTCGTGCTCGGCGGCTGGACCCTCATGCTGCACGGGGTGGGCTTTCTGCAATACGACCGGCAGGGAGGATCCCGCGGGAGTAACCAGATGGGGCTCGTCAACTGGGAAATGGCGGCGGCGACGCGACCGCTGGGCGGCGGCCAACTCCAGCTGCGCGGGATGTTGAGCGCCGAGCCGTGGACAATCGGCAGTCGGGGCTACCCCTTGCTCGTGCAGTCAGGGGAGTCCTACCAGGGGGCGCCGCTGCATGATCGCCAGCACCCGCATGACCTCTTCATGGAGCTGGCGGCGCTGTATGAGCGGCGGGTGGCTCAAAGTCTCGGGCTCTCACTCTACCTCGCACCGGTCGGCGAACCGGCCGTGGGGCCGGTGGCGTTCCCGCACCGGCCGTCGGCCGCCGATGATCCGCTGGCGCCTATCTCCCATCACTGGCAGGACGGCACGCACATCACCTTCGGGGTCGTCACCGCGGGCGTCTTCACGCGGACCGTGAAGCTCGAGGCGTCATGGTTCAACGGACGAGAGCCGGACGAGAATCGGACGGACTTCGACTACGCCGGCAGGCGGCTC
>QHTX01000159.1:0-344 GCA_003220975.1 Gemmatimonadota bacterium | reverse complement strand
GTATGCGTACCTGAAGAGCCCCGAAGGGCTTCATCCGGACGAGTCCCTTCACCGCATCGGCGCCGCGGTGCTGACTACGCAGCGCGTGGGCAACGCCGGGACCTGGTCGAGCGCCCTGATCTACGGCGCCAATGACCAGATCGGGACCGGGCGGCTCGCGTCGAGCGTTGTGGTGGAGAGCACCCTTGACCTGGATGGCACGAGTTCCTTGTTCGGCCGCGCCGAGTACGTACGCAAGAGCGCCGAGGAGCTGGTGATCCCGTCGGTACCCGCGATGACGGAATACGACGTCGGCGCGCTCGCCCTTGGCTACCTGCGCACGGTGGGAACGGCGTGGGGGCTCG
>QHTX01000109.1 GCA_003220975.1 Gemmatimonadota bacterium | reverse complement strand
GGACCGGCGCGCTGGCCCGCGGTACCCGCCCGCGGGTATGTGCTCCAAGCCGGAACCCTGGCGGAGGCCGAGGTGACCCTCACGGTGCCGCGCGGCGCGTCGACTGGGTCGTCGCCCGTCCAGTTCGTCGTCTCGAACGGGGCTGGTGAGATGACGCGAGCGCGAGCCACGGTCGAAGTCGTGGACGACGGGCCGCGGCGGGGCGAGCAGGCGTGGCTGGTCACGCCCGGAGTCGCCACGGTCCTTGGAGACACCGCGCCGGCGAGGCCGGTGTTCGGGCTCGATCTCGAGGGGCCCGTCGCCAACTCCGTGCGGCTGTACGGGCACCTGGTGCAGAGCGCCGGCCTCGACGCCGCGCATCTCTGGGGCCTCGCCCGTGTCGGATACTTTCCGGGTACGAGCTTTCTCTCGCTCACCGGCCCGCGCTGGCGGCTCACCGGCGGCCATACGACGCAGACGTTCTCTGATGTCACCGGCGCCAACTTCTGGGGCAGCGGCGCGGCGTTCTCCTACACGGATCCGCGCTGGTCGGCGGCGACGCTGCTGGGCGCGCCGGTCATCGCCTCGGCCGGGACCGCGAACGGCGGGAGCGGCCACCTCCTGGGCACGCAGTTCGGCTTCGACGTCGGCGGTGGTTGGGTGCGCGGCACCGCGACGGACGCGATCGAGGCGATCCCCGGGGGCCGCGAGCTGCGGGCGCTCGGGGTTGGCGCGACGTCGCCGCCGCTCTACGCCGGGACGCTGGTCTCGGCAGAACTGGCCCAGCGCTGGTTCGCCGCGGGCCAGGGGCTGGGTTGGCTCGCCGAAGCGAAGCGCGTCGGGGACGACGGGACGTCGCTGTTCCTGCGCTACACGCACGCGCCGGGCGGCAGCGCCGCCTTCGCGCCGGCGCGGGACATGCTCACGGTGTATGGCGCGCGCCGCTTGGCGGCCGGCATCGCGTTGAACGCCGGCCTGTGGGCCGCGCGCGACACGAGCCCCGCGTTCAACCGTCTGGCCTCGTCGGGGTGGTCGGTGGCGCCACAGTTCGCACTCACGGAGTGGGCCACCCTCGAGGTGGAGGCGCGCTCCAGTCGCTTTGAAGCCACCGACACGCTGGGCACGTTCGGCAACAGCGAGACGGACGGGCGCGTGGGACTCACCGCCCGGCTCGGCCGACTGCTCGGGACCGGCTCGGCCACGGTGGGGCGCGCCACGCGCACCACCGCGTTCGCGGGCGGTGGCAGCATCGCGCCCAGCGCCGACCACGTGGAGTTGAGCGGCGCGGTGCAGTGGGCGTCGCCCGGGGGCGTCCTCGGTGCCACGGCGGACTACCAGCAGAACGGGCCGGGTGTCGGCTTTGTCCCGCGCCAGTACTCCGTGGGCCTGCGAGTGGACGCCGTGCCGCTCCCGGGGTACGGGGCCGCGCTGCTCGACGCCGGCGTCCAACGCTACGACTGGTTCGGGGCGCGACCCGGCGCCACGGTCGTGCGCCTCGGACTGCGCGCCCCCGTTCCCGGTACGCTCGTGGTGCGGCTGGACGCCGAGCACAACCCGCTGTTCCTCGCCGCGGCCAGCTCGGGCTGGAACTTCGTGCTCAAGCTCGAGCGCCCGATCGTCGTCCGGGCGCGACCGGCCACCATGGCGGGCATGGTCTACGAGGACCTGAACGCGAACGGGCGGCGGGACGCCGGGGAGCCCGCCGTCACCGGGGCGCTGGTGCGTCGCGACGGCGAGTCGGTGATCACGGATGCCAACGGCGCGTTCCGCTTTTTCCGTCAGACGGACGTGCCGGCCGAGTTGGACGAGAGCTCGTTGCCGTTCGGCCTCGTGGCGAGCCCCGCGAACCGGCCGCTGCGCGGCGAACGGCGCGTGGAGATCGGCGTTACGCCCACGGCGCCGGTGGTGGTGCACCTCGTGCTCACCGTCCCGCAGGGCGGCCGTGTACGCGCGGGACGCCGACGGCAACGTGTGGAGCGCTCGGGCGGACAGCTCGGGAACCGCGGTGTTCCACGCGTTGCCACCTGGCCAGTACCGGATCGACCTCGATCTCACGGGTCTGAAGGAGCCCCTGTTGATCCGCGGCGAGCTGCCCGGCTTCGGCGTGGAGGCGGGGCGCGAGGTTCCCGCCCTCACCATCCCGCTCTATCCGCGACCGATCCGCTTCTCGCCGCAGCGGCCAGGGGGCCCGGGCCGCTCATGAACACGTCTCGCGGGCCGTCGCTTGCGGCCGCCGTGCTGACGGCGGCGTTTCTGACCGCTGGCTGCCGCGCTCCCACGGCGTGCGCGGCGCCCGTTCCACCGGTGTTGCTCGGCTCGTGGACCTACAGCGCGACTCAGACGAACCCGAGCGCTACCCTCAGCGGAATCCTCCAGATCACCAGCCAGTGCGGTCAGGAACTCGGCGGGGCACTGAGCGGGTCGATCGTCGACGTCAACGGATCCCGCCCCTTCACCGGGACGATCAGCGGCGTTGTGGTGGACACTACGGTCGACTTCGATGCGTTCTTGAGCGTGGACGCCGCCGCACGCAGACATGTCGGGATCGTGCGGAACGACTCGTTGAACGGGTACTGGTTCTCGGTGGCTGGCAGCGGGTCGCCTTCCGGATCGTTCACGAGCGCATGGACGTCCACGCCGTGATCCCGTACGCCGCGACGTTCCGGTGCCTGGCGCTGTCGCTCGCGCTCGCCCTGCTCGCGGAACCCGCCGCGGCGCAGAGTTGCAGCGCGCCGGTGCCGAGCGGGAGCTGCCCGGTCAACACGAGCGCGACGCTCACCGTGCCCGATGTCATGCAGCTCACCCTCACCTCCACGTCCACGGCGCTGACGGCTCCCGCCGCGGCGGGTTACGACGCCGGCTTCGTGGCCAATACCGGACCGACCGCGACCGTCAAGTCGAACCGCGCCTGGCGGCTGCAAATCAGCGCCGCGGCGGCGACGTGGACCGCCACCAACACTCAGCCCGGGGTCAATGCCCGCCCCAACAAGCCGGCGGCGGATCTCGAGTGGGGGACCGCGGTCGGTGGGCCGTTCACCGCGTTGAGCGTCACGCCGGCGACCGCGAAATCGGGGAGCGCCACGGCGGGCACGCCGACAAGCATTTTCTTTCAGACGATGTACAGCTGGGGGCTGGACACACCGGGCGCCTACTCTCTGCCGGTGGTCTTCACGCTGCTCGCGCCCTAAGGCGCGTCAAGCGCCGACGAGCGTGTAGCGCACCGTGGCGGTGGAGACCTGGGGCGTGTCTCGAATCTCCGTGACCTTCGATCGGTCGCTTTCGACCGCGCTCACGTCGAGCCGCCAGCCGGTGTTGGCGCGCACCGTGGCCTGTGGGCCCGCGCCGCTCAGGCCGAGCCGAGTCGGGACGGTCACCTGGACGCGTTGCACCGCGGTGCAGCTGTGGGCCGTACAGCCCACCGCTTGCGCGGCGGCGGGCGTGGGTAGCACCGCGACCAGCAGGCCGACCGTGGCGGCGGCGAGCGCTTGAGACCAGCGCGGTGCAGACATATCCGTACCTCCGACGTGCGAAGACTGAGTTGCTTGCTTGCTCCGCACGTGAGGAAGGCACACGGCATGCCGACCGTGCCAGACGGCTACAGCTCGTCATTACAATGACTTACGTCTTCCTAGCGCCGTCCCTTCAAGCTCAGCTGTTGTAAAGAAGTTGTACAGCTGTCAAGTCTTTAGGCGCTGCGGTCCGGCTGCGGCGGCGACCTCTCGAACCACCCGCTCGAGCGCCGCGAAGTCGAACGGCTTCGTGACCGTGGGCACGCCCGACTCCCTGATCAACGTCGCCGTCTCCGGGGCGAAGGTGTCGCCGGTCGAGAACACGACGCGCGCCGTCAGCTCAGGCCGCTCGCGGCGCAGTCGCTCGAGGAATTCGCGGCCGCTCATGCCGGGCATGCGCACGTCCGAGATGATGACGTCGAAGTCCCGCTGTCCCAGCAGGCCCAGCGCTTCGGTGCCGTCCGCCGCGCCGTGGCCCTGGATGCCGCGACGGCCGAGGAAGCGCAGCAGCGCGTTGCGTAGTGCGGTCTCGTCGTCGATTACGAGCACGGTGAGCGTGCCGGTCGCGGCCGTGGGCGGGGGAGCCGGGGCGGCCGTATCGAGGGGCGCGCGCGCGTCGTGCCGGTGATCGCGCGGCAGGGCGACGAAGAAGCGCGCGCCCCTGCCGGGCTCCGACTCGAGCCAAATACGGCCGCCGTGCTCGTGCGCGATGCCGTAGCAGATCGAGAGGCCGAGGCCCGTGCCCACGCCTTCCGCCTTGGTGGTGAAGAAGGGGTCGAAGATCTTGGCGCGGATCTCGGGCGGAATGCCGGGGCCCGAGTCCGCGATCTCGAGCACCGCTTCGTGCTCGCCGGCGCGGCTGCGGACGGTGATGGTGCGCGGCGGCTCGACCGTCACGAGGGCCTGTTCGGCGTTGATCAGGAGGTTCAGGAGCACCTGCTGCAGCTCGGATGCATCGGCCCAGATCTTCGGGTCGTCCCGGTCGAGCTGGAGGGACACCGTGATGTTCAGCGTGGCCAGGTGATAGGAACGGAGCGCGAAGGTGCGGCGTACGATGTCGTTCAGGTCCACGAGGGTCCGTTGCTTGCCGCCCGCGCGCGCGAAAGCCAGGAGGTTCGACGTGATGCGGCCGATTCGCGTGGCCTCGTCGTACACCATCTGGAGCATGTCGCGGTGCTCGGGCTTCAGGTCGTCGAGCAACAGGGTCTGCGCGAAGCCGGAGATGATCGCCGCCGGGTTGTTGATCTCGTGCGCCACGCCGCTGACGAGCTGGCCCATCGCCGTGAGCTTCTCCGCCTGCTGAAGCTGGGCCTCGGTGCGCTTCTGATCGGTCACGTCGCGCGCCAGCACGAGCACGCGCGCGATCTTGCCGCCCCCCCGCTCGCGCACGGGCGCGTACAGCACGGAGCGGAGGCCCCGCGTGCCGTCGTCCTGCACGAACGACACCTCGAAGCGCTGGACCTCGCCGCCGAAGGCGGCGGCCATGCGCTCGCCCACCACCGGGGCCGCGGCGGGGGCGAAGAACTCGAACACCGTCCGGCCCTGCAGCGGGGCCTCCCCGGCCGCCATACTCTCGGCGGGTGCGTTCGCTTCGAGGATGCGGCCCTCGCGGTCGACGACGATGATCGCATCGGGGACGGCGTCCATGACCAGCCGCAGATTGCGCTCGGCCTCCGCGGTGGCGGCGAGCGAGTCCATGAGCGAACGGGTCTGGTGCGCGACCTCGTTCTCCAGCAGGTCGGCGTAGCGCCGGTCGACGCGAAGGGAATGGGCAAAGCGCGCGAGGAGGAGCGTGCCGACGACGACCAACACCGCGGCGGCGCCATAGGCCAGCGCGCGTGCCCAATGGTCGGGGGGAGCGACCAGGTAGGCCACGACGATCACCGGGAACGAGACGGCGGCGATCGCCACCAAGGCACGGGTACTCCGACTGAGCGGCATCACGGCGACCTCGCGGGCAAACCTAATGAACCACCACAGGGCTGGCGAGGGTGCGTTATGTTTGGCCGCCGTATGAACCGGCTCGGCTGGATCGACGCCCCGCGCGCTTCGCTCGCGTTGTGGGATCCCCTGGTGCGCTTCGCCGCCGATGTGCAGCGCGACGGTGTGGCGCGCGTGGTCGTATGCGGCATGGGGGGCTCGAGCCTCGTCGTCCACGTGCTGGCGGCGAGCTTCAAGAACGCGTCAGTCTCGGTCCTCGATAGCACGGATCCCGCTGTGGTGCTGGCCATCGCCCGCGCCCCGGACCTCGACCGCACGCTGTTCGTGATCAGCAGCAAGTCGGGGACCACGCTCGAGACCCTCGCCTGCTACCACTTCTTCGCCGCGCGGGCGGAGCGGCGGCGGTTCGTCGCGATCACGGATCCCGGGACGCCGCTCGCGGCGCTGGCCCGCGAACGAGGCTTCCGCGCGGTGTTCCATCATCCCGTGGACGTCGGCGGGCGCTACGCGGCCCTCACCGTGGTCGGCATGCTGCCGGCGGCGCTGATCGGTGCGGACGGTCGAGCGCTGCTGCGGCGCGCCCAGTCGGTCGACCCGCGCGGGGCCCGGGCGTTCGGGGCGCGGCTCGCGGAGGCTGCCGCCGCCGGGCGGG
>QHTX01000108.1:7004-9647 GCA_003220975.1 Gemmatimonadota bacterium | reverse complement strand
GGCGGGGGAGACGTGGGGCGTCGACAAGTCCGAATGCCGCGCCGAGCAGGGGGCCGTGCTGCACGCGGCGAGCGGCCGGCGGCTCACCTACGGGAAACTCGCCGTCAAGGCGGCCACGATGCCGTTGCCGCACGACGTGCCCCTCAAGGATCCCAAGGACTGGAAGATCCTCGGGACGCGGGTACGGCGGCTCGATACGCCGCCCAAGGTGGACGGCAGCGCCGAGTTCGGCATCGACGTGAAGCGGCCGGGCCTGCTCGTCGCCGTCATCGCGCGCAGCCCGGTGTTCGGCGGCAAGGTGAAAAGCTTCGACGCAACGAAGGCCAAGGCCGTGCCCGGGGTCCGCCACGTCGTCGAAATCTCCAGCGGTGTCGCCGTCGTGGCCGACGGCTACTGGCCGGCGAAGAAAGGCCGCGACGCGCTGGAAATCACGTGGGACGAGGGACCGAACGCCGGCGTGTCGAGCGCGTCCATCTCCCAGCTGTTCGCGCAGCGCGCCGAGCAGCCTGGCGCCGTGGCGCGCCACGACGGCGTGCCGGACGCCGCGCTACCGGCGGCGCCGACGAAGCTCGATGCCGCGTATGAGCTGCCGTTCCTCGCCCACGCCACGATGGAGCCGATGAACTGCACCGCGCACGTCCGCGCCGACGGCGTAGACATCTGGGCCCCCACGCAGTTCCAGACGGGAGCCCAGGGGCTGGGCGCCGGAATCGGCGGCGTGCCGCCCGAGAAGGTCAAAGTGCACACGACGTACCTGGGTGGGGGCTTCGGGCGGCGGTTCGAGCTGGACTTCCTCCGGGAGGCGCTCGAGACGTCGAAGGCCGCCGGCGCGCCCGTCAAGGTGGTGTGGTCCCGCGAGGACGACATGCGCAACGCGCAGTACCGCCCGGCGTGCCGTCACGCCCTGCGGGCCGGCCTGGACGCCGCCGGCCAGCCGGTGGCCTGGACGCACCGCATCGCGGCGCCGTCCATAATGGCGCGGGTGTTCCCCGACACAGTGAAGAACGGGCTCGATGGGGAAGCCGTCGAGGGCGGCGTCGGTATGCCGTATACGATCCCCAACGTCCATGTGGACTACGTCCTCACCGACACCGGGATCCCCGTCGGGTTCTGGCGCTCGGTGAACAACTCGTTCAACGCGTTCGTGGTGGAGAGCTTCATCGACGAGCTGGCCCAGGCGGCGAAGAAGGACCCCTACGAGTACCGCCGCGACCTGCTCGGCAAGGCGCCGCGCCACCTCGCGGTGCTGAACCTCGCGGCGAGCAAGGCGGGTTGGGGCACGCCGCTCCCGACGGGACGAGCGCGGGGGATCGCCGTCTACAAGGCATTCGAGACCTACGTCGCCCAAGTCGCCGAGGTCTCGGTCGACTCCGACGGCGCCCCCCACGTGCATCGCGTGGTGTGCGCAGTGGACTGTGGACCGGTCGTCAACCCCGACACCGTCGAGGCGCAGATGCAGAGCGCGATCGTGTACGGCCTCACAGCGGCGCTGTGGGGCGAGATCACGATCGACCGGGGTCGCGTGCAGCAGGGCAACTTCAACGACTATCGGATGCTGCGGCTCGCGGAGATGCCGCAGGTCGAGGTGCACATCGGCGTCGGCGAGCCGGGCACGCCCCCGATCGCGCCGGCGGTGTGCAACGCGATCTTCGCGCTCACGGGGAAACGGGTCCGGAAGCTGCCGATCGGGAAGCTCGCTTGACCACCTCCACGATCACCCGCCGCGAGTTTGTCGGGACGAGCGCGGGCCTCGTCCTCTCGTTTTACCTTCCGGCGCGACCCGGACGAGCGAGCGCGCCCGGCGACGGGGCCTTCAGTCCCAACGCCTGGCTGCGCGTCGGGACCGATGGGATCGTGACGCTCACCGTCGATAAGTCCGAGATGGGCCAGGGGCCGCACACCGCGCTCGCCATGATTCTCGCCGATGAGCTCGAGGCCGATTGGTCCAAGGTCCAGCTCGGGCCCGTGCCCGAGAACCCCGCCGCGTGGTCGCGCCCGATGTCCACGGGGGGCTCACGCAGCGTGCGCTCGTCGTGGGACACGCTGCGCAAGGCCGGTGCGACGGCGCGCGCGATGCTGGTGGCCGCGGCAGCCGAAACGTGGGGGGTCGAGCCCGCCACGTGCCGCGCCGAGAACGGTACGGTCGTCCACGTGACCAGCAGGCGCCGGCTCGGCTACGGCGTTCTCGCCCGCAAGGCGGCCACGCTCCACGTCCCCGAGAACCCGCCGCTCAAGGACCCGAAGGACTTTCGGCTCATCGGCACCCGGGTACGACGGCTCGATACGCCGCCGAAGGTCGACGGCGGCGCCGTATTCGGCATCGACGTGCGGGTTCCCGGCATGCTTGTCGCGAGCATCGAGCGGTGCCCCGTGTTCGGCGGCCGGATCAAGCGCTTCGACGCGGAGCGGGCGAACGCGGTGCCGGGCGTCCGCCACGTGGTGCCGCTCGACGCGAGCCCGTGGACCGGCACGAACGGGGCGTGGGGCGTGGGCTGCGCCGCGGGCGTCGCGGTCGTTGCCGACAGCTACTGGCAGGCCGTTACGGGCCGGCGCGCGCTCGAGATCGAGTGGGACGAGGGCGACAACGGGTCGCTCGATTCCGACGCGATCCGGGCTCAGTTCACGCGCCTCGCCGAGCAGCCC
>QHTX01000108.1:0-6975 GCA_003220975.1 Gemmatimonadota bacterium | reverse complement strand
ACGAGGTCCCGTTCCTGCACCACGCCACGATGGAGCCGATGAACTGCACGGCCCACGTCCGCGCCGACGGGTGCGACGTCTGGGCGCCGACCCAGAACCAGACGCGCGCGCAGGAGGTGGCGGCCGAGCTCACCGGCCTACCGAAGGAGCGGGTCCGGGTTCACACGACGTTCCTGGGCGGCGGGTTCGGCCGCCGGCTCGAGCCGGACTTCGTGTCCGAGGCGGTCCGTCTCTCGAAGGCCGTGGGCGCGCCGGTGAAGGTGATCTGGTCGCGCGAGGACGACGTGCGCCACGGCTTCTACCGTCCGGCGACCTACAACCGGTTCGTGGCCGGACTGGACGCCACCGGGAGCCCGGTGGCCTGGACCCACCGCATCGTGGCGCCGCCCATACTCCTCAAGTTCGGGCCGCTCGAGAAGGGGATCGATCGCACGCTCATCGACGGCGCGGCGAACCTGCCCTATGGCATCCCGAATGTTCTCGTGGACCAGGTGGCCGTCGATCTGCTGCCCGTACCGCGCGGCTTTTGGCGCTCGGTGGGGATTTCGCAGAATGCGTTCGTCACCGAGTGCTTCTGCGATGAAGTCGCCGTGGCTGCGGGCAAAGACCCCTACGAGTTCCGCCGGGCGCTGCTCGGCGACAAGCCGCGCCACCGGCGCACGCTCGAGCTCGCGGCGGAGAAGGCCGGCTGGGGGTCGCCCTTGCCCGCGGGCCAAGGCCGCGGCATCGCGCTCGCCGAATGGGCGCCGACGACCTGCGCCCAGGTGGCAGAAGTCTCCGTCGCCCCGGACGGCAGGGTCCGCGTGCATCGGGTGGTGTGCGCGGTGGACTGCGGGCCGGTGGTGAACCCCGACACGATCGAGGCGCAGCTCCAGGGCGGGATCGTGTACGGGCTCACGGCGGCGCTGTACGGCGAGATCACGATCGAGCGGGGTCGGGTGAAGCAGGGGAACTTCGATGACTACCCGCTGCTGCGGCTTCCCGAGATGCCCGTCGTCGAGGTGTACATCGTGCCGTCGAGCAATGCGCAAGGCGGGATCGGCGAGCCCGCCGTGGGCCCCATCGCGCCCGCGGTGTGCAACGCCATCTTCGCGGCGACGGGCAAGCGGGTGCGGAGGCTGCCAATCGGCAAGGTGACCTAAGGCGGCGCGGACGCCGTCGCTGTGAAGGTGACCGAGGGCAGACCAGTCACAGTCGCGCTCACCACATACGTCGTGGCCGTGCCGAGCGTGTGGATCGTAGTCGCGACGCCGCTCGAGTTCGTGATGCTGGGGTTGGTACTGAGCGTCCCGCCGCCGGTGATGATTTGCCAGGCCACCGAGACACCCGGCACGGGGCGGTTGTTGGCGTCGTAAACGGTGACGCTGTAAGGCATGGGAAGAGGCGTGTTGAAGAATCCGGCCTGCGCGTCGCCACCGCTCTTCACGACCTGCGCCGGCGGTCCCGGCGGCTCCGTGGTGTTGCATGCCAAGGCCATCAGCGCCACGCCCAGCACCCACGACCGGCTCCAACCCACAACGATCATCGCTCACCTCCCGAATCTAGAAACGCATACCCGCTGCGTCAGAATTGTCAATCGCTTGACCGTCGCTTGATTGCGCTTTACCGGGCCTTGGGCGGCCCGGCCTATCCTGCACGCGTCCCGAGACGGAAACGCGCATGCAGGATCACATCTCCCGGCGTCTAGCCCTCAAGCACTTCGGCCTGATCGCGGCCGGCCTGGCCGCCGCCTGCACGCCGGCCCGCGTGCTCGTCAACGCATATCCCCAGACGTTCGACGACGACCCGGAGCTCGTGGACCGGGTGCTGCGCGCATTCGTGACGACCGTGATCCCGGGCGCCGCCGCCGACGACCCGGATCTGGTCCGTGCTCTTACGGACCCCGACTATCCCTTCGCCCAGTTCGCCGCGTTCTTCGCGGCGGACCTGACGCGGCGCGGCGAGCGCCGCTTCGGCGAGCCGGCGTTCGAGCAGCTCACGCCGGACCAGCGCGCCGCCGTCATCCGGGACGGCCTTGAGGCCGATGCGACCACTCGCAAGATGTACAACGGCGCCGTCACCCTCGCCCAGGTCGCGTTCTACGCAGGCATCTACGACGCGCAGCGGGGCTGCGCCCTCATCGGCTTCGAGGGCGGCTACCACTGGCACCCGCTGTCCGAGATCACGTACCCCGACCCTGCACTGTTCCTCGCCGCGGCGCTGACGCCCGACGGGAACGCTGCCTGACCGTGAGAGACCCATCATGAAAACGATCCAGACGGACGTCCTGGTGATCGGCACGGGATTCGGCGCCGCGGCCCCCGCGCTGCGGCTCGCGCAGGCGGGAGCGAAGGTGGTGATGATCGAGAAGGGGCCGCGCGTCCAGACGGCCGACTTTCGCCAGACCTCGGACCCGAAGTACGTCCTCAAGTACCTGAAGGGCACACCAGGGGACAACCTCAAGCTCACCTACGCCGAGGCGCTGGGCGGCGGGTCGGGATTCTACGAGATGATCTCGCTGCGCGCGCCGTCGCTCGCCTTCGAGCAGCTCGATGACGACGGCCGGCTGCTCTGGCCCGCGGATGTGGACCGCCGCTCGCTCGACCCGTACTACGACCTCGCCGAGCGGATGCTCCACGTGTCCCAGATCCCCGTCGAGGAGATCCCCAAGACGGGTCTCGTGTTCGCGCACCTCATGCGGAATCTCGGCTACTCGGTGGACCGCTGCCGCTACGCAGTGCGGGGCTGCCAGGGGAGCGGGTTCTGCGTGACCGGATGCGTGTACGGCGCCAAGCAGTCGCTGTTCCTGAACTACCTGCCGCAGGCCGTGTCCGCCGGGGCCGAGATCGAGACAGATCTCGAGGCGCTGGCGATCGAGCCGCTCCCCGCGCGCTGGCGTGTCGGTGCGCCACTGCGCGACGTCCCGTACCGCTACCGCGTTACCGCGCGGCGCCGCACCGGCGAGCGCGAACTGGTGGCGTTCGTCGCCCGCGTCGTGATCCTCGGCGGCGCCACGGTGGGGACGGCGAAACTGCTGCTCGCGTCGCGCCCCTACCTCCCGAAGCTCTCCGAGCACGTGGGCCGCCACATCGCCTACAACGGCAGCGTGAAGGTCGCGGCCCTGCTCCCGGACGGCGTCCCCGACGCCGACATGTTCACCGGACGCACCCACCCCGGAATGGTGAGCTACCAGTTCCTCGGCTCGCACGGGATCACCGTGCACGCCGTGAAGGCGATGCCCCTGATGCTCGTGTCGGCGGCGCATCTGCGCCTGCGGGACGAACCGCAGGCCGCCTTCTGGGGCGCCCCGAACGTCGAACTGATGAAACAGCTGCGCCACCGCATGATCATCCTGGACGCCTTCGGGCTGACCCCGCCGGGCGCCGCGCTTCAGGTGAGGGCGGGGGACGCGCGGGTCGCGCTGCCGATCACAGCCCAGCTGCGCGTGTACCACGCCGAGACGAAGCGCATCCTCGAGTCGATCCTGGTGCGGAACGGGTGCCGCCTCGTCGAGACGGACTTCCTCGACAAGACCTTCATGCCGCGACAGGGCATCCAGTTTTCCACCGCGCATCAGGTCGGCTCTTGCCGCATGGCGGACGCGAAGGAGCACGGCGTAGTGGACGCGAGCGGCGCGGTGTTCGACTATCCGGGGCTGTACGTCAGCGACGGGTCCGCCATCCCGTCCTCGCTCGCCGTGAACACCAGCCTGACGATCCTCGCCAACGCGGAGCGGATCGCGGCGGGGCTCATCGAGCGCTACCGCCTCCCCCTCCCCGGCGGCTCGCAGGCGCAGGCGGCGTGACCCGCTTCCTCCAGAGGAAGCGGTAGATCAGCCAGTCGAGCAGGCGGTCCGGGATCCACAGGCTGAGGCGATCGAGCCGGTGCGGCGTGACGACCATCCGGAGCGGCGGCCGGCGGCCGGTGAGTGCGCGCCACACGGCGCGCGCCACCTTGTCCGGCGGCGGCGCCCGCTCGGCGCCGCGCAACGCCGCCCGCGCGAAGCGCGCCAGCACCTCGCCATACGGCGAGGTCTGATAGCGGCTCATGTCCATCGCCTCGACCTTGCTCCAGATCTTGGTCTGGAAGCTGCCGGGCTCGACCACGATCACGCGCACACCGAAGGGCAGCAGCTCCCGGCGCAGGCTGTCGGAGACCGCTTCCAGCGCGAACTTGGACGCCGAGTAGGGCTTGGACGCCGAGTAGGGACCCATGAACGGCAAGGCGTAGCGGCCGGCCACGGAGCTGATATTGACGATGCGCCCGCGCGCGGCCTTGAGGAACGGCAGGAACGCCTGGGTCACGGCCACCGCGCCGACCAGGTTCACTTCGAGCACGCGCCGCAGCTCGTCGAGCGGCAGCAGCTCGAGGGGGCCCGCCACGGGAATCCCGGCGTTGTTCACGAGGCCGGCGAGCGACGCGCCGCCCAGCGCGCGCTCCACCTCCGCGCGGGCGCGCGCGATGGATGCGGTGTCGGTGACGTCCATCTGGACCGGCATGACACCCGCGCGCTCGAGCGCGGCGGCGTCCTCGGGGCGCCGCACCGTCCCGAACACGCGGAAGCCTCGACCGGCAAGGTCGCGCGCGATGCACGCGCCGATGCCGGTCGAGGCTCCCGTCACTACCACGCCGGGGGTCACGCCCCCGAATCTACGACCTCCGCGCCAGCGCCGCCGCGCGCGTCCGCAAGCTCGCGTCGATGTCGGCGAGCGACACGGGCGCCGGCACGGTCCACGACCCGCGCTGCATGGTCGGCACGCGGATCGCAGCCACGGCGCCGTCCGACCCCAGGTCCACCACGGCCGTGGCCCCGTCACCCGGACCCTGGTTCGCCGTGATGACGAGCGTCCACGTGCCTTCCTCGGGCCACGAGCGCTTGAGCGCGTACACGCCCTCGCGCGACGTCTCGGTGAACGCGAGCTTCAGCGAGCGTCGCTCGCCGTTCACGATCCCTTCGGCGGTGCCCGTCACGATGAAGCCCATGGGCGTCTGGTGGTGGAAGGCGTGCACCAGCAGGAACGCGCCGCGCATGGACTGGTCGTACGGGTTGACCGGCAGCTCGATCGAGATCCACGGCGGGCCCTTTGCGAGTCCCGGGGCCGCGAACAGCGCGGTCGCGAGCGCGGCGAGGGCGAGGCTCCGAATCCTGGTCTGCATGGCAACCTCCGGTTGCAGGTTGCCACTGAGATGCCGCGGGGTCGAGGAAGGTTTACGGCGACGCCAGCCGGTACACGGTGCCGTTATCGGCGAGCACGTACAGCTCCCGGCTCGCGTCCTCCCCGAACGAGAGCGGCGTGCCGAGGCTGCGGTCGAGAGTCCAGCTGGTGCGCGACGTGACGGCACCGCCTCCGTACGTAAAGCTGCGGACCCACCCCCCGCACAAATCGGCGTAGAAGTACTGGCCCGCGAGCGACGGTGAGCCCGTGCCCCGGTACACGAATCCACCGATGATCGCGCAGCCGTCGGGGTGGGGGTACTCGACCGCGGGCAGCACCAGCCCCAGACCAGTCGTATCTGCGGCACACGGGTTCGGGTTGTAGCAGTGCGCGCCCTCCATGATCCGCCACCCATAGTTCAGCCCACCTCGACTGGTGGGCTCTACATCCACTTCTTCCCACGCATCCTGCCCCACGTCGGCGATGTACAACAGGCCCGCGGTACGATCGAACGCATAGCGCCACGGGTTGCGCAGACCAATGGCCCATATCTCTCCCCGCCCACCTCCCGACGCATAGGGGTTGTTCGGCGGGTTGACGTATGGATCGCCGCCGTCCACGTCGATGCGCAGCAGCTTGCCGAGCAGCGAGTCGGGATTCTGCGCGCGGTTCTGGGGGTCGCCGCCCGAACCGCCGTCGCCCATGCCGACATAGAGCATCCCGTCGGGCCCGAACATGACGAGGCCGCCCTTGTGGTTCGGGTAGCTCGCAACGGGCTCGGGCTGGGTGATCCGAAGAATCAGCTTGTGGGTCGCGGTGTCCGCGAGATTCGAGTCGGCGCTGGTGGTGTAGCGCTCGATCAGCGTGTAGAGCGTGTCGCCAGCCGCATTGGCGTGCGTGTAGTCGACATAGAAGTAGTGGTTCGTCGCGTATTGGGGGTGAAATGCGACGCTCAGCAGTCCTTGCTCTCCGCCCGAGACCACCCGGTCGGTGATGTCCAGAAACGGCGTGGGGAGCAGCGCCCCGTTCTGGACGACCCGGATCGTCCCGCCCTGCTCCACGATGAAGAGGCGCTGCACGTCTCCGGGCGGCGCGGTGAGATAGAGTGGACTCACGAGCCCGCTCGTGACGACGGGCACGAGCCGCAGATTCCCGGTCACGGGCGGCGGCATGGGTGTGTTGTCCCCACACGCGAGCAGCGCCACGGCCGAAAGCGGGCCGGTGATCGTCCGAGCGGTGATCATTTGGGTTCCAGCAAGATAGGGCCCTTGAAGCTGCGAACTGTGACCTGGGCCCCACCCGTTCCGGTCGAGAGGCGGAGCTCCTGGCCGACGCCGGCGGCGCGCCGTTGCGGCGCCGCGGCAGTCAGGGTGTTCGTGATGGTGCCGCCGATCGTGAGCAGATCGAAATCGCCCACGGTGTTCGCGGGCACCCGCACGTCGAGCGTGCCGCTCTGGCTCTCGAGCTCGACCACCCCGCCCCGGCCCAGCTCGCCCTCGAAGCGGACGTCGCCCGTGACCGACTCGAACTTACCGCGCTGCACCCCCGTGCCGCCGCGTTGCCACCCCGCCGCGCGCACGACGATCGTGCCGCTGAGCGTGGAGGCGCCCAGATCCTCGCTGGCCCCACGCAACAGGATCCCGCCGCTCACCGTCTTCACTCGCACCCGTCCCGTTCCCCCCGCGATCTCCACCGAGCCGTCCATCGTCTCGGCCGTGACGTCCTGTGGCGTGCCGACCACGTGGATCGTGCCGCTGACGCTGTTCAAGTCGAGCGTCCCATCCACGCCCTCCACCGCGATATCCGCGGTGGCGGTCTTCACCCACACGGCGGCGCGCCG
>QHTX01000107.1:5168-7008 GCA_003220975.1 Gemmatimonadota bacterium | reverse complement strand
ACGAGCGGGCGGTGAAGAAGGGCGGCAAGCCCGCGACGAGCGAGCCGTTGCTCCTGGGCATCACCAAGTCGAGCCTGACCACACAATCGTTCATCTCGGCGGCGTCGTTCCAGGAGACCACGCGCGTCCTGACCGACGCGGCGATCCGCGGCGCGAAGGACGACCTGCTGGGGCTCAAGGAGAACATCATCATCGGCCATCTCATCCCGGCCGGGACCGGCATCTACCGGTACCACGACATCGAGATCGAGCCCCCCGAGGGGTTCCAGCCGCCGCCGCCGCCCCAGGAGCCGGTGCCCGGCGCGGTGCCGAGTCCGTTCCCGGAGGAAGTGGAAGCGGACTGAGCTAGGGGCACGCCATTGGCGTGCCCGGAAAATGACGGCGCCCGGGGGAGATTCCCGGGCGCCGTTGTTTTGACCCCGACGGTTTAGCGCGTGGGCGGGGGCGGGGGGCCGAGGGGCTGCACCACCTGCGCGTTGAGGGCCTGCTCGATCCGCTGCCGCGAGTCGGCGAAGTGCGCCTGCGTGTAGCCGTCCAGCTCGTTCGCGGGCGCCTGCGCCCGACCGAGCGCACCGCTCAGGCTCACGAGCGTGGCCCGCGCCACCGTACGCGCGTCTTCCGGCGTGCCGGGCTCGGGCGTCACCACCATCCGCAGCAGCCGGGCGAGATAGAGGCGCTGGAGATCGCGGCGGATCGACGTCGTGTTCCGGGCGCGCTGGGAGCCTTGGACCCCTGCCTCCGCCCAGATGCTGGCGGTGAGCGTCGTGAGAATATCGGGGATCGTGACCATCTGGCTCCGGGTGTCCGCACGCAGCTCGGCGTCCCGCACCCGCGACAGCACCTGCGGGTCCGTCAAGAGGCGCACCAGCGTCCCCTGGAACGCGAGCGCCCAATCGTGCAGCGGGAAGTCGATCCGCCCTTCGCTGAACGGGTTCACGCCCCAGTGCCACCAGCGCTCCGGGGCGAGCTTGTTGAGCAGCTCCGGCCGGAAGCGATACAGGTTCTCGCCCAGCCCCGCGTCGGCGATGAACGCCAGCGCTTCCCGCTGGCGGGCCGCCGACACGGCGACGAACGGCGGCCGGCTATTGGGGTCGCCGCGATGATCGCGGGAGGTGTACGCCCCCGCCAGGTACTTGGTCGTCACGAGCGTCGCGTACCAGCGCTCGAACAGCAGGTCTCGGAAGCCGCGCCGGAGCTTGGGGTAGCCGTCGCCCGCGGCCATGAGCCGCGTTTCCAGGGAGTCGAACAACCGGTTCACGAGCGTCACGCGGTCCTTGGCCCAGGCGAGCGGGTCGGACGTCTGGTCATACCGCGTCACGGTGGGATCGAGGCCGTAGGCGGCGAACCCGGCGTCCTCGTCCGTCCCGAACACGTGCTCGGGATCGGACGCCTGGGCGGCGATGGCTTTCAGACCCGGGCGCTCGGCGTCGGGGGTTTCCCCGGGGACGCCAGCGTATCCGTACTTGATCGCCCAGCGGTCGTACGTGCCGATGGTGCGCGAGTAGTAGTCGCCCTGCTTGCTGCGGTCCAGGGCGATGGCGGGCGGGTTGTAGTCCATGACCGACGCCGACGTGCCGTGGGTCGCCGTGTACGCGCGGTCGAACAGCTTCTCCATCGGGATGGCGGCGGTGCCACGGAAGTTGTGCCGTAGGCCGAGCGTGTGTCCCACCTCGTGCATCACCAGCTCTTTCAGGGCCTGGCCGATGTACTCGCGCGGGACGGCGGCGCCCGGCGCGATCGCGCCGCTCGCCGCGAGCGTCGCCCGCAACAGCGTCCCTTCGTGCGCCATGCTGGCCCCGTAGGAGCAGAGCCGCTGGAAGCGACGGCCGCTCGGGTCCGC
>QHTX01000107.1:0-5045 GCA_003220975.1 Gemmatimonadota bacterium | reverse complement strand
CGTCGGACGGCCCGATCGCGTAGGTGAAGGCGTTGTTGGCCATCCAGCGGACGGTGCTGTACCGCGCGTCCTCGGCGCTCCACAGGGTATCGTCGGGCGCGTCGAGCACCTGAATGGCGTTGCGGATGCCCGCCTCCTCGAACGCGCGGTTCCACTCGAGGATCCCGTCGCGCACGTAGGGTCGCCATTCGAGGGGGATCGTGCGGTCGAGATAGTAGACGATTGGCTTCACCGGATCGCTCACCGCGGCGCTCGGGTCTTTCTTCTCGAGCCGCCAGCGGTTCACGTAGCGGACGAAGAACGTCTCTGCGGTGTCGCGCGAGAAGTTCTTCATGGCGGAAACGAAGTAACCCACCCGGTCGTCGGCGTAGCGCGGGCGCATCGGCGTGGCCGGCAGCTCGAGGATCGAGTAGTGGACGCCGACGGGAATCCAGCGATAGTCCGGGACCATGTCCATGCCGAGGCTCCGGCTCGTCCGGAACGTCAGCCGGGCCTCGGCCTCCGTGTTCGTGGGGAACATGCGCAGCGACTGGAAGCTGGAGCGTTCCTTGTCGAACATCGGTCCCGGGCCCTGCATGGGCGTCACCTGCGAGAAGAACTGGAAGTACCCTCCCAGATCGACCCAGTCGGACACGAGGAACGGGACGAGATCGACGAGCACTTCGTTCGTGGTATCGCGGATGCTGGCGATCGGGAACGACTGGGCCACCGAGTGCCCGAACGAGTAGGCGACGGTGCGCGCCATCGGCGTGTTCGGCGTCGCGGTGGCGTAGGGGTTCACGACCCACAGCTCGACGTGGTCGCCGCTCCGGTGGAACCGGACCAGGTCGGAGCGCACGTCACTGCCGCCGTCAATGCCCAGCTCGCCGATCCCCTGCGACAGCTCCGTGACCATGAGATAGTCGTGGTCGAGTTGCTCGGGCTTGAGCGCCAGGTAAGCGTTTTCCCGCTTGAGATAGGCGGTGAACAACCCGGTCGATACGCGGGCATCCTTGGTCACCTCGGCGAAGGGCTTCCAGGGGAGGTCCTTCTTGGCGCTGTCGGGCTTGGGGCCGCCGCCCGGCGCCGGAGCCGCCGCCGGCTGGATGACGCGAATGGTGCAGGCGGCGGCCACCACCAGGAGCGACAGGAGAAGGGGAGCGCGAGAACGGGTCATGGGATGCATCGCGGGACTCCGGGTGAAGGGCAGACAGTTCATATAGCTGCGGGACGGGCGTCCGGCAAGTTGATCGAAGCCTGATTTTGGTCCTGATCGCGTGAGTTTGGTGATGGGTTCCCTGCGTGGCTCTCGCACCTTGGGGCGTGCCGCCCTCTTGCCTGGCTTTCGCCGAGGAGCCGATACTATGGGCATGGTCGCCCCCGTCTACTACACCGTCGACATGGTTCGCACGTTGCCGGATGACGGCAACCGCTACGAGGTGGTGCACGGGGAGCTGCTGGTGACCCCGGCGCCGCACCCGTGGCACGAGGTGCTGGTCTTCCGGTTGCACCGAGCCCTCAGCGAGTACCTGCAACATGAGCCGGTGGGGCACGCGTTCGGCTCCAGGGCAGACATTTCTTGGGGTCGCTACGTCGGCGTTGAGCCGGACGTGTTCGTGGTGCCACTCGAGGAGGCGCGGACTCTGCAGTGGTCGAAGATGCAGCACCTCCTGCTCGTGGCCGAGGTGTTGAGTCCTTCGTCGGCGCGCGCGGATCGGTTCACCAAGCGTCGGCTGTACCAGGAGCGGCGGATTCCGACCTACTGGGTGGTGGACGGGGACGAGCGCCTGGTTGAGGTCTGGACTCCCGGCCTTGAGCTACCGGTGGTCGAGCGGGAGCGGTTGCCTCTGGCACCCGGCGGGCGCCGGGGAGTCGTTGACGCTGGAGTTGCGTGAGTTGTTCGCGCCGATCTGAGACTCTTGCAGTCCGGTTTGATCGCCCGTCCGGCCACCAGTCTCCCCTTGCCCTAACCCCAATCCCCCCTCTATCTTGGAAGTCTATTTGGCAACTTTTTGCCGGAGCGTATGCCGACTATCAACCAGCTCGTCCGGCTTGGCCGCCGCGACGTGGCGAAGAAAGAGAAAGCACCCGCGCTGCGCGGTAACCCGCAGAAGCGGGGCGTGTGCACGCGGGTGTACACGACCACGCCGAAGAAGCCGAACTCCGCGTTGCGCAAGGTCGCGCGGGTCCGGCTGACGAACGGCTTCGAGGTGACGGCCTACATTCCGGGCGAGGGGCATAACCTGCAGGAGCACTCGATCGTGATGATCCGCGGTGGGCGTGTGAAGGACCTGCCGGGCGTGCGCTACCACATCATCCGCGGCACGCTCGACGCCGCGGGCGTGAACGAGCGCAAGCAGTCGCGCTCCAAGTACGGCGCCAAACGGCCCAAGGCGGCGGCCACGTGAGCAGGCGCAAGAAGGCGGTCCGCCGGCCGGTGCCGGCCGATCCGCGCTACGACAGCCAGACGGTGTCCAAGTTCCTCAATAACCTGATGGAACGGGGCAAGAAGTCGCTGGCCGAGCGGGTGTTCTACAAGGCGATGGACCTGATCGAGCAGCGCACCGGGCAGCCGGGCGTGAACGTGTTCAAGCAGGCGCTCTCGAACGTGAAGCCGGCGCTCGAGGTGAAGTCGCGCCGTGTGGGCGGCGCCACCTACCAGGTCCCGGTGGAAGTGCGGCCCGAGCGACGCACGGCGCTGGGAATGCGCTGGCTGATCTCGTTCAGCCGCGCCCGGCGCGAGAAGGACATGGCGGAGCGCCTCGCCGCCGAGCTGATCCTCGCGTCGAAGGGCGAGGGCGAGACGATCAAGAAGAAAGAGGACACGCACCGGATGGCGGAGGCCAATCGGGCTTTCGCGCATTACCGGTGGTAGGGCATAACCCCGGGCGTGAGCCCGGGGAACCTTAGACCGACAACTTCGGGACCCTGCCTTAAGGGATCCTGCATCGCGGGGGCCGAAAGCTCCCCGGTGAGAGCGGAGCGAGACCGGCCTTTCGGGGCGTCGCGGTCGCCCCGCGTTTTTGCTGAGAACGGGTAGGGGCACGCCAGTGGCATGCCCCAACACGCCAGTGGCGTGCCCCAACGAGATCGGACGAGATGCCCAGAACCACGCCGCTCGAACGCATTCGGAACATCGGCATCATGGCCCACATCGATGCCGGGAAGACGACTACGACCGAGCGCATCCTCTACTACACCGGCCGGACGTACAAGCTGGGCGAGGTCCATGACGGCACCGCCACCATGGACTGGATGGAGCAGGAGCAGGAGCGCGGCATCACGATCACCTCCGCCGCCACCACCGCCTTCTGGCCCCGCCGCGGCGAGCAGTTCCGCATCAACATCATCGACACCCCCGGCCACGTGGATTTCACGGTGGAGGTGGAGCGCAGCTTGCGTGTGCTGGACGGCGCCATCACCGTGCTCGACGCGGTGGGCGGCGTCGAGCCGCAGACCGAGACGGTGTGGCGCCAGGCGGACCGCTACCACGTGCCGCGCATCATCTTCGCGAACAAGATGGACCGCGTGGGCGCGGACTTCGAGATGTGCCTGAAGATGGTGCGCGAGCGACTCGGCGGCAACGTCGTGCCGATCCATCTGCCGCTCGGCTCGGGCGAGCTGTTCACGGGGCTCATCGACCTGATCCGCCAGGTGGAGATCGTGTACGACGACGAGTCGCTCGGCAAGAAGTACGTCGAGGGGCCCGTCCCGGCGGCCCTGAAGGACAAGGTGGCCGAGATGCGCCACCACATGCTCGAGTCGGTCGTGGAATACGACGACGCGATCCTCCATAAGTATCTCGAGGAGCACGAGCTCACCGACGACGAGATCCGCACCGTGCTCCGAAAGGCGACCATCTCGGGCAAGGTCGTGCCGATGCTGGCCGGCGCGGCGTTCAAGAACAAGGGCGTGCAGGCGCTGCTCGACGCGGTGGTGGACTATCTGCCCTCGCCGCTGGACATCCCGGCGATCCAGGGCCACCTGCCGCACCACGACGCGACGCACGTCACCCGGCAGGCGTCGGACGACGAGCCGTTCGCGGCGCTGGCGTTCAAGATCATGACCGATCCCTACGTGGGGAAGCTGACCTTCTTCCGGGTGTACTCGGGCGTCCTGGGGGCCGGCTCCTACATCTACAACAGCACCCGGCAAGCGCGAGGAGATCGAGGAAGTGCGCGCGGGCGACATCGCGGCGGCCATCGGCCTGAAGGACACGAAGACCGGCGACACGCTGTGCGACGCGGACCACCCCATCATCCTCGAGGCGATGAAGTTCCCCGAGCCGGTGATCTCGGTGGCGATCGAGCCCAAGACCAAGGCCGACCAGGACAAGCTGAGCCTCGCGCTCCAGAAGCTCTCCGAAGAGGACCCCACCTTCCGCGTGCACTCGGACGCCGAGACCGCGCAGACCATCATCAGCGGGATGGGCGAGCTGCACCTGGAAGTGCTCGTCGAGCGCATGAAGCGGGAGTTCAAGGTCGACGCCAACGTCGGCCGGCCCCAGGTGGCCTACCGCGAGACGGTGCCAGACGGGCGGCCGCGGACAGTACGGCGACGTGTGGCTCGAGATCGAGCCCACCGCGGAGCCGGGCCAGGGCGTGATCTTCGAGAACAAGCTCAAGGGCCCCGCCATCCCACGCGAGTACGTGCCCGCGGTCGAGAAGGGCATCAAGGAAGCGGCGGAGACGGGCGTGCTCGCCGGCTATCCCGTGGTGGACATCAAGGTCTCGCTGACGGACGGGAGCTACCACGACGTGGACTCGAGCGAGATGGCCTTCAAGATCGCCGGCTCCATGGCCGTGAAGGAAGCGGCCCGCCAGGCGCAGCCGGTGCTGCTCGAGCCGATCATGGACGTCGAGGTGGTGACGCCGGCGGACTACATGGGCGACGTCATCGGGGATCTCTCGGCCCGGCGCGGCAAGATCGGCGGTATGACGCAGCGCGCCGACGCGCACGTCGTGGCGGCGAGCGTTCCCCTGTCCGAGATGTTCGGCTACTCAACGACCCTGCGCTCGATGAGCCAGGGCCGCGCAGTCTACAGCATGCAGTTCAGTCACTATCAG
>QHTX01000106.1:2353-6452 GCA_003220975.1 Gemmatimonadota bacterium | reverse complement strand
GGACGTGATCGTGCTTCAGGCGGTGAAGGACCAGCTCGGCCGGCGGTCGATTTACTACTCGCGCACGGTGGGCCCGTATGCCGATCAGTTCGGCCTCACCGGGTCCTTGGAGGGGCAAGGGTTTGCGCGCAAGCTGCACCCGCAACCGCTCGCCGAGAGGGACAGCATCAAGCTGCTGCCGGTGTTCGGGTTCGTGAACCTGCGGCGCACCGAGGCGCTCGCGTTCGGCGTGTATCACGCGGACGCCGCGGCGCACCACCGCCCGCGCGGCTGGGTGGACCGGCCGTCGGAGGGGATCCTCGCGACCTACGGGCTCCTGTATCAGTCGCTGTCGCAGGCGCTGCGGACGACCAAGCCGGAGGTGGCGAACCGCGCGCTGCTGCTCGCCGACTCGGTGTTCAAGAACACGAGCTACGGGTACATCCCGCCGGCCGATCGTTGACCGGCGCGCGGGCGGTCGGCTAGGTTTGCCTCCAGTCGGGAGGGCTAGACCTAACTGGTAAGGCGGCGGTCTTGAAAACCGCTGGGCGCAAGCCCGTACAGGTTCGAGTCCTGTGCCCTCCGTCTCGTTGTCCGGCAAGCACTTATCTCACTTCTCATAACCCTCGGCCAAGGCCCGGAAACGGGAGCTTGGCCACATTTTGGGCCACATCCTGGAGAACGGCCAGTGGCCAGAGCTTGTGCATACTGCCGCACTCACGGCGAAACTCTCACACGGGAGCACCTGTTCCCCGCCTTCCTGGACCGCTTGCACCCGCGCTACACCGTTCATCTCTCGTCCGCTTTCCCAGGTGTGGTCACGAGTAAGGCCCCGGTCATCCGAGACGTGTGCAAACGCTGCAACAACGTCCGCCTCGGGGAGCTGGATCGTTTCGCGAGTGCATTGTGTGAAAAATACCTTCGGCACCTCGTGAAACCGGGCGAGTCGGGCTACTTCGAATACGACTACCACACGCTGTGTCGGTGGCTGTGGAAGCTCAGCTACAACAAAGCTCGGACGGGCGACGACGATCGCACGACCTATGAGCCGCTCGTGCCTTACATCCTCCGTGACTCCCCGTCTCCACCGTTCCCGCAGGCTGTGCTCGTCGGCGTGATCCGCGCAGACGAGGCCACGGAGAGGGAACGTGCGGTGCTGCACTCGCGATTCATTTATCCGCGCTTGATACGGCTCGCACTTCTGGCACGTGGGGGTGTGTTCGCCACAACGATTCGCGTTGGCCGTCTAGTGAGCATCAATTCGTACATGTTTTGGCTGATCGCGTGGGAGCCGGACGTGAATCGCCAGCGGCGACGTGATCTCGCTGAGCGGATCGGCAACGGTCACGGTATGGTCGTACTCTCGGAAGGCTCGGTGGACGTCCACGTCCCCGCTTCGACGTTTGAAGTCCGCGACTACCTCGCTCGGCGTTTCTCTTCGCCGGTGGTGTGACCCCCGGAACCTTCTGGGTCGCTTAGCGACCTCTTGGCTGCTAGACGTCGAGCCCCTGGACCGCCTTCAGTAACCGGGTCACGGCGAGGACCGCAGTTTATACAGCATCATGTCGAGCGCGACCGCAGGGATATCGACGGGGATATCCAGGCTGTGTTTCTCCTGCGGAACATCGAGCGCCGCAAAGAGCTGCCCCCAGGCACCGCCGATCTGCCCGTAGGCCGCGTTGGTGGCGCTCAGCGCATCACTCAACTCACCGAGGGGACGAGTACGACAGCTACGTCGGGGGCGTCTATCGCGTGCTAGCCTCCGGGGCGAGTCCTCGCTCTGTCGCCGAGCATCTCGCCAAGCTTGAGGCCGAGGAAATGGGTCTAGGCGTGTCGCCAGACAAGCTCTTGCGTGTGGCGACGACGCTCTGTGCGCTGGACGTGAAGTTGAAGACCCCAGATGGGGCTGTCTAACAAGCGCTTGAAGCTGACGGGCGGTGATCGCTCTAAGGGAAACGGAGTGTTGTGCCCTAGCGGCCACGAACGATCGCTCAACGGCGGATGCGCCGGCGGGCGGGTCGCCCGCAGCTTAAGCGCGAGCCGTTAGACAGCGGCACCATGACCACTCAACCTGATGAGTTTCCTCCCATCCCGCCCGAAGAGGAAGCCTGTCTGCGGATCATTTCCGATTACCAAGGCGGCCGCATCACGCTCCAAGCAGCTGCGCCTCGCCTTCGCGACGCACTTCGTGGTTTACGGGGAGGGATCAACCTCCAGATGCCGCCGTCGGTTAGGCGTCTCTTTGCCGAGGTGGCCAGACTCGATGGGAAGTCGTTTCCCGCTTACGAGCCCGATCCCAGCAGGCACGGGGAGGGCGGCCAGCGCATGGCGAGCCGTCTGGCCGAGAAAGCGTGGCAGGCTGTTACTCGTCATTCCGACGCCGATCAGCCACTCAGTATTGCCTTTCACTTCGCGGCCGCGAGTGAACCGACGGCCCGAGCGATCGCCGATTGGCTGAAACGCCACGGACAGGAACAAGTTGAGCTTCAGTCCCCCACTGAAGCCGACGCGGATGACTGGATCATTCGCGCCTCCACGCCGCGCACTCGCTGGTCGCGAACAGAAATCGAACGGTGGGCAGCGATCGTGCGTGACGCTCCCTTGGCGGGAGAAGCGAGCTTCATGGGTTGGGGTGTGTGAGCGGACACTGGTTGTCGCAAGCCGCTGTCTAACATGCGCTTGAAGCTGACGGGCGGTGATCGCTCTAAAGGAAGCGGAGTGTTGTGACCTGACGGGCACGAACTATCGTTCAACACCACGGCGCGCGGCGGGCGAGTCGCCCGCAGCTTAAGCGCGATCCGTTAGGCGCCGTCCACCTCCTCGTCAACCCATGCCCTTGTTGACTGGCATTTTCCTCTTCCTGGCCCTTGTCCTGGGTGGCTTCGCAGCCTACTTGCAGAGTGAGGCCTGGGCTCGGCTCTCGAGGAGAGGGGACAAACACCCATGGGTCGTGTACTTCCTCAGTTGGTTGGCACCTCAGGCCGACTTTACTCCCGATGGTTGGCGCCTCCATCGTCGTGCTATCACCTGTGGGCTCCTCGCCAGTTTCTTTCTCATTCTCACCTTTGCGAGCACGAAATGGTGATCCTTGCATTCCCCTATAGCCGGCGCCTAACAAGCGCTTGAAGCTGGCGGGCGCTTTCGTTTTAAAGGAAGCTGTTGTGTTGTGCCCTGATGGGCACCGACTATCGTCCACCTCTCTTGCGCCGGCGGGCGAGTCGCCCGCAGCTTAAGCGCGATCCGTTAGGCCGAACACCAACATCAAGGCAATTTTTCCGAGAGTTCAGCGCGGGGCCCGGCTCGCGGTGGTGCGCAACGGTGCGCGGCGTGGCGGTGGTTCGGTGGCGCACGGGCCGGGTCTGCTCAGGGCGTCAGCATCCTTGGTGAACGAGGGACCGCGGCGCGCCCTCCGCGCCTTCGGCAGGGCGGGTGACGGTCAGGGACGTCACTTTCATTTGCAGTCGAGCGGCGGTGGGTGCCCCGTTGTGGTGGCGTTGAATGGGAAGTCCCTGGGGCGGTGAGCATGGGCGAGCGTCGGCCTAACAAGCGCTTGAAGCTGACGGCGCCCGGTGTTGGGAGGAATTCCGTTTGTGCGCCAAAGAACGCTATGGTAGTCTCAATCGACGTGGCGCCGGTGGGGGTCGGCGCCGCAGCTTAAGCGCGGGCCGTTAGGCAGCGTCATGAGATTCTTGGCCCGATCCCGCTTGTTCCTCATTCTCGGTGCGCTCATCCTGGTCATGTTCGTCATCGGCCAGTTTTGGCGCGAACCCTTTCACGACGACGTCGTCGGGCTGCCTCGCTTCTTCGGCTCCGTTTGGCAGGTCGTCTTTCTCCCGGTTCAGCTCATTCTCAGTCTAGTCTGGGCGGCCGGGGGGAATCCCACTCGCCTTGTGGCGGTTCTCGCATTGGCCGTCTACCTCAGCGCATTCGTCGGGCTCGATCGTCTCATTGCTAGACTTGCCACCGGAACTGGCAATGACGCTGCCTAACAAGCGCTTGAAGCTGCCGGGCGGTGATCGTCTTAAAGGAAGCGGAGTGTTGTGCCCTGGCGGGCACGAACGGTCGTCCACTTCATCTTGCGCCGGCGGGCGAGTCGCCCGCAGCTTAAGCGCGGTCCGTT
>QHTX01000106.1:0-2337 GCA_003220975.1 Gemmatimonadota bacterium | reverse complement strand
TCCGCTTAAGCACTGCCTTGCCGGCTGCGCTCCTTGCGGTCATCGTTGCTGGCGCCGTGTGGCTTTGGGTCCGCCCTGAGCGCAGCGACGCCCCGGCCATTGCGATGTGCGGACAACTGTACCGTAAGGCCACCACTCACGCCGACTCGCTGCGAATCGACGACCAGATCCCGCTCCAGCGAGCGAAGGGCGATCTCAATCCACTTACGTGCGGCGCCCTACGGTCCAACTATCCCAGGCGATTTGGCGGTCACAATTGATGGAGGAGGCCGCTGTCTAACAAGCGCTTGAAGCTGGCGGGCGGTTATCGCTCTAAGGAAGCGGAGTGTTTGCGCCCTGGCGGGCGCGGACTATCGTCGACTTCACTTGCGCCGGCGGGCGGGTCGCCCGCAGCTTAAGCGCGGTCCGTTAGGCAGCGCGACTCTACTATGGCAACGAACGTTCGCCCCCTTTTCGTCTCGCTCTTCTTTGGCGCTCTCCTCTTGCTGCTCGCGGTCATGGTGGCTATGGTGATCTTCATCGCGCGCAACCTCTAGTAGTGTTTTCAACAGCGGGTCCAGCTGGCGCGCTGCCTAACAAGCGCTTGAAGCTGTCGGCGCCCGGTCTTGGGAGGAATTCCGTTTGTGCCCTAACACGCTCTGTGCTAATCTGAAGCCGAGCGGCGCTGCCGAGCGCTGGCGCCGCAGCTTAAGCGCGATCCGTTAGGCGGCAGCCCCCGAGGCACCAATGACGTTCCGCATCGAGACTGAGCGCGAAGAAGACGGACGCTGGATAGGCGAGATCCCGGACCTACCCGGAGTGATAACCTACGGCGACAGCCACGAGGACGCGATCGCTCGCGTACAGGCCCTCGCAGAACACCTGTTCACCCCCGACCCAGGCGGCGCGTGCCTTTGCTGGCCGCCGTTCATCACGTCGCCCTTTGACAACCGAAACATTGGACCCCGCATGCAAGCTCGGATCGACCGAGCCGAAAAGCGCGCTTGGGCCAAGATAGGCATCCGGCCGTCCGAAGGACACACATGAAAGCTGGCGGGCGGTGATCGCTCTAAGGGAAGCGGAGTGTTGTGCGCTGGCGCGCACGAACTATCGTTCAACGACACGCCGCGCAGCGGGCAGGTCGCCCGCAGCTTAAGCGCGATCCGTTAGGCCGCGCATCGAGCCACCATCTCTGCCTACACCCGCACTGGAGGACTCTATGAACGCGCCGTCGCCCTCCCCCCTCTTGCGGCCAGTCCTCAGGATCTTCGGCCTCATCTTCATCTTTGGCATATTCGTGTTGAACCGCCTCTGGCCGAGCGGCTGGGCCTGGGCGCCGGAGCAGCCGGCTTATCTGCAGATGATTCTCGCTATCTACATCACTCTAGGCGTCTTCCTCCTCCTCGCCGCACGGGACCCCATCCGCCACTTGAGCCTCATTTGGTTCACCGTTTGGTCTAGCATTGTTCATGCCGTCGTCATGGCGGTCCATTCCGTCACTGACCCTGGCCAGATAGGTCATCTCTGGGGTGACGTGGCGGCCTTGCTCCTTACCGCGGCGGTGCTGGCTGCGTTGACTCCGCGCCAGTTGTCAGCACCCAGCCCGACGTGAGCGGCCGGCCTGTGCGCGGCCTAACAAGCGCTTGAAGCTGACGGGCGGTGATCGTTCTAGTGGAAGCGGAGTGTTGTGCCCTGGTGGGCACGAACTATCGTTCAACTACACGGCGCGCGGCGGGCGAGTCGCCCGCAGCTTAAGCGCGATCCGTTAGACGGCGCGAGAGAGTGCCTTGAATACTCGGATCACCGAAGCTCGCTGGACCGAACTGCACCACGCCTACGGTCCCGCGACCGACATCCCAACGCTGCTTGAGCGCGCGTCTTCTGACTCTCACTCCGGCGCCAAGCCTGGTAGTGCGTGGTTCGATCTGTGGAGCGCTCTGTGCCACCAGGGCGACGTCTATACGGCCAGTTATGCTGCGCTTCCGTACCTCATCGCCATCGCGCGGGCGCGCGGTGCGCTGGGCCAGTACGATCCGCTCTTTCTCGCCGGCTGCATCGAGCTGGCACGAATGGAAGGCCGCGGGCCACCGATACCTCCTGACCTCGACGAGCCGTATCACGCCGCCGTGCGGGATGGAGAGGTCTTTGCGCAAGCCGCCCTCGCTGCTGCACAGGATGACGACTCGCGGACGGCTCTCGGGGCGGCTGCGGCCGCCTTCGGCGGGGATGCCGTCGCGGCTCGAGCGATCTTGGATGCCGATTGAGGGGCGGGTTCAGTTGGCCGCGCCGTCTAACAAGCGCTTGAAGCTGGCGGGCGGTGATCGCTTGAAGGGAAACGGAGTGTTTGCGCCCTGGGGG
>QHTX01000105.1:3434-7644 GCA_003220975.1 Gemmatimonadota bacterium | reverse complement strand
CCGGCTCACCGCGTTGCGCACCAGGGGCTCCTTGTCCTGCGCGGTGCGCTCCAGCACGGCGCGCGCTTCGGGCGTGCGGATCTTGCCGAGCGCCATCGCCGCGCAGGCGCGGGTCTCGGGGTCTTCCTTCCTGGCGAGCAGGCCCTTGGGCACGAGCATCTTTTCGAGCACGGCGATCCCCTTCCCGCCCACGAGCGAGCCAAAGGCCTCGAAGAACGCCATCTTCTCCGTGAGGTCCGCGTTCTTGAGCTTACCGCCGGTCACCGCGCCCTCGACGCGCGTCGCCGCATTGCGGTAGCCGCGCGCCGCGAGGAAGCGCACGGCGGCGATGCGCACGTCGCGGTCCGAGTCGTCGATCGCCTTCTCGAGCAGCCGCATGGCCGAGGGGCTCGAGATCGCCTGCAGCGCGTCGACCACGGCGAGCTTGAGCGTGCGGTCGCCGCTCGCCAGCAGCGGCTCCATGCCGTCCGGGGCGCCGGGCAGCTTCAACCGACCCGTCAGCCGCACCATCTCGAGCTGCGCCGCGCTGTCCTCGCTCGCGAGCGCCTTCAGCACCTCGCTCGGGTGGGCCTGCGCCAGCCGCGCAGCGGCGGCGTGCACCAGCTCCTTCACGCGCTCGTTGTGAAGCTTGGGGATCCACCCCACGAGCGTCGCCAGGGCGTCCGCCCCCAACTCCTGGAACAACTCGCCCAGCTCCTCCTCCGTCGGATGCACCGCCGCCTCGTCGAGCGACTGCAGCAGCTGCGACAGCGCATCGTGCTGCGACAGGCGCGCGGGCAGGGTTTCCAGCGCCTGACGGTGCTCCGGAATCAGCTCGCGGGCGCGCTGCAGCAGGACGCCGGTCTCGCGCAGGATGAACGCCACCGATCGGAAGTCGCCGGCGCCCAGCAGGTACGGGATGAAGTTCTCGACGATCGAGATCAGCTCGGCCCGCACCGTGCCGTACGTCTGCAACTCGAGCAGGTCGAACAACATCGACAGCACGTTGCGCCGCAGATCCTGCGAGTACTCCCGCTCGACGTCCTGCTTGAGGTAGTCGACCTCCTTCTCCTCCAGGAAGTAGAGTGTGGTGTCGAACTCGTCGATCGACACCAGCCCTTCGCGCTTCGGCGGAGCCTCTTCCTGCACGTAGCGCCGCACCTCGGTGGGCGGCGTGGACGGGATGGTTTCCGCGGCCTCGATTGGGGCCGCGGTCTCGGTGACGAGCTCGCGGAAGGTGTAGCTGATGAACTGGAAGTCCTGCGCCCACAGCAGGGTCAGCAGGTCGTCGGCCGCGTCGGCTTGGAGGTTACGTGACTGCTGCAACACGCCGAGGAAGCGCACGATCTCCGTCTCCTCGACGCCGGGCTTGAACGCGAGCGAGCGGACGCCGTCCTTGTACAGCGTCCAGGCGATGCTCTCGTTGCGCTGGTCCTGGCTGTAGACGACCGCGTCTTCCCAGCGCAGCTCGGTCTCGCCCACGTCGAAGTGGAGATCGTCGGTCGCGTGCCAGATCTGGCGGAACGCGGCGCGGATGTTGTCGACGGCGCGCTGATACACGGGGTTGTTCGGCAGGTAGAGCTGGGTGGCCCTGATGCCCTTCGACACGACCTGCATCAGGTCCTCGACCTGGGCCGGCGGCAGCGCCAGCTCGGAGATGGGAGCCGGGAACCGGCTCGCCCCGCTCAACGGACCGCTCCGCTCAGCTCGGCCACCATCGCGACGTCCTTGTCACCCCGGCCGCTCAGGTTGATCAACACGATGTCGCCCGCACGCCAGTGCCCGCGGTGACCGAGCACCCACGCGACGGCGTGCGCGCTCTCCAGGGCAGGGAGGATCCCCTCGAGCCGTGACAGCCCGGCGAACGCCTCCAGGGCCTGCCGGTCGGTCACCGCCTCATACAATACCCGACCGCTGTCCTTCAAGAAAGCGTGCTCCGGCCCGACCCCCGGGTAGTCGAGGCCCGCCGACACGCTATGGGCCGGCTGCACCTGGCCGTCGGGGTTCTGCAGCAGATAACTCAGGCTGCCGTGAAACACGCCCGGCCGCCCCCGCGCCAGTGACGCCGCGTGCCGCTCTGTCCCCAGCCCCTCCCCGGCCGCCTCCACGCCGACCAGCTCCACGTCGCGGTCGTCCAGGAACGCGGCGAAGATGCCCATCGCGTTCGAACCCCCGCCCACGCACGCCACGACGCTCTTCGGCAGGCGTCCCCAGCGCTCGCGGACCTGCGCCCGCGCCTCGCGGCCGATCACGGTCTGGAAGTCCCGGACGATGCGCGGGAAGGGATCGGGCCCCACCACCGACCCGATGATGTAGTGCGTCGTCGTCACGTTCGTGACCCAGTCGCGCAAGGCCTCGTTGGTGGCGTCTTTCAGCGTCTTGGTGCCGGACGTCACCGGCACGACCTTGGCGCCCATCAGCTCCATGCGGTACACGTTGAGCCGCTGGCGCCGCATGTCCTCCTCGCCCATGTAGACGACGCAGTCGAGCCCGAAGCGGGCGCACACGGTGGCCGTCGCCACGCCGTGCTGCCCCGCGCCCGTCTCCGCGATGATGCGCCGCTTGCCCATGCGTCGCGCCAACAGCGCCTGGCCGAGCGTGTTGTTGATCTTGTGCGCGCCGGTGTGGTTCAGGTCCTCGCGCTTCAGGGCGACGATCACGCCGTCGCCCAGCTGCGCGCCGAGCCGCGGCGTCTCCGTGAGCGGCGTGGGACGACCGACGTAGTCCTTGAGCAGCCCGTCCAGCTCCCCCCAGAACTCCGCATCGCCCTTCGCGGCCTCGTACACGCGTTCCAGCTCCTCCAGCGCCGCCATGAGGGTCTCCGGCACGTAGCGGCCTCCGTAAGGGCCGAACCGCCCGTCCACCGCGCGTTCGACGAGGTTGGGGATGGTCACATGAAACCCCGAGTGCGGAATGCGAAATGCGGAGTGCGGAATGGATCGGGCTCTGGTCGTGCACGGTGGCGGGCCCCTAGGATCGGACCCGCCTTGCAATTCCGCATTCCGCATTCCGCACTCCGCACTGTCATCACCGCTTCCTTCCTATTCTCGCCACACCCGTCAGCGCCCGCACCGCCGCCGCGGGATCCGCGGTGCGCGCCACGGACGTGCCCACGAGCACGAGATCGGCGCCCGCCGCCGCCATCCGCTCGACGTCCGGACGAGCGGCGATGCCGCTCTCGGCGACGGCGGGGATGTCGGGCGGCACCTTTCCCACGAGGCGCTCGGCCGCCTCCAGATGCACGGCGAAGGTCGCCAGATCGCGGCTGTTCACCCCCACGGCGGTCGGCTCAGCTGCCAGCGCCCGATCGAGCTCGTCCTCTGTGTGGACCTCGATGAGCGTTCCGAGCCCCTGCGCCCGCGCGGCGCGCGCCAGGCGCCGGAGCGCGCCTGGCGCGAGCAGCCGCGCAATCAGCAGCACCGCGGCGGCGCCCGCCGCCCGCGCTTCCACCACCTGGAGATCGTGCACGATGAAGTCCTTGCGCAGCACCGGGAGCCCGACCTCGCGCGCCACGGCCGCGAGATCGGCGAGCGAGCCGCCGAAGTGCGGCTGCTCGGTCAGGACCGAGATCGCCACCGCCCCGCCCCGCTGATACGCCCGCGCGTGGCGCACCGGGTCGAGGTCCTCCCGAATCGCGCCGGCGCTGGGCGAGCGCCGCTTGACCTCGGCGATGACGCCGACGGCACGCCCGTCGAGCGCCTGCCGGAACGATGGCGGCGCCGGTGCCGCCGCGGCCTGGCGCTCGAGCTCGTCGGAGCGTTCCTCCAGCGCGAGCGCCCGGTCCTGCGCCACTTTGAGGATCTTTTCCAGGCTCGGTCTGGGCATCCTTGCGTTCGGGCGATTTTCGGGTAGATTAATCTTCGGTTTCCGTTCGGGAGACAGCGTGCCGCTCACTCGCCGTCAGCGCGAGATCCTCGATTTCATCTCCGGGCACATCACGGGGCACGGGTTCGCGCCGAGCTTCGAGGAAATCGCCGCGCGCTTCGCGTTCCGCTCGCTCGCCACTGTGCACGAGCATCTCACGAATTTGGAGCGCAAGGGCTACATCCACCGCGCCCATAACGAGAGCCGCGCCATCGAGGTGGTGCCACCCAAGGGCCAGACCGGCGCCACGGAGCTGCCGCTCCTCGGACTGGTCGCGGCCGGAGAGCCCATCGAAGCGGTGACCGGCAACGACGCCCTCGCCGTGCCCGACGAGCTCTTCCCGCGCCGCGGCCGCAGTTACGTCCTC
>QHTX01000105.1:0-3419 GCA_003220975.1 Gemmatimonadota bacterium | reverse complement strand
AAGGACGGTGACTTCATCGTCGTGCACGAGCGCAACCAGGCCGACAACGGCCAGACCGTGGTGGCGCTGGTCCACGGCACGAGCGCGACGGTCAAGAAGTTCTATCGCGAGCCGGGCGGCTGGATCCGGCTCGAGCCCGCGAATCCCACGATGAGCCCGCTGCGCGTGAACGAGCGCGACGTCACGGTGCAGGGGGTGGTCGTCGGCGTCATTCGGAAATACTAGCGCTCGCGCGCCGCAACCGCTCCAGCACGGCCCGTCCCTTCCCCGCCTCGAGCGCCGTGCGCGCCCGGGCGACGCCCTCGTCGTAGGAAGCCGCGAGGCCCGCGACGTAGACCGCCGCGCCCGCGTTGAGGAGCACGGCGGCGCGCCCGGGCGCGTCGTCGCGGCCCCCCCCGTCGGCGAGCAGCCGCTCGATGCGGCGCGCGTTGGCCGGCGGCTCCTCGCCGGCGAGCATCGCGACGTCCGCGATCGCGAGCTGGTAGCGCGCCGGGTCGAGCTGCCAGGTCGTGACGCTTGCCCCCCCTCCCCCGTCTCCCCCCCCTCCGCCGCCGGAGCGCACCTCCCACACGTCGGTGATTCCCTGGGGTGCGATCTCGTCCATCCCGATTCGGCCGTGCACCACGAGCGCGTGCTCGGCACCGAGGCGCGCCAGCGCGCCCGCCACGAGCGGCGCGCGGTCCGCGTCCGCGACGCCCACTACCTGGCGCCGCACCCCGGCCGGGTTGGCGAGCGGCCCCAGCAGGTTCAGCACCGACGGCACGGCGAGCTCGCGGCGCACGGGGCCCGCGTGCTTCATGGCCGGATGGAAGGTCGGGGCGAACAGGAACGTGAGGCACGCTTCGCGCAGCACGCGCGCGGCCGCGGCGGCGTCGAGCGTGATGGGCACGCCCAGCGCCTCGAGCACGTCGGCCGAGCCGCACTTCGAGGTGAAGGAGCGGTTGCCGTGCTTCGCGACCGACGCGCCCGCCCCTGCGGCCACGAACGCGGCAGCGGTGGAAATGTTGAAGGTAGAAACCGTGCCGCCCCCCGTGCCGCAGGTGTCCACGAGATGGGGCCCGTCCGCGACGACCCGCACCATGGCGTCGCGCAACGCGCGCGCCGCGCCCGCCACTTCTTCGGGGGTCTCGCCCTTCACGCGCAGCCCCATGAGCAGCGCGCCGATCTGCGCCGGGGTCGCCTCGCCCCGCATCACGGCGGCGAACACGTCCGTGGTGTGGCGCTCCGAGAGCGACTGGCGGTTGGCGAGGGCGGCGATGGCGTGGGCGAGCGGCGAGGTCGGCATGGGGATTCGGGGCCTGCCAAAGCTATCCCGAAAAATCGCCTTTTGTCAAATACCACAACGGGTTGCGTGGCTTGATCGGGCCTCTCTTTCCGCCTATCTTTCGCCCGTGACGAGCCGGCCCTACCTCGCCGTGGTGCACTACGACGGGGCCCGGTTCGTGGGGTGGCAGCGGCAGCGGGATGGGCGCACGGTGCAGGCGGAGTTCGAGGCAGTGCTCGCGCGTCTGATGGGCCGGCGGACGACGGCGACGGGCGCCGGACGCACCGACACGGGCGTGCATGCGCTCGGGCAGGGCGTCGGGTTTCTCGCGGGTGAGCGTTGGGCGGCCGACGCGGACGGGCTGCGCCGCGCCCTCAACGCGCTGTTGCCGCGGGACGTGTGGGTGGAGCGGGTGCACCCGATGCGGGCCGGCTTTCACGCGCGCAAGAGCGCGGTGGCGCGCCGTTACCGCTATCTCATCGGCACCGACGACACCGCCCACTCGCCCTTCCGGCGGCCGTACGAATGGGCGTTCGCCCGCCCGCTCGACCTCCTGCTGCTCGCGCGTGCGGCCGAGCTGCTCCCCGGGGAGCACGACTTTCGCGGCCTGGCCGCCACGGCGGGCGGGAGGGAGGGGGAGGGGGGGGGGAGAGACGCGAAGCCCCACTACCGCAGCCGCGTGGCGCTCGCCCAGTGGGCGCCGCGGACCGACGGAGCGGGGGTGACGTTCACGATCGAGGCCGACCGGTTTCTGCATCGCATGGTGCGCTTTCTCGTGGGCGCGATGGTGGACATCGCCCTGGGCCGGCGCCCCCTCGAGGACCTTCCCCGTCTGCTGGTCGCGACCGACAACCAGGCGGCCAGCCCGCCCGCGCCGCCCCAGGGTCTGTATCTGGTGGCGGTGCACTACCCCGCGCACCTCTACGCCGAGGCCGAGCCATGAAGTTCTTCCTCGATACCGCCAGTCTCAAAGACATCAGCTGGGCGACGCAGGCCGGCCTGATCGACGGCATCACCACCAACCCCTCCCTGCTCTCGAAGCAGGCGGGTGATCTCGACCCCCGGGACGTGCTGAAGGAGATCTGCTCGCTCGTCGAGGGTCCGGTGTCGGCCGAAGTGGTCGCGGTGGACACCGAGGGAATGGTGAAGGAGGGGACAGAGCTCGCCAAGATCGCCGACAACATCGTCGTCAAGATCCCGATGATCGAAGCGGGAATGATCGCCGTGCGGCGGCTCGCGGCCGAGGGGATCCGGGCGAACGTGACGCTGTGCTTCTCGAGCGTGCAGTGCCTCATCGCCGCCAAGGCCGGCGCGGCCTATGTGAGCCCGTTCATCGGGCGCATCGACGACGTGGGACAGGAGGGGATGGAGGTGATCCGCGAGACGCGGGTCATCTTCGACAACTACCAGCTCGCGACGGAGATCCTGGCCGCCTCGATGCGGCACCCGCGCCACGTCGTCGAGGCCGCGATGATCGGGGCGGACGTGGCCACCCTCCCGCCTGACGTGCTGAAGAAGCTGCTGCTGCACCCGCTCACCGACCGCGGGCTGGAGCAGTTCCTCGCCGACTGGAGCAAGCTGGTCGCCCGCGCGAAGGCCGCGGTTTGACGTACGCGTCGCCGCTCGGGGCCCGCTACGCCTCCCCCGCGATGCAGGCGCTGTGGGGCGAGCGCCGGCGCATCGGGCTGTGGCGGCGCCTCTGGCTCGCCCTGATGGAGGCCCAGCAGGAGCTGGGGCTCGACATCCCCGACCGCGCGCTGGCGGAGCTCCGCGCCCACCTGGACGACGCCGATCCGGAGCGCGCGGCCGAGCACGAGAAGCGGCTGCGCCACGACGTGATGGCGCACATCCATCACCTGGGCGAGCAGGCCCCGGCGGCGCGGGCCTACCTCCATCTCGGCGCGACGAGCGCCTACGTCACCGACAATACCGACCTGGTGCTGATGCGGGAGGGGCTGGAGCTGCTGCTCGGCCGGCTCGCGGCGGTGCTCGTGGCCCTGGCGAAGCTGGCGCGCCGCGACCGCGCCGTCCCGTGCCTCGCCTACACGCACTTCCAGCCCGCGCAGCTCACGACGGTGGGCAAGCGCGTGACGTTGTGGATGCAAGACTTCGCGCTCGACGCCGACGAGCTGTTGCACCGCCACGAGACGCTGCA
>QHTX01000158.1:16975-17392 GCA_003220975.1 Gemmatimonadota bacterium | reverse complement strand
CGATGATACTGGCCGCCAGTAGGGCGAGCGAGCCGATTCTCTTCACCGGGCAGTCCTTTCCTCAAATCGGGAGTCGTTCCCCAGACAGACGCATCGGGGTAGGGTTCTCATCGATCCCTCTTCACTTGGCGCTCACCGTGCGGATCGACATCCAGATATCCAGGCTCCCACCGATGCTGCCCGACCGATTGGAAGCGAAGACCAGGGTCCGGCCGTCAACCGACAGACCTGGCTGTTGGTCGGCGGCGGCCGTGTTTAGCGGTAGCCCCGGATTCAGGGGCGGGGACCAAGGATCGTGGATGTTCTGACGAGTCGACACCCAGAGATCGTTCCCGCCGAGCCCACCGGGGCGGTTCGAGTAGAAAAGCACCTCGCGCCCATCGGTGCGCAGCGTCGACGCTGCGTCATTGGCCGCGG
>QHTX01000158.1:0-16895 GCA_003220975.1 Gemmatimonadota bacterium | reverse complement strand
TGCCGGTCGGCCCTCTGTTGAAATAGAAGTTGGCGACCCCACCTTCGGCGCTTTGGAGGTATTCGGGTCCTGCCTCGAACGCCGCCGTGTTCACTTCACCGCCCAGAGACACTGGGGGCCGCCACCCGAAGTCGTCCTTGGGATTCGTCCGACGCGATACGTAGATGTCGTTGAGACCCTGGCCACCGGAGCGGCTGCTGGTGAAAAAGAGGAGGTGCCCGTCAATGGACAGCGAGGGGCCGGCATCACCAGCGGTGCTATTCACGACCGACCCCAAGTTCACGGGCGCGTTCCAGGGACACTCACCGCAGTCCCGCTGCGACACCCAAAGGTCGGTGGCGCCGAGACCACCCGGTCGGTCCGAGCTGAAGTAAAGACTGAGACCGTCAGGTGAAAGTGCGGGGGCCTGCTCCGTAGCAGGAGAATTGACCGGGGCTCCGAGATTCACGGGTGTAGACCACTCGGCGTTCTCGAACAGGTCCCCCCGGAGCTCGACGCGGATTGGATCGGATCCCTTCCCGCAGGCGAGCAGCAGGGCAAGAGCTGGTGCTCCGTACGCAGATATCTCATAGCGCCTCCTCGGCTAATGGTCGCCCACTGCCTTGCGCGACGCGGATTCCCGCCCTGGCCGTTACGGCACCACGCGCGTCGGGGTATACCGGTCGGTCCTGGTCCCGTCACCCAACTGGCCCCAGTAATTGCCACCCCAGCAGTAGGCGGCACGCGCAGCCGTGACTCCGCAGGTGTAGGCATAGCCGGCGCTCATCGTGGCGAAGCTCACGCCACCCGACACGGGCACCGGGACGGTGCTGCAAGGAATCTCCGTCTGGTCATAAGGACACGATTCAGGACCCGTCGCCGTCCCGACGCCGAGCTGCCCTAGGAGATTATTTCCCCAGCAGAAGGCCGCGCCGGCGCTGGTGAGCCCGCAAGTGTGTGCGCCACCCGTCGCGAGGGCAGTGAAGCTCAAGCCGCCGGCGACGGCGACCGGGCTGGAGTTGCTCGTGGTCGAGCCGACGCCGAGCTGCCCTTCGAGATTCAATCCCCAGCAGTAGGCCGCGCCGGCGCTGGTGAGCCCGCAGGTGTGTGCGCCACCCGTCGCGAGGGCAGTGAAGCTCAAGCCGCCGGCGACGGCGACCGGGCTGGAGCTGCTCACGGTCGAGCCGTTGCCGAGCCGCCCTGCGAGATTCGATCCCCAGCAGTAGGCCGCGCCGTCGGCCGTGACCGCGCAGCTATAGTCGTAGCCGACGCTCACCGCGGAGAACGTCAGCCCTCCGGCGACAGCCACGGGCGTTGAGCTCCAGGTCGTGGAGCCGTTGCCCAGCTCGCCGTTATCGTTCCGCCCCCAGCAGTAGACCGTTCCGTTCGTCGTGAGCCCGCAGGTGTGATAGTCGCCCGTGGAGACGCTACTCAAGCGCAAGTTTCCGGCGACAGCCACCGGCGTTCCGCTAATCGAGGTCGAGCCGTCGCCGAGCTGGCCCTCGACGTCGTTTCCCCAACAGTAGGCCACGCCGGGGGCCGTAATGCCGCAGGAGTACAGGAAGCCCGCGCTCACTGCGGCGAAGCTCCTGCGGCCCGCTACGCGTACTGGGACGGTGCTGCAAGGCAGAGGTCCCCCGGCCCCGGGACACGTCTCGGAGGTCGTGGTCGGATCAACCCCGAGCTCGCCGTATAGATTATGTCCCCAGCAATAGGCGTCCCTCGCCGCCGTCACCCCACAAGTGTGAATCCCGCCGGCGCTCACCGCGGCGAAGCTCCGCACCGACGCGACACCGGCAGGATTATCGGAGCAACCAGCGAGCCACCCCAGCGCGCCCAGCACCGCGATGGCGATACCCCCACGCACACCCCTCATGATATGGGGCTTCATGGCGCCCGCCTCCCGAGAGACACCGGCGTGATACGGACCGCAATGGATCGGTTGCTCAGGGGAGATTCAACGGGGAGCCAGGGACCAGAGCGAGCCGGGGGTGATATCGAAGGGCGCGGCCGAACTGCTCAGTGCTTACCGCCCCCTCACCAGGGCGAATCCCGCCCAGAAGAACGGGTGCACCGTCCCGGGCTCACGCAGAGTCACCCGCTGCGCCAGGGCGAGCGCTTCCGCCTCCGGTCGCCCCGCGGCGAGCTCGCTATAGAACCGCTCCATCAGCCGTGCCGTCGCGACATCGGCGACCGGCCAGAGCGTCGCCAGGACGTTCGATGCGCCGGCGTAGAGAAACCCCTGCACCAGCCCCACCCAGTCGTCGCCCGGGGGGACGTCGGCCAGCGCCCCGGCCGCGACTCCAGTCTGACACGCGCTCAGCACCAGCAGGCGCGCATGCAACGTGAGCCCGAAGACCTCGTGGACCTCCAACCGCCCATCCTGGCCGTCCCCGGCACCGAGCTCGACGAACGAGAAGAGCGGGTTGTGCTTATTGAGGACGCCGTAGGTGGCGAGGTGAATGATGCGCTGGTCCCCAGCCAGCGCTCGGAACGCCTGCTCCGTCGCTGGCGGGCCGACCAGCACGCGCGCCTGCACACCGTAGATCCTCCCGATGGCGGCGACTTCGGCCTGCGAGCCCGGCAATGCACCGGCGCGGGGAGCAAGAGCGAGCACGCCGGTCCGCGCCGACGGCGCCGCTCGCTCGCGCAGCCGGAGCCACACCGACGCCGACGGCACGTACTCGAGGAGATAGCGCTCGACGAGGAGCTGCTCCGGCGGACCCGGCCGCAGGAGCGCCGCGAAGGGCAGATAGTGGAGCTCGAGGTGCGGCGCGATGAGCAGGCGCCGCTTGCCCGCGAGCAGGCCGCTCGCCTCCACTGGCGCGACCAGCTGCCGATACAGCCGCCGGAGCGACGGCCGCCAGGCCCCGCGCGCGGCCCCCGCCGTGGGGCTCGCGAGCGTGGCGCGCGCGAAATCCACCGACGCGGTGAGGGCGCTGTGGCTCACATGCAGGTCCAGCGCCACCAGGGTGTCCGTGGTGACGACGAAGACGACCGTGGTCGAGTCGCCCACCAGGTACTCGAGTAGCGCCTCGTCCGGCGCGAGCGCGGCCATCACCGCGCGCGCGGGCACGATCTCCCCGCGGACGAGCGCCGCGTACGCCGGGTTGGCCTGGCGCATCGCGATCAGTAGCTCGCCGTAGGCCTCCTGGGCGCGGGCCAGCGCTGCGTGCGTTGCCTCGGTGGCCGCGTCTGCGTGCGCCGGGTCGCGGAGACCCGATTCGCTGTGAGGCGGAGCCTCGAGCTGCCGGGTCAGCTCCGCCATCCGGCGGCGGAGGTCCTGCTCCCGGGTCGCCAGCCCCCGCCCCGCCTCGCCCTCCGCGATGCGCCCGCGCACCAGCACGTCGAGCATCTGGCGCTCCCGCAGCCGCTCGCTGGCCTCAAACGCGGTCTCGGTCAGCCCCCGCTCCCGTTCGACGAGCGCGAGCTCGACGTACACATCCCACTTGTCCGCCCGAAACGCGGCCCGGTGCTCAGGAAGCGGGAGATCTCCGGAAGCTCGCTCGATCTGCCCAATGCCCGCACGCAACTCGCTCGCGGCCTCCGCGAGCGCACCCCGGCGCCGCAGGGCGCCCGCCAGGCCCGCGTGCAGCTGCCAAGCGCTGCTCGCTGGTCGGGCGCCGAGGCCGGTGATCGCGCGCCGGTAGAGCGATTCCGCCGCGAGTGCCCGTCCCGCGCTCACCTCGAGATCGCCGAGCGTGGCAAGCGCTTCGGCTTCGTCGTTCGCTGCGCCCAAGGAGCGTAGGGTGTCAATGGCCTCAGCGAAGGCCCGGCGCGCGGTCGCAGTATCTCCGCGCCGCCACGCGGCCAGGCCGATCCCCAATCGGATTTCGGCCCTGTCGTGGGGATCGGACGCGCTCGGCAGCAACTGCTCGAGCATCACTTGAGCGCGCCGATAGCTCTCACGCTTCAAGAGCACACCCGCCATCCGAAGCTCTAGCCGGAATCGCTCCTCCCGCTCTTCAAGTCCCGCGCCCTGCACGAGCCGCCGAGCGCGTTGGTACTGCCGCTCGGCTTCGGCCAACTGGTTGAACTCCAACGCGAGATCCGCGCGCGTTCGCGCGAGCGCAGCCAGCGATGCCCCACTCTTCGGCCTGTCGGGGCGTACCGCGAGCGCTTCGGCCCGCTGCAGCTCGGTGCGGGCGCCCTGCACGTCGCCCATGTGCGCACGGGCCTGCGCGAGCTCCACGTAGTTGTCGATCGCGTTAACCGAGGGACCCGAACCGATGCGCCGCATGATCCCTGCGGCCTCCGAAAGCGTCGCCACGGCCGCCGGAAAATCTCCGCGCATCATCGCCAACCTCCCAAGGTCGACGAGCACCTGCGCCTCGTACATCCGATTGCCCTGCTCGCGATAAATCGAGAGTGCCTCGCTCTCTCTGGCTCCGGCCTCGGCATAGTCACCCTCCCGCTGCGCGAGGCCTGCCAGATTGCTGAGGATGAGCGCGGCGCCCTCGGCTTCACCGAGACTCCGAGCGGCAGGCAGCGCCGCTTCCCAGGCCCGGCGCGCCTCCGCAAAGTCGCCCATGGAGGCCGCAACGGCACCGAGATTGGTCTGATCGACCGCGAACCCGACGACGTCTCCGCTCCGCTCCCGGAGCGGCTTGGCGCGGGTATAGAAATCGCGTGCGCGCTGCAAGTCCCCCTGCTTCCAGCTCAGGATCCCGAGCAGGCTCCAGACGTTGCCCAACATTCGGTAGTCGCCGACGCGCTCGGCATAGCCATGGGCCAAGGTGAGATACGCTTCGGCGCTGTCGGACTGTTGGGCGTAATGGAACCCCGCTCCGATGGCGGTGAGGACGGACGCGATTCCCGCCGTGTCGGCCAAGGCCTCGTAGCGGCGCAGGCTCTCGCGCCACGCTCGCAGCGCGACGTCGGCCCCGCCACGCACGGCCGCATTGCCCGCGAGTCGGATGCTGTCCGCGGCAAGGGTCGCCAGGCGGTCCGCTGGTGACAGGGACCGAAAACGCCCGATCTGGCGCACGAAGAAGGAGTCCTGCCAAGCCACGGCGTAGGCGCGAGCGAGCCGCTCCGCGGCGATGAGGGCGACCTCGCCGGAATCGCCGCCACGCCCGGCCGCCGCCCGGAGTTGGCTCAACGCCTTGCGCGCGGCATCGTTGCGCTGCCGCACCCGCTCGACGAGCACCGAGTCGGGCCCGTTGCTCGCGAGCGCGCGGATCGAGTCCACCTCTTGCGGGGCCTGCGCGGCCAGGGCCAGGACGGGGAGCGCCGTCAGGAGAGCGATCATCGCGCGGGCCCGACGAGCTGAAACTCCACGAGATCCGAGGCCGCCCATCGCCGCCACTCAATCTGCGCCTCGACCTTCCAGAAATACGTGACACGACGCGCGAGCACGACGGTGTCGGGCAGCGCCACTAAGGTGTCCGCCGTCTCTGCGGTCCATAGGACGACACCCTCCGTGTCGTATAGCCGCAAGCGGTACCGCTCGGTGCGCGGCACACTCGACCAGACGAGCCGGTCTACCGCAGCAACCGACCCGCGCGGGGCGATCGGCACGGGCGCGCCTGCGCTGATCAGCGTCGTATCTCGGAGGCCGAGGGTCGAGCCATCGTCGCCGCGGCGCGGGACGAGCAGCAGCAGCAGCAGCGCCGCCGCCGCCGCGGCGAGCCCGAGTGGCAACGACCAACCGCGCCACCGGCTCGCGGCCGACGGCCGCGCCGCCCCGGAGAGCTCCGGAGCGAGCGCCGGGTCAGCCAGCAGGCGACCTCCTGCCCGCACCACCGACCGGCAGCGGGCGCAGCTCAGGAGATGAGAGACGACGGCCCCTCGCGTCTCCGGGCCCAGACGCCCCATGACAAAATCCGCCACCGTGAGCTCGTCCAGGCAGTCGGCGGTCTCGGTCAGGCGCTCGAGCGACACCGGCGCCCGCAGCGATCCGGCCGCTTCTCTAAGCCGGCCGATCTCGACGCGACAGGTGGGGCAGTCCTCCACGTGGCGACCGGTAGCCGGGTCAGCGGCGCCCAGGGCGTAGGGAATCAGGGACTCGGGGGCCGGGTGGGTCACGCGTTCGCTCCGAAGCATGGCCCTTCGCATCGGCCTTGTGATACGGACGGTTGGGCCGGGACTGCTCGGGCACGGCTCACAAGTCTCCCCCCTTGATCCCCGCCTGCTCGAGGCGGGCACGGACCGCCGCGAGGGCGCGATACACGTGGTTGTAGACTGTCTTGGCGTTGGGGTAGCCGAGGGCGCGGGCCACTTGGTCGGCGGGCATCTCGTCGACCACGTACAGCCGGACGGCGAGCCGGTCGTCTGGGGGGAGAGACTCCAAGGCTGCAGCGAGGATCTCTTGCTGCTCGGCGAGCCCTGCCGGGTCGGACGGGGGATCCGGGCACTCGGTGGGGGGCGGGATAGCGAGCGCGGTGGCCACCCGGCCATGCCCGGCGCTCGCCGCGCGGTAGGTAGCGGCGAGCTCCTTGAGGAACGCCCCAAAAGCGAGGTCCGCGCAGTCGCGGGAGCGCAGCAGTTCGTAGGCCTCGACGTGAGATTGCTGTTCCAGGAAGACGTACTGGAAGATCCGCCGCTGCAGCGGCGGTAGCCCGGCGGCCAGTGCAGAGAGCCGCTGCCGACCGGCACGATGGCGGAACCAATCGACGGTCAGGTTGTGCACGACGACCACGAGCCAGGTGGAGAGCGGGCGGGCAGGATCGGCGTGGGCGGCACAGCGACGGAGGCGAGCGAAATCGTTCTCACGCAGGGCTTCGCACACCCGCGCGAAGACGTCCATGACTTCGTCGGGTTCCACGGCATAGTGTCGGATCGCGCCGAAGACGAGGCGGCGGTAGCGCTCGATGAAGAGATCCCACGCAGCCTCGGGATCACCCGCCTCGAGCGGAGCGATCCACGGCTCCACCATGGCCCCTCCGATCGACGGGTCGGATATAGCTCCGAACCCGAGGCGGGTCAACAGGCTACGCTCGCACTTCCGCTCCCACGCCTACCCCGAGCAGCCGCGCGGCGCTGCCGTCCCGCACCGCGATCTCCACCGTCCCACCGCTCCCCACGAACGTCACCAACTGACCGCGCCCCACGTCTCCGAACGTGCGCGCCAGCGTGCCGATCTCCGTCCCCGCAACCTTGATCCGGACGCCGGGCTCGACCTGGTCGCCGGGAATGTTGGACACGAGGGTGCCGAAGCGGTCCACGTAGATCACTTCGCCCACCACGGCCGCTCCGTCGTGACGGGGAGAAGGGAGAGGGGAGAGGTACGGGTCGGTGATGGCGTGCCCGAGGTGCGCGAGCGCGGCGCCGAGGGCCAGTTGGCCTGCCGCCGGCGCGAATACGTCACGTGCGTGGAACGTGGGCGAGGCGCCAGCGGGAACGGGAAGCGCCACCCAGTGCGCATCGGCCGGGAGGAACGACAGCAGCCCGTTGTCGGGGGCCACGAAAAAGTGCCCCGCCGCCTGCACCGCGAGGGCGCGTCGTGCGGTGCCGACGCCGGGATCGATCACGGCGAAGTGGACGGCCCCCTGGGGAAAGCGGTGCCACGTCCGCGACAGGATGTACTGCCCCGCCCGCACGTCGCCCGGCGGCACCTGGTGGCTGATGTCGACGAGCGCAACCCCGTGGACCTGGGAGAGCAGCACGCCCTTCACCTCCCCCACGTAGCTGTCGGCGACGCCGAAGTCGGTGAGCAGGGTGATGAGGGTGGCCATCAGGGAGTAGTCCGTTCTCCGTTATCCGTCATCCGTCACACCGTTGCCCGGCGCCAAGCACCCATGAGCCAAAACAGAGTCATTGCGATCCCGCGGCAGATGGCCGTGACCGACAGCGCGAGCCAGATGCCCAGCACGCCGATGGCGCTCGACCACCAGGCGGCAAGCGGCACGCGCAGCAACGTGAGCGACGTGCTCGTCAGCTGCGGCCACAGAGTATAGCCCGCCCCGGCGAGCGCGCCCTCGAGGATGATCTCGAACGTCTGTCCGACTTGCGCGAACGCGATCACCCGCAGATAGAGGCTGCCGTCGGCGATGACGGCCGGGTCCGACGTGAACAGCGCGACGAGGGTGCGGGGAATCGTGAGGAACGCGACCGCGGTCACGGTGGTGACGACGAGGCAGTATCCCACGGTCATCCGCACCCCCTGACGCGCGCGGGCTTCCTGCCGGGCCCCCAGGTTCTGCCCTACCAGCGCGCTCGCCGAGAGCGCGAACCCCGAGATCGCGATGAAGCCCAACCCCTCGACCTTGTGCCCTACCCCGAGCGCCGCGAGCGCAGGGGTCCCGAAGCGCGACGTGAAACGCGTGAGCCACATGTAGATCCCGGAGAGCAGCACGCCGGCGAGCGAGAGTGGGGCTCCGACCCGGAAGATGGTGGGCAGGGCCCGCCAGTCCGGCGCGTCGAGGCGGATAAGGCCGCGCCGGAGCGCGATGCCGACCCCGATCAGGAAGCCCCCACCCCGCACCATCACCGAGGCGAGAGCGGCGCCCTCCACGCCGAGCCGCGGAAACGGGCCGACGCCGGCGATCAGGAGCGGGTCGAGCCCGATCGAGAGCAACACCGACGCGGCAAGCAGGCGGAACGGGGTGCGCGTGTCGCCCGAGGCGCGGAACGTCGCCTCGACCGCGAAGAACCCGAACACGAGCGGCCCGCCCAGGAGCCACGTGCGGAGGTACTGGTGCCCCAGGCGCGCCACCTCGGCCGGCACGGTCATCGCGCGGAACAGCCAGTCGGTGAGCGCGAAGCCGGCGATGCTCACCACCGCGCCGGCGAGCAGCGCGTACTGCACCGCCGCGGCGGCGGCGCGCGCGGCCGCCTCGGGGAAGCCTTCGCCGTGCCGACGCGCCGCAACGGCGATCAGTCCGACCTCGACCATCTCGCCGAGCGAGAGCAGCACCCACACGTAGAACCCGGCCGTGGAGACTGCGGCGAGCGCCGCCGGGCCGAGCAGCCGGCCCACCCAGATCGAATCGATGAGGTTGAAGGAGAAGTGGCAGGCCATCATCGCCACCGCGGGGGCGGCGAGCCCGAGAATGACGGGCCGGAGCGGCCCGACGGTGAGCGACCCGCGACGAGGGCGCTCGACAGTGGCCATGGCGCCACAAGCTACCGGGGCCGGACGCCGGGGGTCAACGAGCGCGCGATTTCGCCTGGCGGCGCGCCTTGCTCTGGTAGAGGACCTGATCCGCCGACGAGAGGAGGGCTTCGAGCGTCATGCCGTCCCTGGGGTACACCGCCACGCCGACGCTCACCGTGATCGCAGGCTTCTCGCCGTCCCGCGCCACTCGCTCCCCCACGCGGCGGGCCACGAGCCACGCGGCGTCTTCCCCTGTCTCCGGGAGGACGACAGCGAACTCGTCGCCCCCGAACCGCGCCGCCGTGTCCACCCCCCGGCACGAGCCGTGCAGGACTTCCGCCACGCGGCACAGGGCCCGGCTGCCCACCAGATGGCCGTGTCGGTCGTTGACCTTCTTCAACCCGTCCAGGTCGAGCAGCACGACCGCGAACGGCCGGTCGGTGCGACTCGACCGCCGAACCTCGGCCTCGAGCGCGTCGGTGAGCTTGCGGTAGTTCGCGAGGCCCGTCAGCGGGTCGCTCACCGCCAGGAGCCGCAGCCGCTCCTCCCCCTCCCGCCGCTCCCTCACCACGGCGGCGAGCACCAGCGTCACCACCGCCGTGACGCCCATGAACGCCTGCAGCAGCAGCAGCGATTCGTTCGCGGTACTGCGCACGAAGGGTCCGAACCCCGCGAGCGTCCCCCAGATCGCGATGCCCGACTGCAGCAGCACCGCCGTCGCAGCTTCCCGCTGCCCGAAGGCGAACGCCGCCCAGACGAACAACGGGACGCAGAGGAACTCGAGCGGGTAGTTCTTGACGGGCAGGATGCCACCGAACACCACGAGCCCCACGACCGCGAGGCCCGCGACGAGGCCCAGGGCCTCGAACACCTTGGGCGGCTCCCAACGGACGCGGCGGCTCAGCGTCCAGAGGATCGCCACCGGCGCGACGACCATGTCACCAACGGCGTCGCCGAGCCACCAGGTCACCCAGACGGACCCGTAGTCGGCCCAGCGGGCCATGCCGGCGAACGCGATGGTCGTCACGCCGATCGTGGCGCAGACGGCGGTGCTGAGCACCGCCGCGAGCAGGATGAACCGGAACACGTTGCGGGCCCGCTCGAACGCCCAGCGGCCGCGGGCGAACCGATTGACGAGGTAGGCACCCACCAGGCCCTCGACCGTGTTGCCGACCGCGATCCCGAGCGAGGTCGCGACCGACCCGGCCGTGGTGAGGGTCACGAAGAAGGCGCCCACGAGGATCGCAGGCCAGACGTCGTACCCCGCGAGCAGCAGGGTCGCGAGCGCGATCCCGGTCGGGGCCCATACCGGGGTCGCGCTCGGATTGGAGAAGGCCAGCTGCAGCCCGAGCTTCCCCGCCACGAAATACGCGGCGGCGATGGCGACAAGCAGCCCTAGGCGTCTATACATAGCCCGATCCTTGCGGGCGGGGCGCGCGCCCGGATTCCTCTTTTGTACTGGGCCCGGCGTGGTTCGTTCGCTGTGACGCACGACCGTGGCGGCACGGCCAGACGTCCGAATAGGGGGATTCCCTTAGCTGGCCTGCCGCCCGACCTCGCGGAGGAAGCGCTGAAATACGGGGTTTCCCGGATACCGCTCGGTGAGCCGGCCCACGTAGGTCCGCGCCTCCCGCTCCAGCGTGGCGCGGCCCCCGGGGTCGCGCGCGGCCTCGCGCGTCAACGCGGCCGCCAGCACCCAGGTCGCCTCGACGCGCGCGAGATCGCCGTCCTGCGCCACCCGGCGCAGGTACGCGACGCCGCGCTCCGCGCTGCCGCTTCCCAGCCCGATGATTTTGGCGACGAGCCGCGCGAGCATCGAGGCGCGCGCGAGCCCGTACTGATAGACGCCGAGGCCGAGGTAGCAATCCACGCAACTCGAGTCGGCGCGCAGCACCCGCGCGTAGGCGTCGCGCATCGCCTTGCCGTCCTTCGCGGCGCCCCAGGAGTGGCCGTGCAGGTCGCGCTGGCGCGCCCGGTAGCCGAGCGCCGTGGCGAGCCAGAAGTCGCGCGCCGGGCCGGGGGAATCGGCGCCGGCGCGGCGAATCGCGAGCTCCAGGAGCGAATCGATGCGCGCCGTCTCGTAGTCGTCGTTCTCGAGGGCCTCCGCCCACCAGATGTAGGCGCTCGCCTCGAAGATCACGGGCGCGGGGTCGGCGGTGTCGCGCCCGGCGAGGTCGGCGAAGTACGCGGCCGCAATGGGGAACCCGCCGGCATACAGCGTGTCGAGCCCCGCGCGGAGGTCGGGCCGCTCGACACGCGGGTGCTGCAACAGCGCGAGCACCGCGACCAGGACCTGCACGTCAGCGCGGAACGGCGGCGAGCGCGTCCATCACGCGGCGTGCGACGGCGGCGAGCGCCTGCGCCGCGGGTGATTGCGGCTCCGCCACGACAATCGGCTGGCCCGCGTCGGCCAGATCGGGAAGGTTCGCCTGCAGCGGTACCTGACCCAGCAGCGGCACGCCCAGCTCGTCCGCGAGCCGCGCGCCGCCGCCCGCGAGGAAGATCTCGGTGCGCTCGCCGCAGTGCGGGCAGACGAAGTAGCTCATGTTCTCGATCACGCCGAGCACCGGGACGCCGACCCGCTCGAACATCTTCGCGCCGCGCAGGCTGTCCCCGACCGCGACCTCCTGCGGGGTCGTCACGATGAGCGCGCCGCGGATGTGCACCGTCTGCGCGAGCGACAGCTGCGCGTCGCCCGTGCCGGGCGGGAGGTCCACGAGGAAGTAGTCGAGCGTGCCCCAGTCCACGTCGCGCACGAACTGCCCGATCACCTTCATGATGATGGGACCGCGCCAGATCGCCGGCGCGTCGCGTTCCACGATCAGGCCCAGCGATATGAGCTTCACACCGTGCGCCTGGAGCGGCCGGATCTTGCCGCCCTCCACCGGCGGCTTCTCGTCCACGCCCAGCATGCGCGGGATGTTGGGTCCGTAGATGTCCGCGTCCATGAGGCCCACGCGCTGGCCCGCTTGCGCCAGCGCGACCGCTAGGTTCGCCGACACGGTGGACTTCCCCACCCCGCCCTTGCCCGACGAGATCGCGATCACCCTGCCCAGATGCGGGAGCTCGACCGGGGTGGGGGGCGGAGGCACGGCTCCCGGAGCCGGCCGGGGAGCGGTCCCGGGTGCGGCGCCCGCGTCAGCGACGTTGACACGCACCGCGGTCACGCCGGCAACGGCCTGCACCAACTTGCGCGCCTCCCGCGCGAGCGCGCCCGGGTCGTCGTGGCCCAGCAGGAACGTGAACGACACCGCGCCGCCCTCGTCCGCCGCAAGGTCTTTCACCATGCCGGCGGAGAGGACGTCCTTCCCGAGGCGGGGGTTCTTGAGTTGCGACAGGGCGCGTTCGACGCGCGCCTGGAGATCGGAAGCGGGCACAAGGGAAAGGTAGACGGGGGTCAGGGAGGCGTGCAATGTTACGAGCCATGGAGGCGGACCTCGAGCTGGTGATCGTGTTCGAGACCTGGAACGGTGTGCTCGTCGCGGTGGCGCGGACGCTGCTCGAGTCGGCGGGGATCCCCTTCGTGGCGCAGGGCGAGACCGTCCAGGACTACATCGGCGCGGGGCGGTTTCCGGGCGGCTACAACCTGGCCACGGGGCCGGTCCGCTTCCTGGTCGAGCGGCGCGACGCGGCGGACGCGGCCGCCGTGCTGCGCGACGTCACGCCCGCCTAGGGATCTCAGCTTCGCTACACCGTGAGCCAGCCTCGGCCCATGCCGTCCAAAGACGCTGGGTATGTTTCTGTTGGTCCCCGAGTCTAAATCGCCGATCTCGGCGGTGGGCGGCAAATGCGAGAGCTGCAAGGTCCAGACGTACGCCAGGTGAGTCCAACGCCCGCACCAGAGCCGCGCGTCGCGGGTGGGGTCGTCGTGTACCGCTTGTACGACGTCGGGTACGAGATCGATCTCGAGCGCGCCATGTCCCTGCTCGCGGCCGGCCCGGGCGAGCCCGCCGCCCTCCGCTTGGCCCTGCCCCATCCCGATCACCCGGCCGAGCCGGTCGCCGCCGACCGCCCTCTGGAGCGACGCTCGGCGCGGGCGGAAGTGCAAGCCCTGCAGATCAAGAATCCGCCGATCACCTGCGCCCTGGGTGGCGACACGCTCACGCTGGGCGGGCGCCCCCATCGCGTCCAGGTCTCGGCACGGGTCTTCGACTTCGGGGTCGTCTCCCTGCGCCTGCACCTCGAGGCCCCGGGCACGCCGTCCTGGGGCGAGTTCTCGCGCTTCGGGAACGCCGTCGACGAGTGCGACGCCGAGGCGGCAGCGCTGTTCGAGCGTCACGTTCGCGGGTTCACGGGCCAGCTCCGAGGAGCCATCCAGCGCCCGCAGCTCGCGTCGCTCACGGAGGACTACATCGTCTTCCGGATTACGCGACTGCTGGGCCCCGCGGGAGAGCCGCTCCCCACCGCGGTGCTGCGCGACCTCGACGTGGTCCCCCTGCTCTTGAACGAGCAGCGCGCGCTCTCCGACGAGGCGCGGCGCGAGTTGCTCCCATACCGGTTCACCTACTATCCCGACGACCTGGCGATGCTCACCTGGAACAGCGCGCTCGTCGTGGATCCGACGGAGGGGGACAGCGACGTCCAGCTGATCCTGGAGTTCGCGAACGCCCAGCTGCTCGAGCTGCGCTATTACGACGCCGTGCTCGACGCCGAGCTGCCTCGGATGTACGACCGCATCGCCGAGAGCCGCGCCGGCCGCGCGCTGTTCCGGCGGCGCTACGCGGCCCTGCTCGCGGCGCTGCAGACGCTCGTGGCCGATTCGACGGAGATCGTGGAGCGCGCCGAGAACGCGCTCAAGGTCACGGACGACGTGTTCCTGGCGCGCGTCTACGCGGCCGCGCTCGAGCTGTTCCGGGGGCGCGCCTGGCGCGGCAGCATCGACCACAAGCTGGCCATCATCCGGCAGACCTACGCCATGCTCAACGCCGAAGCCATGGCCGTGCGGAACGAGGTGCTCGAGGCCGCCATCGTCGTGCTCATCGTCGTGGAGATCGTGCTCGCGCTGGCGCTGGGCCGACGCTGAGACTCCCGGTCACCCCCCGCCGGGGCGTCGGTCCCGCATCTCCGCGAGGTTCTTGTCGTAGACCTTCTGCTGGTCCGGGCTCAGCACCGCGCGAATGTCTTCCGTCATGTGACGGAAGTGCTCGCGCATCTTCTCGCGCGTCGCGGAATCGGGCGGCGAGCCCGGCGTAAACGCCGGCATCTGGCTACGGTAGTGCTCCCGGATCGAGTCCACCTGCGCCTGCTGCGCCGGGGTCAGCGAGATCCCCCGTAGCAGCCCCTCCATGCGCCGTCCGCCGCCAGGCCCGGCCCCTCGGGGTGGAGTCTGGGCGAGGGCGGCGGAGGCCGCGAGCGCCAGCATGGTCGCGGTCGCCAAAGCAACGCGTACTCTCATGGGTCCTCCCGTTGCGATTCGAATTTGTGGGTCCTGACAGCGTACGGGCAGGGGACCGGTTTCGCTGACCGGTGCTACATCGCCCCGTCGCGCAGCAGCTGTACGTAGATCCGTACCGCGTCCACGTACGCCCCGACCCCCACGCGCTCGTCGGTCCCGTGGATGCGCTTCAAGTCGTCCTGGCCGATCCTGATCCCGGCGAAGCGGTACACGTTGGGCGTGAGCGAGGCGTAGTGCCGGGAGTCGGTGGCCCCGACCACGAGCCAGGGGGTCACCACCGTGCCCGGAACTACTTGCCGGATGATGCGCGCGAGCAATTGAAAGCTCTCCGACTCGGGGCTCGCGACGGGCGACGGGTCGCTCACGGTGGTCGGGAGCGCGCGGACAGTGATCCGCGAGTCGTGCACCACGTCGCGCACGTGCTCCACCACGCCGCCCACGCTGTCGCCCGGCAGGATCCGGAAGTTCACCAGCGCGCGGGCGGTGGACGGCAACACGTTTTCCTTCACTCCCGCCTGCACGACCGTCGGCGCGGTGGTGGTGCGCAGCAGCGCCCTGCCCTGCGGACTCGCGCCGAGCTGATTGGCGAGCACGCCGCCGAGCAGCCAGCGGTTCGCCATCACGAGTCGCGCGCCGAACGGCAGCTCCGGGCCCAGGTAGTCGAACATGGCCGCCGTCGGTCCGCGGATCGCGATCGGCATCTGCTGGCTCTCGAGCCGGGTGAGCGCCGCCGCGAGGAGGCCGATCGCCGTCTGCGGCGGGGGCATCGAGGAATGCCCGCCCTCGGCCTGCGCCGTGAGCTCGACGGTCACGTAGCCCTTCTCGGCGATGCCCAGGAGCGCCACGGCGATGCCCACGCCCGGCACCAAGCCGTCGACCAGCGCCCCGCCCTCGTCGAGCACGAATGCGGGGTGCACCCCGCGCGACTGGAGCAACGCCGCGATGCGCGCCGCGCCGCGGCGGCCACCTACTTCCTCGTCGTAGCCGAAGGCGAGGTACACGGTGCGCCGCGGGTGGGCTCCCGCGGCGATGAGATGCTCCACGGCCTCGAGGAGGGCCAGCAGACTGCCTTTGTCGTCCAGCGCACCGCGGCCCCACACGAAGCCGGCGGCGATCCGTCCGGCGAACGGCGGCTCGGTCCACCGCCCTTCGGTGCCGGGCTCGACCGGCACCACGTCCTGATGCGCCAGCAGCAGGATGGGGGCGAGGCTCGAGTCGGAGCCGGCCCAGCGGTACAGCAGCCCGTAGCCGTTCACTTTCTCGAGCGCGAGCGTGGCGTGGAGCCTGGGGAACGAGTCGCGCAGGTAGCGGTGCAAGCCGTCGAACTCGGGGGCGTCGAACTGGCTCGAGTCCTGGTAGGAGATCGTGCGGAACCGGACCGCGCCTGCGAGCCGCCCGGCGAGCGCGAGCGAATCAAGCGGCTCCGTGGCGACGGGCGCCACCTGCGGCTGGCGCGACGCGAATTGTAGCGTCCGGATGATCGCGACGGTCGCGACGAGCACGAGGGCACCGAGCAGTGCGACGAGAGCCTTTTTCACAATGCACCATCGGTTTGGGGGGGAACGGGACGAAGAAGCTCGCGCGGGTGTCCTGGTCAGGCAAGGGAGCCGCGCAACTGTTGCGTCGCCGCATCAGCCGGCGCTCTTGGTGCCGCAAAAGCGACCCCTCGCTGTCGCAAAAATGCCCTAGTGACGCGGGTCGCAGGGCCATATCATAGCCGGCTGGTTCTCTATTGAGGCCCGATCCATGGCGCCCTTCCGTTCGACCCTCGCCCCGTCGCTGCTGTTCCTCACGCTCGGGCGCGCGGTCGCGCAGCAACCCCGTGACAGTTCGCGCAGCCCCACAGACACGAGCCGCGCCGTACCGCTCACCTCGCAGACGCTCATCACGGGCGACCAGCTCGGCCGGCTGCCGATCGACGATCCCCGACAGGCGCTGATGCTCGCCCCCGGCGTCGTGCTGCGCGGCGGCGACATCGGCATCGGCATCGCACCTCAGCTCTCGATCCGCGGCTCGCCGCTGGGCGAGGCAAGCGTGTACGTGGACGGCGCGCCGGTGCGATTCCAGCTGTTCGGGACGCAAGCACTGTCGCTCGGCACGCTGGGGATCGACGCCGTAGCGGTCACGACCGGCGTGCCCGACGCGACCGTCGCGGACGCGCGAGGAGGAGGCGTGATCTCCTACGTCACGGGGTCAGGCAGCGCGACACTCACGGGGCACTGGCGCACCGAGACCGATGAGCCGTTCGGGGACGGCAGCACCGTGGGCTACAACCGGTTCGAGGGCGAGGTGGGCGGGCCGCTGCCCGGAGTGCCGCAACTCACCTGGTTCCTGTCGGGCACGCTCCAGGGCCAGCGGTCGCAGTACTTCGGGCGGGGCGCGGCCGACCAGCCGGCGTTCGTGCTAGGCCCGCTCGATACCCTGGTCCAATGGACCGACGGGAGCGGATCGACCCAGGTGGTGCCGCTCCCACAGTACGTGCAG
>QHTX01000058.1:4493-4690 GCA_003220975.1 Gemmatimonadota bacterium | reverse complement strand
GTGCGCGGGCTTCAAGACCACGGTGCACCCCGCGGCGAGCGCGGGCGCCACCTTCCACGTGGCGAGGTTGAGGGGGAAGTTCCACGGCACGATCGCGCCCACCACGCCCACCGGCTCGCGCAACGTGTAGGTGAAGAAGTTGCCGCTCACCGGGAGCGTGTCGCCCGTGAGCTTGTCAGCCCAGCCGGCGTAATAGC
>QHTX01000058.1:0-4338 GCA_003220975.1 Gemmatimonadota bacterium | reverse complement strand
CGGTAGAGCAGGAGTCCGCGCCGGCGCGCCGGGAGCTCGCGCCACGCCTTCGACTCGAGGCAGGCGCGCGCCGCCCGTACGGCGTCGTCGATCTCGGCTGCGCCCGCCTCGGCCACCTCGGCGAGCGGCTCCTCGGTGGCGGGGTTCGTGAGACAGTAGCGCTGCGTCGCCGCCCGCCACTCGTTCCCGATCAGCAGGTCCGTCTTCACCGGCCCTTGAACTCCGCGACGCGCTTCTCCACGTACGCCGCGATCCCTTCCTTCGCGTCCTCCGACTGGAACAACTGCTGCTGCAGCTCCCGCTCGAGCGTGAGCCCCGACTCGAACGGGATCTCGGCCCCCGACTGGACCGAGCGCTTGATCAGGCCGACGGCCTTCGACGCCTTGTGAGGCGGGCAGAACTGCTTGGCGTAGAGCATCACCTGCTCCCAATAGTCGTCGGCGGGAAAGACTTCGTTGATCAGCCCGAGCTCCTTCGCCTTGTCGAAGGAAAAGGTCTCGCCCTTCACCATCATCTCGATCGCCCGCGTCTTCCCGACGATGCGCGCCAGCCGCTGCGTGCCCCCGGTGCCCGGCAGCACGCCCAGGTTCACTTCGGGGAGGCCGATCTTGCCGGCGTTCTCCTTGGCGACCCGCAGATCGCACGCCATCGCGATCTCGAGCCCGCCGCCCACGGTGTGCCCGTTGAGCGCGGCGATCGTGAGCTTGGGGGTGTGCTCCAGGCGGTTCAAGGTCTCGTTCGCGTGCAGGCAGAAGAAATACTTGTAGCGAGGGGTGATGCTGTTCAGGTACGCGATGTTCGCGCCAGCCGAGAAAAACTTCTCGCCGTGGCCCCGCAGCACCAGCACGTGCACGGTGTCGTCGAAGCGGGCCTGCAGGATCGTCTCGTCGAGCTGGCGCATCATGTCATGGGTGTAGGTGTTCGCGGGCGGGTCGTCGAGCTCGATGATCGCGACACCGCCCTCGACCAGGCAGTGGACGAGCGTCTGCTTCCCGACCTTGGGTTCCGTCATCGTTGCCATGGGACGTCAGCCTCCGTGTACCGTGGAACGCGCTTCGGCGAAGCCGCCGCTGAAGATCCGCGCGATGAGACCCGCCAGGCGCTCGGGGTCGATCTCGCCCGCCGGGTCGTACCAGTTGTAGATCCAGTTCATCATGCCGAACAACACGTAGGCGGCGGCGCTCCGATCCACCGCCGGCTCGTCCGGCGCCACGTCCTTGAGCAGGCCCTCCAGTAGGTCCACATAGCGCCGCTTGATGGCGCTCACTTTGCGCTGGCGCTCACCCGTGAGGGAGTTCGCCTCGTGCGACAAGACCTTCATCTCGGCCATGTGCGCGGCGAAAAAGGTCACGTGGTGGCGGATGAACGCGTGCAACCGCTCGAGCGCGTCCGCGTCGGCCAATCCCGTCAGCGCACGCTCGGCGCCGGCCAGCACGCGCGCGAAACAACGATCCTGGATGCGGTACAGCAGCTCCTCCTTGCCCCGCACGTAGTAGTACATCCCGGCGAGCGACATGCCGGTCGCCGCCGCGAGGTCCCGCATCGTGGTGGAGTGGTAGCCCTGGTCGGCGAACACCTTCGCCGCTCGGGAGAGGAACTGGTCCAGCCGCTCGTCGTAGGGCCGCATGGGTTCGAACGATCGTTCGAATATCGAAGCTAGGGGCTGGCTACGGGGATTTCAAGGGCGGCAGAGACGGCAGGGACGGCAGGGACGGCACGTATCGCGGTGCGGTCTTGCCGCCTTTGCCGCCTGTGCCGCCCGTGCCGGCTTAATTTCACCGGAACTGTCACGTCTACCGTACCGACGCATGTCCCCAGCCGAGCCCGTCGCCGTCGTGCCGTCCGACGCGGCGCTGATCGCCGCCTGGCAGGGTGGCGACGAGCAGGCGGCGGCGGAGTTGGTCCGCCGGCATGCCCGCGCGCTCGCCCGCTTTCTCGCGGCGGGGGGCGCCGTGGAGAGCGACGTCGACGATCTGGTGCAGGAGACGTTCATCCGAGCGTTCCGGGCCGTGGGGAAGTTCCGTGGTCAATGCCGCTTCCGGACGTGGCTCCTGACGATCGGGGGCAACGTGCTCAAGGACTCGCACCGGCGGGCGCGACGGACGCGCGTCGTGCCCCTGGGCGACGACCTGCGGACCACGGACGGCGATCCGCACGAACGGGCCGTGGCGGGCGAAGCGGAAGCACGGCTGCTACAGCACTTGCCGGAGCTGCCGCGCATGCAGCGCGAGGTGTTCCTGCTGCGCGCCCAGCAGGGACTCGATTACGAGGAGATCGCGGCGGCGCTGGGCACGACGCCCGGTGCCGCGCGCGTGCATTACCACCACGCGGTCAAGCGCCTGAAGGAGCACCTGCAGTGAGACACGACGACGAGCACGACGCCGCGTTGCGCGAGCTGGCCCAGCGGCTCGGCGCCCAGGCCGCCGAGCGGCTGGACGTGGAGCGGACGGCGCAGGCGGTGGTGGCGCGGCTGAAACAACAGCCGCGCGCCGCCCGGTGGAGGCGGCTCGAGCCTGCGTGGCTGCGGATCGCGGCGGCGGCCATGATCGTGGTCGCGGTGGGGCTGGTGGGGCGGAGCATCTCGCGCGCGTCCTCCTTGCGACAAGTCGCCGGCTTCGTTGAGCCGGCAGGTGGCGACTTGAACGATCTCTCCGCCGCGCAATTGCAGGAGCTGCTGCAAACGGTCGAGCAGGGCGGGGCAGATCAGGGGGGCGAGGCGGTGTCGGCGCAGGACGTCGGTCTCGAGGACCTGAGCACGTCCGAGCTGCGGGCGTTGCTCCAATCGCTGGAGGGCTGATGAAGCGGCTCGGGTGGATCGTGCTGATTGTCCTCGCGCCCGCACTGGGGGCGCAGGTTCCCGGTGACTCGGGGGCGGCCCAGCCCCCGACCGACGCCGCGCAAGCGGAGCGCCTGCGGAGCCAGATCCTGCAGCGCTGGAACGACCACGTGCGATCGACACTAGGGTTGAGCGACGATCAGGCGACGAAGCTCCAGGCGACGGAGCAGCGCTTCGAAGCGCAGCGCCAGCCGGTGCGCGCCCACCAGCGCGAACTCAACCAGGCGTTGCGCGCCGAGCTGGCCGCCGGCACGCCGAATCAGGACCGGGTGCGACAACTGATGAACGAGCAGCAGGAGAACCAGCTCACGTTGCAGCGCGTCAATCGCGACGAGGACCGCGAGATACAGGCCTATCTCACCCCGGTGCAGCGGGCGCGCTACCACGAGGAGCGACGCCGGTTTCAGGAGCGAATCCACGAGGCCATCCTGCACCGGCGCGAGCAGCGGCGGCAGCAGGTCATTGGTCCGCGGGGGAGGGCGGGCGGGGGGGCGCGGAAACGGCCCCCGCTGTAACGGAGCTCAGCCGGACCGACGCGGCGCGGCGCGGCTCCACAGTCGCACAGCGGCCTCGCGAGCCTTCCCGATCGCCCGGGCAGCCGGGCTGCCCGACATGAGCTCGAACACACGCCAATGCGAGTCGGACCACCCAATCACGAAGGCGAAGCCGCAGGCGGGGCAGCGCATGGTGGCCGAGCCTTGATGCAGCTGCGCCCGGGCACAGCAACGCGGGCACACGCCGTATCGCGGGCCCCAGCTCGCCGGTGGAGTCACGGCGCCGCGCAGTCGCAGCACAACCGACCACATGCGAGGCCGGATGGGGAGTACTTGGAGGAAAGCGCGCGGAACGGAGAGTGGCCGCCCGTTGACGTCGAGGATCGCTTCGGCATCGGTGAGCTGCACGACGCGGTACCATGCCCCGCGTCGCAGCGGGCAGGTGGTCCGGGCCCGCAATCGGGCCCACTGCTGTACCTGGTTCATGCACGCCCTCCAGAGCGTTTCGTGGCCGGCTGCAGCTCCTAGGGCCCCCCCCCGTGCGCCCCCCCGTGAGCACGTGGCGGTACATCATCGTGTGGCGGTGCCCCGGAACACCGTGATGCGCGACACCACGGTCGTGCTCAGCCACGAGGACGTACTGGACGGATGCTGAACGCCTGCGTGCTACCGATCAATCCTGACCAACGTAGAGCTCATCCCACGCGACGTGGGACACCTCGTTGCAGCGCGGACAGCGCAATGTCTGCGGCAAGCCGTGCAACGGCACCCGGTGCCGACAGGTCGGACACACACCGTAGTGATCGCCCCAGCTCTCCGGCAGCCGCTGGGCCCTTGCGGGACGACGCACAACGCTCCAGCGGCGCGGCGGTCTGCCGGCCACGAAATCGAGGAGCGTCTCTGGTACCTGAACGGGCTTACGGTAGACGTCGAGCACGACCGCGTCGGGTGTGCGCGCAGTGACCCGGTACCACGCGCCGCGCCGCAAGGGGTACGGCGCATCGCGCT
>QHTX01000057.1:4416-4965 GCA_003220975.1 Gemmatimonadota bacterium | reverse complement strand
TCCTCCTGCTTCATCGTAGGGAAGCCGAGCTCGGTGAAGCGCGCGATCGCCCCCTCGCGGATCTCGTGGAGCCACGGCGGCGCCGCGCCGGCCCCGTTGCCGGCGAACGCCTTGAACGCGGCGACGTAACGCTCCTTCACGTCGGGCGCTTGGGTCATGCCACCGCCGCCGCTTCGCGCAGCCAGTCGTACCCCTTCTCTTCGAGCTCCAGCGCGAGCTCCTTCCCGCCCGACTTGACGATCCGGCCGTTCGAGAGGACGTGGACGACGTCCGGCTCGATGTGCGTCAGGATCCGGTAGTAGTGGGTCACGAGGACCGTGGCATTGTCGGGCCGGCGCAGCTTGTCCACCGTGTGCGCCACGGTCTTGACCGCGTCGATGTCGAGCCCGGAGTCCGTCTCGTCGAGGATGGCCAGCTTCGGATCGAGCACGGCGAGCTGCAGGATCTCGTTGCGCTTCTTCTCGCCCCCGGAGAAGCCCTCGTTCACGGGCCGGCTCAGGTAGCTGTCGTCCCACCCGATGGCCTGGAGCTTCTCGGCGAGCGCGTCCA
>QHTX01000057.1:0-4384 GCA_003220975.1 Gemmatimonadota bacterium | reverse complement strand
CTCCTCTTCGCCCCTGTACTTGCGGATCGCGTTCACCGCGGAGCGCAGGAAGTAGGCGTTGGTGATGCCGCGGATGGCGACCGGGTACTGAAACGCGAGGAAGACCCCCTGCCGGGCGCGGTCCTCCGGGGTCATGGCCAGGAGGTCCTTCCCGTCGTACAACACGGTGCCCGCGGTCACGGCGTAGGCGGGGTGTCCCGCGAGCACCTGAGCGAGCGTGCTCTTGCCCGAGCCGTTGGGGCCCATGATCGCGTGCACTTCGCCGACGTTCACCGCGAGGTCCACGCCGCGCAGGATCTCGCGGCCCTCCACCGTCGCGTGCAGGTTCTTGATCTCCAGCAGCATCAACCGACGCTCCCCTCGAGACTGATGCCGAGCAACCGCTGCGCCTCCACGGCGAACTCCATCGGCAACTCCTTGAAGACTTCTTTGCAGAACCCGTTGACGATCATGGACACCGCGTCCTCGGCCGACAGGCCGCGCTGCTTGGCGTAGAAGATCTGGTCCTCGCCGATCTTGGAGGTGGACGCCTCGTGCTCCATGATCGCCGTGCTGTTGCGGACGTCGATGTAGGGGAACGTATGCGCGCCACACTGGTCGCCGATCAGCATGGAGTCGCACTGCGAGTAATTGCGGGCGTTGTCGGCGCCCTTTAGGATCTTCACCAGGCCGCGGTAGGTGTTCTGGCCGTGACCCGCGGAGATGCCCTTCGAGACGATCGTCGACCGGGTGTTCTTCCCCATGTGGATCATCTTCGTGCCGGTGTCCGCCTGCTGGCGCTGGTTGGTCACGGCCACCGAGTAGAACTCGCCGATTGAGTTGTCTCCCTGGAGGATGCAGCCGGGGTACTTCCAGGTGATCGCTGAGCCGGTCTCCACCTGGGTCCACGAGACCTTCGAGTTCCGGCCGCGGCAGGCCCCGCGCTTCGTAACGAAGTTGTAGATGCCGCCCCGTCCGTTCTCGTCGCCCGGATACCAGTTCTGGATCGTCGAGTACTTGATCGTCGCGTCATCGAGCGCCACGAGCTCCACGACCGCGGCGTGCAGCTGGTTCTCGTCCCGGATCGGCGCGGAGCAGCCCTCCAGGTAGCTCACGTAGCTCCCCTCGTCCGCGATGATCAGCGTCCGCTCGAACTGCCCCGTGGAGGACGCGTTGATGCGGAAGTAGGTCGACAGCTCGAGCGGACAGCGCACGCCCTTCGGGATGTAGGCGAAGGAGCCGTCCGTGAAGACCGCGGAGTTCAGCGCGGCGAAGAAGTTGTCGTTGTAGGGGACCACCGAGCCCAGATACTGCCGCACGAGCTCGGGGTGCTCCCGGATCGCTTCGGAGATCGCGCAGAAGATGATGCCGTGCTTCGAGAGCTCCTCGCGAAACGTGGTCGCTACCGACACCGAGTCGAACACCGCGTCCACCGCCACCCCGGTGAGGCGCTTCCGCTCCTCGATCGGGATCCCCAGTTTCTCGAACGTCTCGAGCAGCTTGGGGTCCACCTGCTCCAGGTTCTCCAGCTGGGGACGCTGCTTCGGGGCCGCGTAGTAGCTGATCGCCTGGTAGTCGATGGGGCCGTACTTCACGTTCGACCAATGGGGCTCGGGCATCTTCACCCAGTTGCGGTACGCCTTGAGGCGCCAGTCGAGCATCCATTCCGGCTCGCCCTTCTTCGCCGAGATGAGCCGGATGACGTCCTCGCTCAAGCCCGGGGGAACGACCTCGGCCTCGATGTCGGTGATGAACCCGTACTTGTAGGGTTGCAGGACCTGCGCTTCAATGCCCGTACTCATGCACACTCCCCTGGCGACCGTGCGCCGAAGGTGATCGCATACTCGCACGCGTTGCAGCCGCTGGTGATGTGGGTGCGCCGCTCGACGGCCGCGCCCAAGACGTCCCGCAGGAATTGCTCTTCCGCCGCGCACACTTCGGGGAACCGCTCGGCCACCGCGCGGATCGCGCAGTTGTGCTCGGCCAGCCGGAACGCGCCCGCCGCTTCCCGCCAGTCGGCCATGTAGCCCTGCTCGCTCATGAGCCGCGCCACCAGCGCGACGCGCTCGGGCGCCCCTTTCCCCTCGAGCTCGGCCGAGACCCGGTGCGTCAGTTCCCGGTAATGGTCCCGGAACAACTCCACGGCCGCCCCGCGACCCGCCTTCTCCGTGACGCGCTCGAGCAGCTCGGTCAGGGTCGCTTCGTACGCGCGGGGGAACAACGCCTCGCCCGCGGCGCTGAGCCGGTATGCGAACGTCGGCGCGCCGACGCCGCGCTGCTCGCGACCGTAAGCGATGAGCGACTCGGCTTCGAGTTCCTTGAGGTGATGCCGCACCGCGTTGGGCGAGACGCCGAGTGTGTCGGCGAGTTGCTTCGCTGTGCGCGGTTGGGCACGCTTCAGCTCGAGCAGGACCTCGCCCCGAAGTCCTTTATATGCCGGGAGTTGCGACGCAGTGCCGCTCATGGGAAAGCGAATCCTAAGGGTTCTACTCGGGATTGTCAACTAAAGTAAAGCCGATTTGGGCGAATTCGTAAGTGCTTGTCCAGACGCTCAATAGATGTCGCGATTGATCTCGCGCACCAGCCGCTCGTAGTCCTCAGGCGTGTTGAGGTCATCGATGACCGCCGGGTCGTCCACGGCGACGATGGCGAGCTCGGCTTCATGGCCCGAGAGCACGGCGCGGGCGCCGTGGCGGGTCGCGGCGTCGCTCGTCTCAAGCTCCGGGAACAGGCGCTGATCCCAGATGACCGGGTGTCCGCGGCGCTCGGCGAAGCTGGGGAGCACGGCAGGAGCGCCGCCGTGGCGATACGCCTCGAGCAGGCGCTCGATCGTGGTGACGCGGACCTGGGGCAGGTCCACCGGCCAGGCGAGGAGCGCGGCCGGGCGCACCGGCTTCAACGCCGCGAGCGCCGCCCGGAGCGAGCCGATCGGCCCCCCCGCCACGTCGAGGTTCTCCACGATCAGGCATTCGTGCGCCGCCAGGGCGGGCCGAATGCGGGGTGCGTCGGGACCGAGCACCACGACCCGGGGCTTCAAGTCAAGCGCCTCGAGCGCTTCGAGGATGCGGATGACGAACGGCCGGCCGCGGAAGTCGAGCAGCGCCTTGGGCGCGCCCATGCGCTCGGAGCGTCCGGCGGCGAGCACCACGCCGGCAACGGACATGGGCTTACGTTACCGCGAGTTGCGGCCGGGCGCCAAACCCCCAAATTGGCGCCCCATGGCGGTCCGGCGCATTCGCCTGCTGGGCGACCCGATCCTGCGGAAACGCTGCGAGCGGGTTCAGGATCCCAAGTCCGCCGCGACGCGGCTGGTCGCGGATGACCTGCGGGACACGCTGCGCGCCGCCAAGGAGAAGTACAAAATGGGCCGGGCGCTCGCGGCGCCGCAGATCGGCGCGCCCGTGCGGATCGTGTTCGTGCAGATCGACAAGCAGCGCTGGACGATGATCAATCCGGAGATCACGGACGTCGGGCCGGACGACTTCCTCGTGTGGGATGACTGCTTCTGCTTTCCGAACCTGCTCGTCCGGGTGACGCGCGCCTACCAGGTGACGCTCGGCTACACCGATCTCAAGGGGAAGCAGCGCACGCTGCAGCTCCAGGGCCCGATGGCCGAGCTGCTGCAGCACGAAGTCGACCACCTGGACGGCATCCTCGCGCTCGATCGCGCCTCCGGGCTCGACCCGTTCGCCCTCCGCTCGGAGTGGGAGAAGCTGTACGACCGCTCAGCCCGCCACGGGCCGCCCCAGCCTCGAGAGGTGTGAGCAGCATCGCGACATTATCTAGACACTTGAAGGTCGCAAGCCCGGCTTAGATTCCAGCGACGACAGGGGTGCCTGCCCCGAGCGAGGGCGGGCTGAGATCACACCCTTTGAACCTGATCCGGTTCGCACCGGCGAAGGGAGTCCGCGCATGACCTGCCTCACCCAGATGCATTTCGCCCGCGAGGGCACCACCACCTCTCAGATGCAGCGGGTCGCGGAGCGGGAACAGCTCCCGGAGGCCGTGGTGCGCGCCGAGGTGGCGCGGGGCCGCCTGATCATCCCCGCCAACGTGAACCATCTCGCCAAGCGGCTCGACCCGATGGCGATCGGCAAGGTGGCCCGCGTCAAGATCAACGCCAACATCGGAAACTCGGCGGTCGAGTCGAACATCGATCAGGAGCTCGACAAGCTGCACCACGCGGTGCATTACGGCGCGGACACCGTCATGGATCTCTCGACCGGCGGCGACATCGACGCGATCCGCCAGGCGATCCTCGATGCTTCCCCCGTGCCGGTCGGCACGGTGCCGATCTACCAGGCCGTCACGGAGGTGAAGCGGGTCGAGGATCTCACCGCGGACGACCTGCTCGACATGGTCGAGCATCAGGCGCAGCAGGGGGTGGACTACGTCACGGTGCACT
>QHTX01000056.1 GCA_003220975.1 Gemmatimonadota bacterium | reverse complement strand
GCCTTAACCCGCGCGAGCGGCGGGTGGTGCTGGGCGGGGCGATCGTGAGCGTGATCGCCGTGGCGGTCGTGCTGCTCGTGCTCCCGTTCGCCCAGCGCTGGCAGGCGCGCGAGGCCGCGTACGCAGCGAGTCGCGAGCAATGGGTGCGCCTCGAGACGCTCGCCGCGAGCACCGATCGCCTGCAGCGCGCGCTCGACGAGCGGAAGCTGGCGCGCGCCGCGGACGAGGCCCGGTTGGTGACGGGCGCCACGCCTGCGCTCGCGGCGTCGGTGCTCCAAGGGCTGCTGCAGCGCTACGCCGACGAGAGCAGCGTGCAGCTCGACCGGGTGGACGTCGCGGGCCAGCCGCGCGCCGACAAACCCGGCTTGCTCGCCACGCCCGTGCAGCTGCAGGGTCAGGGCGACATCTACGGGCTCGTCGATTTCCTGTACCGGCTGCAGCATGCCGACAAGCTCCTCGTGCTCGACGAGCTCACGTTGAGCGCCGGCTTCGTCGGGGCCTTTGCGGGCGGCATCGGGCAACAGAACCTGTCCTGGTCGCTCCGCCTGCACGGGCTGTACGGCGCGGCGGCGCCAGGGAGTGGCTCGTGACCCGTGTGCGAGGCCTATACGCCGCCACCGCAGTGCTCCTCTTCGTAGGCTCTTGGCTGCGCCTGGCGCGCTCGCCGCTCCCCAGCGCGGATGTCCGGCAGCTGCCTCTGCCCCTCGCCGGCCAGCGCACCACCGCCGCGCCGGGCGCGGCGCCCTCGACCAGCTACGAGCCCATCGTCGCCGCGAATATCTTCTCCCAGACCCGAACGGCACCGTCGGTGCGGTTCTCGCCGGCCGGGCGCGCGGGCGCGCGGCCGGCAGCGCCGGCGCCGCGCGGGCCGAGGCTCACGTTGTACGGGACCACAGTCGGACCGCAGGGCGCCGTCGCCCTCATCGACGCGGATCCGAAGGTCCCCGGCGCCGAGATCTACCGCCTGGGTGATGTGGTCGCCGGGGCGGCGCTCGTAGCGATCACGGATTCGACGGTGACGCTCGCGGAGCCGTCCGGTCCCCTCGTACTCCACCTGCGCCCCGCGCAGCGACGGAAACCGTGAAGACGCGCGCGCTATGCCTTGCCCTGTGCGTGCTGACGGTGCCCGCCTGGACGGCCGCCCAGCAGCCGTCCACCGTCCGGATCAATTACGTGAATGCCGATCTGGGCGACGTGATCCGCTCCCTCGCCGCGGTGCTGGGCGTGAACGTGGTGCTCACCGACGTGCCGATCCGGCGCGTCACCTTCCAGACCCCGGAGCCCGTGCCGGCGCCGCAGGCCGGCGCGGTGCTCGAGGCGATCCTCGAGAGCCAGGGCCTCGTTATCGTGCAGACCGGGCCGGTTGCGCAAGTCATGCCGGAAGAGAAGCGGCCCTCGACCGGTCCGGTGCGCGTCGGGAAGGAGTTCCCGACCCCGCCCCCGCTGGGTCTGGTCACGCAGATCGTGCCGCTCGACTACATCCGCGCCGAGGAAGGCGTCACGCTCCTCAAGCAGGTGGCGAGCAAGATGGCCCGGCTCGAGGTGGTGCCGCGCTCCAACTCCGTGCTGATCACGGACCGCGGCGTGAACATCGCGCGCTACCTCGATCTGCTGCGGCAGCTCGACATCAAAACCGGTGGCGAAGCCGGGCTCCGCACCTACGTGTATCCGCTCAAGCACGCCAGCGCCGCCGAGCTTGCCACCACCCTGGGGCAGGTGTTCGGTGCCACCGTGGCGGCGGCGCCGACGCGGCAGCGCGTGCAGGCGCTCGAAGGGCGCAGCCTGTCGAGCGAGCTCACAGGATTCCGCCGTCGGGAAATCGAATCGCTCCAGGAGCGCGCCCAAATGGCTCCACCGTCCGTGGCCGCGCTCGGGGCCATCCCGGGCCGCGCGGCGGCGGAGAGCGCCCAGGCCCCGGGCCAGGGACTCGTGGGGCGGACCACGATCGTTCCGGACCAAGCGACCAACTCACTCGTGATCCGTACCGCGCCGCCAAACTTCTCGGTGCTCCAGGAGACGATCGAGCAACTCGACGTCCGTCCCCCGCAAGTCCTCTTGGAAGTGCTGATCGCCGAGGTGACCCTCGACCGGGCCAGCCAGTTCGGCATCAACTGGCAACTCTTGACGCAGCGGGGCGTTTCGGGCGACTCGACCCGTGGGATCGGCATCGGGGTCGGCCCGCAGAGCTTCGGCGATACGCTGCTGCAGGGCTTCCAAGGCCTCGGCGTGCGGGTCGTCAGCCTCGCCAGCTTGAACGTGCGGGCCATCCTGCAGGCGCTCGCCTCGCGGACCAACGTGCGCGTGCTGTCGACGCCGCGCGTGCTGGCACTGAACAACGAGGAGGCGCGCATCCTGGTGGGAAGCGAGGTGCCGTTCGTGTCCTCCACCTTCAGCGGCCTGACGGCGGGGCTGAACACCGTGGTTCAGTTTCGCAACGTGGGCACGCAGCTGACGGTCGTCCCCACCGTCAACAATGACGGCTACGTCACGTTCCGCGTGCTGCAGGAGGTGAGCGCGCTGTCCGCGACGACGATCGCCGCGGCGCAGAACGCCCCCGTGATTACCACGCGCGAAGCGGAGACGAGCGCGATCGTGAAGAACGGGCACACGATCGTGATCGGCGGATTGATCGGGGAAACGACCCAGGAGATCGAGTCGGGCGTGCCGATCCTCAAGGACGTTCCGATCCTGGGCTATCTCTTCAAGAGTCGTAGCACCAGCCGGCAGCGAACCGAGCTCGCGATCTTCCTCACGCCTTACGTCGTGTACACCGACGAGCAGGCGGACTCGCTGCTGCAGCGGGAACGGGAGCGGTTGCCGAACATGAAGCAGGGCATCGACAGCATGATGCCGCCGCCTCCCCGGAAGCCGTGACCGATCCGCTGCTGAGCCCCGAGGCACCCCCGCCCGCGCCACCGGCGGCGCCGCCCCGCACGGCCGCCGACCTGCGCGCCGCCGCCGCGGGCCCGCTGGCCCAGCGGCTCTCGCCCAAGTATCTCGAGGAGCATTGTCTGCTGCCCCTCGCGGTCGCCGAGGGTGGCGCGCTGGTCGTCGCGGCGGGCCTGCCGCTCGATCCGACGGTGATCGACGAGCTCTGCTGGACCTTCGAGCGCCAGGTGCGGCTCGTCGAGGCGCCGGCTGCCGAGATCCACGCTGCGATCCTCTCGGCCCAATCGGAGGCGGCGCCCGAGCTCCAGGCGGGCGACCTCCGCGGCGGCGATCTCGTCGTGCTCGCCGACGAAGAAGAGACGATCGACGATCTGCGCGCCCTCGCCAACCAGGCCCCGGTGATCAAGCTCGTCAACGTCCTGATCCTCGAGGCGCTGCGGGCGCGGGCGAGCGATGTGCATCTCGAGGCGGGCGCGGACGGGCTGCGCGTGCGGTACCGCATCGACGGCGTGTTGCAGGAGATCTCGCACCCGCCGCGCCAGTACCAGGCCGCGGTCGTCAGCCGCGTGAAGATCATGGCGGGGCTGAACATCGCGGAGCGGCGGCTGGCCCAAGACGGCCGCATCCGCCTGCGGCTCTCCGACCGCGAGCTCGACATGCGCGTGTCGATCACGCCGACCCTGCACGGCGAGAGCGTGGTGCTCCGCGTGCTCGACCGCGGCGCCGGG
>QHTX01000055.1 GCA_003220975.1 Gemmatimonadota bacterium | reverse complement strand
GATGCCGGCGCGACGGAACGTGTTGAACTTCTCGAGCGTCAGCTCGTCGCCGACCCGGCCGAGCGGCTCACCCTTCTTGTTCTCGGGATCGGGGACTTCGCCCGCGAGCAGGGTGCCCAGGACCTCGCGCTTCTGGGCGCGGCCCTCGAGCTTGCCCGTGATGTCGATCTCCTTCGTGGCGTAAAACAGCGTCAGGATGTCGGCGTTCGTGCCGTACCCGAAGGCCCGGAGCAGCGCAGTCGCCGGGAACTTTTTCTTCTTGTCGATGTGTACGAAGATCACGTCGTGGATGTCGATCGTGAACTCGACCCACGAGCCCCGGAACGGAATGATGCGCGCCGAGAACAGGCGCTGCCCGTTGGGGTGGATGCTCTCCTCGAACACCACGCCCGGCGAGCGGTGCAGCTGCGACACGATCACGCGCTCCGCGCCGTTGATGACGAACGTGCCGAGCGGCGTGAGAATCGGCAGCTCGCCGAGATAGACTTCCTTCTCGATGATGTTCTTCGGTCGCTTCGTCTTGGTCGTCTCCCCCACCTCTTCCATCACCACGAGCTGCAGCGTCGCCTTGAGCGGGACGGAGTAGGTCATGTCCCGCTCGATGCACTCCTCGACGGCGTACTTGGGCTCCCCGAGCGCGTACTTCACGAACTCGAGGGAGTAGTTCCCGTTCACGTCCTGAATCGGGAACACGTCCTTGAACACGCGCTCCAGCCCGACGTCGGCGCGCTCGGCGCCCTTGCCGTCCGGCTGCAAGAGCGACTGGAACGCGCGCGTCTGGATGTCCAGGAGATGCGGCATCGGCATCCCCTGGTCGAGCTTAGCGAACGACAGCACCGGCAGCGTCTTCGTCATGTCGCGACCTCAGGCAAACGCAAAAGGCCCCACCGCCCCCGACCGGAACGCCGGCCGGGGAGGGACCGAGGGGCTCGTGCAAGCGAGCAGGAGTGTGGCAAATCCGCGCATGTCGTCGACCAAAGAAGACCCGAGAGTCGCGCCGACGGGCCCGTGTGGCCCGCCGCGTCAGCCCCCCCCCGTGTCTACTTCAGTTCGACGACCGCGCCCTGTGCTTCGAGCTTCTTTTTGATGTCTTCGGCTTCCTGCTTGGACACGCCTTCCTTCACCGTGCCGGGCGCGCCTTCCACCAGGTCCTTGGCCTCCTTCAGGCCCAGGCTGGTGATCGCCCGGATTTCCTTGATCACTTGAATCTTCTTCTCCCCGCCACTCTTGAGGATGACCGTGAATTCGGTCTGCTCCTCGGCCGCCGGGGCCGCGGCCGCTCCACCACCCGCGCCGCCCGCCGCGGGCGCCGCCGCCACCGGCGCCGCGATCGTCACGCCGAACTTCCCCTTGAACTTCTCGATCAGCTCGGCGAGTTCCACGACCGACAGGCTGCCGATGGCTTCGATGATATCGTCGATGCTCATACTCGTCTGCGTCGCCATTGTCCCGATCTCCTTATGAAGCCGCGCCCGAGGAGCGCTGGTTCCGGAGCGCCTCGAGGGCCCCCGCCATGTTCATCAGCACGCCGTTCAGCGCCCCAACCAGGCCGGCCATCGGCGCCTGGAGCGCCCCACCCAGCTGGGCGAGCAGCTCGACCCGCGTCGGCAGGCTCGCCAGCCGCTTCACCTGATCGGGCGTCACCGCCCGGCCGTCCACCAGCCCGACCTTGATGGCGGGCTTCTCGAACTCCCGGGCGAAGTCCGCCAGCACCTTCGCCGCCGCGGCGGGGTCCGCCCCGGCCAGCACCAGGCCCGTCGGACCCGCGAGGTGCGACTCGAGGCCGCCCCCCCCCTCCACCTGGGCGTCGCCCAGGGCGCGCCGCGCCAGCGTGTTCTTCACCACCAGGAACTCGGTGCCGGCCTGCCGCAGGCGCCGGCGCAGCTGCGTCAGCTTCGCGACGTCGAGCCCGGTGAAATCCGTGACGTACACCGTCGTGGCACGCCGCAACCGCGTCGCCAGCGCCGTCACCATCTCCTGCTTCTGCGCCTTCGTCCGGATCATGCGAACACCGCCGGGTCCAGGGGCACGCCGGGCCCCATCGTGCTCGAGACCGTCACCGACCGGATGTAATGTCCCTTCGCCGCCGCGGGCTTGGCCCGCACGATCGCTTCCATGAACGTCTGGAGGTTCTGCTCCAGCGCCTCCACAGAGAACGACTTCTTGCCTACGGCTGCGTGCACGATGCCGCTCTTGTCCACCCGGAACTCGATCTTGCCGGCCTTCAGCTCTTTGACCGCCCGAGCCACGTCCATGGTCACGGTCCCCGCCTTCGGGTTGGGCATCAGGCCGCGGGGGCCGAGCACCTTGCCGAGGGGACCGAGCTGCCCCATCACGTCGGGCGTGGCCACGATCACGTCGGTGTCGAGCCAACCGTCCTTGATCTTCTGGACGTACTCGACGCCCACGAAGTCCGCGCCCGCCGCCTCGCCCTCCTTGGCCTTTTCGCCCTGCGCGATGACCAGCACCCGGATTTTCTTCCCGGTGCCGTTCGGCAGGCTCACGGTGCCGCGGACGATCTGATCGGCGTGCTTCGGGTCCACCCCGAGACGCACCGCCACGTCCACGGACTCGTCGAACTTGGCGTACGCGGCGGCCTTGACCTTCTCGACGGCCTCGCGCGTCGCGTACAGCTTGCGCGGCTCGAGCGCGGCGACGGCACCGCGGTACCGCTTGCCGTGTACGCGCATCAGTCCACCACCTCGAGGCCCATGGAGCGGGCCGTGCCCGCCACCATCCGCATCGCCGCCTCGATGTCGTTCGCGTTGAGATCGGGCATCTTGATCTCGGCGATCCGGCGCACCTGGGCGCGCGTGACCTTGCCCACCTTCTGGCGGTTGGAGGTGGGCGAGCCCTTCTCGAGGCCGGCCTCCTTCTTCAGGAGTACGGCCGCGGGCGGGGTCTTGGTGATGAAGGTGAACGTCCGGTCCTTGTAGATCGTGACCTCGACCGGCGTCACCATGCCCTGCGCCTGCGCCGTCTTGGCGTTGAACTGCTTCACGAACTCCATGATGTTCACGCCGTGCGGGCCGAGGGCGGTGCCCACCGGGGGGGCGGGCGTCGCCTGACCCCCAGGAACCTGAAGCTTCACCACTGCGGTAATCGGCTTTGCCATCTAGTGTGCCTTTAGCTGCAAATAGTCGAGCTCGACCGACGTGGGCCGGCCGAACAGCGCCACCGCCACGCGCACCTTCCCCTTGTCGGGGATCACCTCTTCGACCGTGCCCGAGAAGTCCGAGAACGGGCCCTCGGTGATCTCCACCACCTGGCCGACCAGGAACGGAATCTGCTCCTGCGGCTCCTCCTCCTTCACCGCTTCCTCGATGCCGAGCAGGCGGTTCACCTCGTCGGGGCGGAGCGGCATCGGCAGCCGACCCGTGCCCACGAACTTGATCACGCCCTGGATCCCGTTGATGACGTGGATCGTCTCCTGGTTCAAGACCATGTCCACGAGCACGTAGCCCGGGTAGATCTTGCGCTCGACGGTCACCTTCTTGCCGTTCTTGATCTCCACCACTTCCTGCGTAGGGACCAGCGCCTGGCGAATCGGCTTCTCCTCGTCGGGCCGCGGGTCGTCCTTGATGCGCCGGTCGATCAACGAGCGCACCTTGTTCTCGTGCCCCGCGGTCGTCTGGATCGCGTACCAGCGATGCTCCGACATCAGAACAGCTTCGCGATCGAGGTGACGAGGACGAACTGCAGCGTCGTGTCCATGAAACCGATCAGCAGCCCCAGGGCGGCGACGAAGACGATGATGACCCCCGTCGCCTTCTTCAGCTCGTCCCAGGTGGGCCACGTCACCTTGCGGATCTCCGCGCGCACCTCGCGCAGGAAGTCCACGGCCCGCAGCACCCAGTTCCGCTTCGTGGTGGCGAGCGCCTCCGTCGCCACTACTTCGATTCCTTGTGTGGCTGCTGCTTGTTGCACCGCGGGCAGTACTTCCGCCACTCCGCCCGCTCGGGGTGCTTGCGCCGGTTCTTCGTCGTGAAGTAGTTCCGGCTTTTGCACACCGTGCATTCCATGATGATGTTCTCCCGCGGCATAGGCCCTCGTTACTTCAAGATCTTCGTCACCACGCCGGCGCCCACCGTGCGGCCGCCCTCGCGAATCGCGAACCGCAGCTGCTCCTCCATCGCGATCGGCGTGATCAGCTCGATCGTCATCTTCGTGTTGTCCCCCGGCATCACCATCTCCACTCCCGCCGGCAACTCCACCGTCCCCGTCACGTCCGTCGTCCGAAAATAAAACTGCGGC
>QHTX01000054.1:4049-8482 GCA_003220975.1 Gemmatimonadota bacterium | reverse complement strand
GCGTGGACGGCCGCCGTGGCGTCGTGGCTGTGGCCGGCGATCAGGACCGCGCCGTCATCCTCTTGGGCGATCGCCGCGGCCGAGCTATGCTCGCCCCCCAGCGTCCCCAGGTCCAGCATGCACCCGTCCGGCGTCCGGAGAAACGCGTGTGTGACGGGATGGCCGCGGCGATCGGTCTCCCCGGTCTGGCTCACTCCCACGATCCAGCCGAGATCGTTGACGTCGTTGGCACAGCTCGTCCGTCCGCCCAAGGTTCCCAGGTCCACGATGCCCGCTTCCGCAGTCCACAGGAACGCCCGACCGCTCCCGCCCACGACCGCGCTCCGGTTGTTCACCGCCAGGGCGATGCTGACGGTCCCGTCGAGGGTGCCGAGATCGCGCATCCCGTCCCGCGCCGTCCAGCGGAAGGCGTGGGGCTGGCCCGCTCGGGTCTCGGCAAAGCCCACGACTTCCCCCCCGTCGTTCACGTCGTGCGCCACACTCGCCGCCCCGCCGAGGCTCCCGAGGTCGAGCATCCGGCCCGGCTCGGGAACGAAGAACGCGTGCTTCGTGACCGCCCCGTGGATGCGGCTGTGGCCGGCGACCTGCGCCAGCCGGTTGAGCGCCAGGGCCTCGCTCTCGTTCCCTCCCAGGGTGCCGAGATCGAAGCTGAGCCCCTCGGACAAGAGGAACGCGTGAAAGTCGCCGAACCCGGTGTCCCCGCCACCCACGATCTCGCCCCGCTCGTTGATGTCGTTGGCGGAGCTGTGGACGCCGATCGACGGACCGAGGTCGGCGATCCCGGTGCGCTCCTCCCACCGAAACGCCCGGCTGCGACCCAGCCCGTCGCGACTGGTCCCCACGACGTGACCCAGCCGGTTCACGGCCTTGGCCTGGCTGACCGCGCCGCCCAGCGTGCCCAGCTCGCGGATCGCGACTAGCGGCGCCCGAGCTCGGTGCTCGCCCACAATCCGGCTTGCACGGCCGTGTCGGGCGTCGGCCCGTCGAACCGGCGCACGAGAATCGCGGGGCGACCGTTCCGACTCACGGCGACCATGTGGAAGATCGACACCTCGCCTGCGGCGCGGCTGTACCTCAGGCGCAGCTGCGCCCCGCCCGCTTCGCCCGCCGAACCGAGCGGTATCGCCGGCTGCGCGCGGGCGTTGTAATCATCCACCCACGCCTGCAGCACGTCCATCGCGTCTTTCTGCGGTGCCTGCTGGGCCATGCGGCGTCCCTTCCTTATCTATCGCTGTCTGGCGGTGGCTCGAGTTGCTTCACGATCACGTCCCCCTGTCCGCTCTCCAGCAGCTGGTAGCGCAATTGCCCGAAGACGTCGCCGTCCACGGCCTGCGCGCAGTAGGCCGGGAGCCAGGCAGGATAGTGACCGGGTGTGCCCCAGCCGCTCGTGTCGAAGGCCGTCCGCCCATCGGTGACCCGAAGCAGCGCGAGGGCCGCGTCCCGGGCGGCGTGCAGCGCATCCGGCTCGAAGCTCGCGGTGCCGAACAACAGTCCCACTTCGGCACCGGCTTCCTTGACGTGATCCTTCAGCGACTCGACCTCGGCGCGCCCGAGTGCGGTCTGTTGCCGCCGGCAGGCGATCAACGCCCGCCGCTGCCACGGCGGTCGCGTCACTACACCTTTCAGTTCAAGGAGATAGCCGCGCTCGGGCTCGGGCAGTGTCGCGCGCCGATGGACACGCAACTCGCCGACGTCGAGCCCGATCTTTCTGAGCTCGCGCACGACGAGGATCTCGAAGGACTCGGGTGTGAGCTCCGGCAATTCCGGCATCGGCCTCCCCTCCCCTCCCCGCTCCCTCCCCCTCCCTGTCGCGCGGACACTACGGCACCGGCGCGAGTGCCGCCAGACCCGGCTGATCGCTGGCGGCATCGGGGGTTGCGCCCTCAGAACACCGCCCCTATATCATCGGGCAGGTCGTCACGACGGCTGCGCGCACACCCGACCGCTCAAACGGGGAGGACTGTATGCAGGTCAGTCGACGCGATTTCGTGCGGCTCACGGCGAGCGCCGGTGCGGGAACGGCGATCGGCGGTCTGGTCGGACTGGGGGTGACGCTGGCCCCGGCCACGGCCCGAGCGCAGGAGCTGCGGATCAAGGACGCGAAGACGACGCCGAGCATCTGCCCCTTTTGCTCCGTCGGGTGCGCCACGCTGATCCACACGGTCAACGGGAAGATCGTCAACATCGAAGGCGACCCGCGCAGCCCGCACAACGAAGGCACGTTGTGCCCCAAGGGCGCCGCGATCTATCAGCTCCACATGAATCCCAATCGGGCCACGAAGGTCCTGCACCGCAAGCCGGGCGCCGGCGACTGGGAGGTCGTCGAGCTCGAGTGGGCGATGGACCGGGTGGCCGAGCTGATCAAGAAGACGCGCGACGAGACGTTCATCGAGAAGCTGCCGAACGGGAAGCTCGTGAACATGACGCCCGCGGTGTTCGCGCTCGGCGGCGCGACGCTCGACAACGAGTTCAACCACGTGTGCCAGAAGTTCTGGCGCGGGCTCGGGGTCGTCGCCATCGAGAATCAGGCCAGGATATGACACAGCTCTAGCGTCCCCGGTCTGGGGACACGGTTCGGTCGGGGCGCGGCGACCTTGTATCCGCGCAACCTCGAGCACACCGACTGCTTCGTCATCATGGGCTCGAACATGGCGGAGTGCCACCCGGTGGCGTTCCGCTGGCCGATGAAGGCGAAGCTGAACGGGGCGAAGCTGGTCCACGTCGACCCGCGCTTCACCCGCACCAGCGCGGTCGCCGACCTCCACGTGCCGATCCGCGCCGGCTCGGACATCGCCTTCCTCGGCGGCTTGATCAACTACGTCATCCACAGCAAGCGCTGGAACGCGGACCCCTTCTTCAAGGAGTTCGTGGTCAACTACACCAACGCCGCGACCATCATCAGCGACGACTTCAAGGACACCGAGGAGCTGGACGGCGCCTTCTCCGGGCTCGTGCAGTTCACAGAGCCGGCGTTCTGGCCCTACAACGGGTTGCTGGGCCGCTACGACAACGCCTCCTGGCAGTACAAGCGCGGACCCAAGCCGCCCCCGGGGCCGATCGGCGCGGTCACGGCGGGTGAGCTGCGCCGCGTCGCGCCGGGGGCGCTCACGAAGGAGCTGATCGCGAAGCGCGCTGGACCGCCGTTCGACGACCTCGTGCGCTCGCTCAAGCCGGGGCCCGCCGAAAAGGACCCCACGCTCCAGAACCCGCACTGCGTGTTCCAGATCCTGAAGCGGCACTTCAGCCGCTACACGCCCGAGATGGTGGAGCAGATCTGCGGCTCGCCGAAAGAGAAGTTCATCAAGGTGGCGGAGCTGCTGCTCGAGAACTCGGGCCGCGACCGCACCAGCGCGTTCGCCTACGCAGTGGCCTGGACCCAGCACACCTACGGCGTGCAGATGATCAGCTGCTGCGCCCTGCTCCAGCTGCTGCTCGGCAACATCGGCCGGCCCGGGGCCGGGGTGATGGCGCTGCGGGGCCACGCGGCGATCCAGGGCTCGACCGATGTGCCGACGCTGTACCACAGCATCCACGGGTACCTGAACGCCCCGTCGGCGCTGCGGCCGCACGAGACGCTGCGCGACTACATGGCGGCCGAGACCAGCCCCACGAGCTACTACGGCAACCTGCCCAAGTTCCTCGTGTCGTACTTCAAGTCCATGTACGGCGAGGCCGCGACCAAGGAGAACGACTTCGGCTACGACTGGCACCCGAAGATTCTCGGCGACCACTCGCACATCGCGAGCTTCGCCGCGATGGCCGACGGCAAGGTCAAGGGGATGTGCTGCGTCGGCCAGAACCCCGCCACCTCGCTGAACGGGGGGGCGACGCGGCGGGCGCTGCGGGAGCTCGACTGGCTCGTGGTCAAGGACAACTGGCTCACGGAGACGGCCACGCACTGGTATCTGGGCCCCGAGGTGAAGAACGGCGAGGTGAAGATCGGCGACATCAAGACTGAGGTGTTCTTCTTCCCCTCGACCCAGATCGCCGAGTACGACGGCAGCTTCACCAACACGCAGCGGATGCTGCAGTGGCACTCCTTCGCCGCCAAGGCGCCCGGCGACTGCCGTACCGACAGCTGGTTCTACCACAACCTGGCGAAGCGCCTCAAGAAGGCCTACGCCGGCTCGAAGCTGCCGCGGGACGAAGGCTGGAACAAGCTCACGTGGGACTTCGACCCGGACGCGGGCGAGGAGCCGCTGTACCCCGGGGAGCTCAGCGCGCGCAAGGTGCTGCGGGAGATCAACGGCTATCAGACGGCCGATCCGAAGCAGCATCTCAAGGGCTTCGGCGAGCTGAAGGACGACGGCTCGACCACGTGCGCGTCGTGGATCTACTGCGGCTGCTTCCCGGCGTGGGATCAGAACCTCACGGCGCGGCGCGAGCCCGATCCGCCGGGCGTGCCGGGCGCACACTTGAAGTGGGGCTGGGCG
>QHTX01000054.1:3558-4016 GCA_003220975.1 Gemmatimonadota bacterium | reverse complement strand
TGAAAGGCAACCCCTGGAGCGAGCGCAAGCGCTGGGTGTGGTGGGACCCGACCTTCGTCAACCCGCCCGATCCGAAGACCGGCAAGGCCGTCCCCCGGGGGAAGTGGGTGGGGTACGACGTGCCCGACTTCGGCGCGACCAAGGCGCCCGACGCCCAACCGAAGCCGGACGGCATCGGCCTCGACGCCCTGTCCGGCACTCAGCCGTTCATCATGAGAGCGGACGGGAAGGGCTGGCTGTTCGTGCCGGCGGGCCTGGTGGACGGCCCGCTGCCGACGCACTACGAGCCGCACGAGTCGCCGGTCAAGAACCTGCTGTACAAGCAGCAGACCAGCCCCGTGCACAAGGTGTGGGCGCCGGGGAAGCCGTACAACCAGCTCGCCGCGGTGGGCGATCCGAAGTTCCCCTACGTCATCAGCACATACCGGCTCACCGAGCACTATCTGGCGGGCGCGATG
>QHTX01000054.1:0-3446 GCA_003220975.1 Gemmatimonadota bacterium | reverse complement strand
GCCGCGCGGTCGGATTCGCGCGAAAGCGCTCGTGACGGACCGCATCGGCGTGATGAACGTCGGCGGCAAGCGCATCCACCACGTCGGCATGCCGTGGCACTGGGGTTGGATGGGCCTGAGCACGGGCGACGTCGTCAACGACCTCACCTCCTGGGTCGGCGACCCCAACGTATCGATCCACGAAGGCAAGGCTTTCGTCTGCAACGTGGAGAAGGCGTGATATGCCGGAGCCCATGGGATTCTTCACCGACACCACGGTTTGCATCGGCTGCAAAGCGTGCGAAGTCGCGTGCAAGGAGTGGAACCAGCTCCCAGCCGAGAACGGCGGGATCCGGGAGCTGAGCGGCGACAGCTACGACAACACCCGCCGGCTCGACGGCATCCATTGGCGGCACGTCCGGTTCATCGAGCAATTCAAGGGGCCGTACGACGGCCGCTGGCTGATGATGAGCGACGTGTGCAAGCACTGCGTCCAAGCCGGATGCCTCGAGGTGTGTCCGACCGGCGCCATCATTCGGACCGAGTTCGACACGGTGGTCATCCAGTCGGACGTGTGCAACGGGTGCCGGGCGTGCATCGCCGCCTGTCCGTTCGGCGTGATCGACATCAACCCCGTGTCGGGCACGGCGCAGAAATGCACCCTGTGTTACGATCGGCTGAAAGTCGGGCTTGAGCCCGCGTGCTCGAAGGCGTGCCCCACGGACTCGATCCAGTTCGGGGCCATTTCCGAGTTGCGCACGCGGGCGCAAAAGCGCGTCGAGCAGCTGCACGCGCAGGGCGTGCAGGCGAACCTGTACGGCGCGGACCCGAACGGGGCACTGGGCGGGCTGAACTCGTTCTACCTGCTGGTCGACCGGCCGGAGGTGTACGGCCTGCCGCGGCAGCCACAGCTGCCGGCGAGCCAGCTCGCGAAGAGCGGGTCGTTGTCCGTCGCGAGCGCCGCCGTCCTCGGATTGTTGGCCATCGTGGGCCTGCGCAAACGGCGCATGGACGAACAGAGCCGGGGAGGACCCGGCAATGTCTGATACCTTCTTCAGCGGCGCGCCGCACTGGACCTGGTTCATCATCCCCTACTTCTTCGTGGGCGGGCTGGCCGGCGGAGCGAGCTTCCTGGCCGCGGTCATCGACTTGTTCGGCAAGCCGGAGGACCGCCCGGTGGTCCGCACCGGGCACAACGTCGCGGCGGTCGGCGCGATCCTCTCAGGCCTGCTCCTCACGATCGATCTGGGAAAGCCGCTGCGTTTCTGGCACATGCTGTTCCAGTCCGAGAACCTCCCCGCCATCATGTTCAAGCCCTGGTCGCCCATCTCGTTCGGGGCGTGGGCGATCCTGCTCTTCGGACTGTGCTCGGTGCTCTCGGTGCTCGGGGCCAGGGCCGAGGAGGGAAGGCTGCAGAACCCGGCGCTCCGCGCCGTGGGCGGTACGGTGCGCGGTGGGGTTGCCAAACTCGTCTCGGGGGCCGGCGGGCTGCTGGGCATCTTCGTCGCCGGATATACCGGGGTCCTCCTCTCGGTGACGAACCGGCCCATCTGGGCGGACAGTCCGTGGCTCGGCGCCCTGTTCGTCGCGTCGGGCGCGTCCACTGGGGCCGCCACGCTCATCCTGCTCGGACCGCGGCGCGGCGCGACGGAGCAGGCGGTGCACCGGCTGTCCGCGTTCGACACCCGGGCGCTCGTCGTCGAGTTGCTCATTCTCGTGCTCTTCCTCGTATCGCTCGGCTCCGTCAACCGGGTATGGCTGAGTTTTTGGGGATTGCTGCTGGTCGTCGGCGTGATCGGATTGGGGATCCTCGTGCCGCTCGGCCTGCACCTGAAGCCGACGAGCTTCGGCGGCCTCGCGGCGCGGCCGATCGCGAACGCGGCGAAGCTCGTGCTGCTCGGCGGCTTCCTGCTGCGACTCGCCACGATGCTCGCCTCCGAGGGCATCGAACGCTATCGCGTGGCTGCGGGGATCTAGCATGACAATCACACGTCGCTGGTGGTGGGCCTTGGTGTTGACCGGCCTCGTGGGCTGTGCCAGCCCCGAGGCCTCGCGCGTGCGGGGAGGCGGGCCCGGCGCCGATCCCGGCAACCACGATCGCGTCACGCGCCTGCACGCGGGCGCGAGGATGTACTACCACACGCCGTGCCGCACCGTGGGGGTGAAATGCTCTGGCCCCATGCCCGCCTCCGGCGCGCCCGGAACGTAGAGCTACAACAGCGGGTGGCGGAGGCCCGCCGCGACAGCCCCGAGTCCGAAGCGTGGCTCGGGCTGTTGGAGGCGGCGCTCGGCGAGAGCGGGGACGTCGCCACCTGGGACGCCGCCGTGCCACGGCCCGCCGCGGACCGACCGGTCAAGGCCCCCTTGCTGGCTCGCACGCGGATCGTCCTCGACGGCCGGGCTGCCCGGAGCTGGGTGCGCCGGCTGTTGAAACGCTCCGACCGGATGAACCCCCGGACCATCGACGCCGTCGCGCTGCTCGAAGCCGCCGTGTGCCAGGACGATGCCCGCAGCGAGACGCTGGCGGTCGCGGCGGGAGCGGACCCGCACGCACTCCGCGTCGTGGGACAGATGGCGGCGTTACCGCTGCTGCAGGCGTGCGGGCGGGGGCTGGGGCGCGAGGTGCCGGGCTCCTGGTGGGAGGGGTATTGCCCGCTGTGCGGGGCCTGGCCGGTCGTGGCGGAGTACGCGGGGCTCGAGCGCAAGCGCCAACTGCGCTGCGGGCGGTGCGGCACGGGGTGGGCGGTCCCGGCGCTGCGCTGTGTCTTCTGCGACGAGACCGACCATGAGAGCCTCGGCTACCTCACCCCCGAGGAAGGTGAGCAGATGCGGAGGGTCGAGGTCTGCGGAACGTGCAAGGGCTACCTGAAAGCGGTCACGACGGTGCGCCCGCTCGCCCCCTGGGCGATTCTCCTCGATGACCTGATGACCGTCCATCTCGACGTCGCGGCGCTGGAGCGCGGTTATCACCGTCCGGTGCGGCCGGCGTACGCGCTCGAGGCGCGGATCGCCGAGCGGCAGCATTCGCTGCTGCGATCCGCCTTCGGCCGCTCCGGAGTCGCCCCGTGGGGGACCCGCCCGAGCGACGTGTGCCGCGAGCTGCTCGCCGCGCTCGAGGCATCCGAGGGCAGGCGGCAGCGTCGCAAGCGCGACACCACCCCCGATGCGATCGGCCTCGGGATCAAGCGCGACCTGCTCGAGCGGGCGGTCGCGGCTGACCCCGAGCCGGGCGCGTTCGAGGCCTGGCTCCTCGACCAATGCCGGGGCGCCGGCGGCGCCGAAGGCGGCGTGCGCGCCATGGCGTTGTCGATCTTCGAAGAATGGCGGCTCGCCCAAGAGGCGGAGCCGTTCCGCGAGTGGCTCGCTCGTGGCGCGCCCTCGGACGATGCGCCTTCCGGGAAGTCCCCGTCGAACTCCAGCCGTTAGCGAGGAGCGCCATGTACCTCCGTATCCCCCTCCGGCTCGCC
>QHTX01000053.1:8495-8830 GCA_003220975.1 Gemmatimonadota bacterium | reverse complement strand
GTGCTGGCGCTTCTCAGGGTTCAGCATCCCGATCCGCTTGCCGTCGCGGCGTACCTCCACCGCCGCCGCGGTGACGAGGCGGTTCAGCGCGTCGTACTGCGAGATGCCGAGGTGAGTGAAGGTGTAGGTGGAGCCGTAGGGACTGCGCAGCGATACCGACTCGCCCGGCCGGAGCGTCGCCTCGGTCTCGGTCTTGAAGGCCATCCCGCTGAAGGCGACGAACAGCATCACGATGCCGGTATGCACGACGTAACCGCCGTAGCGCCGCCGGTTGCGCGCGATGAGGCGGCCCAACGCCAGGAGGTACGGCTCGCCGTACTGGCGGTGGCGCGCGC
>QHTX01000053.1:0-8470 GCA_003220975.1 Gemmatimonadota bacterium | reverse complement strand
GGACGAACGCGCCCAACCCGATCGCCATCAAGGCGGAAAAGTCGCGCATCCCGCCGACCAGCATGACAAGGAGGGTGAACGCGCCTACGGTCGCCGGCACCGCGAACTGGCGGCGCAGGTTCGGGAGCGACGCGCGGCGCCACGCGACCAGCGGTCCGACACCGGTGAGCGCGAGGAGCGCGAGGCCGAGCGGGATGTTCACCTGGTTGAAGAACGGCGGCCCCACGGTCACCTTGGTCCCCTGCACCAGCTCCGACAGGATCGGGAACAGCGTGCCCCACAACACCGAGAACGCGATCCCCACGAACAGCAGGTTATTGAACAGGAAGCTCGCCTCGCGGCTCACCATCGACTCGAGCCGCGCCTCGGCGGTGAGCAGCGGCAGCCGGGTCGCGTACAGCGTGAAGCTCGCCGTTCCCGCCACGAGCAGGAAGAACAGGAAGAAGTAGCCGACGTTCGACTGAGTGAACGAGTGCACGCTCGAGATCACCCCGGAGCGCGTGATGAACGTCCCGAAAATCGACAGCAGCCACGACCCGATGATGAGCGCCAGGTTCCACTTCTTCAGCATCCCCCGCTTCTCCTGGATCATCACGGAGTGGAGGAACGCCGTCATCGTGAGCCACGGCAGGAGAGACGCGTTCTCCACCGGGTCCCACGCCCAGTAGCCGCCCCAACCCAGCTCCACGTAGGCCCACCACATCCCGAGGCAGATCCCGATCGACAGGAACAGCCACGACAACAGCGTCCACTTCCTGATCGCGACCAGCCAGTCCGTGTCGAGCCGCTTCGAGAGCAGCGCCGCCATCGCGAACGCGAACGGGATGGTGATGGAGATGTAGCCGAGGTACAACATCGGCGGGTGGAACACCATCCCGGGGTTCTGGAGCTGCGGGTTCAGGCCGCTCCCGTCCACCGGCGTGTAGGGGAGCCGCCGGAAGGGGTTTGCCCCGCCGAACAGCATCACGGAGATGAAGAACGCGGCGACGAGCGAGACCACCGCAGCCACGTAGGGCAGGAGCTCGCGCTGGCGGCGCGGGGTGAGCACCAGCGCCAGCGACCCGAACACCGACAGCACCGTGGCCCAGAAGAGGAGGCTGCCCTTCTGGCCCGCGTACAGCGCCGACCAGGTGTAGAAGATCGGGAGATTACGGCTGGTGTAGGCGGCGACGTACTCGACGTTGAAGTCGTGGCGGAACAGCGCCACCTCGAGCGAGAACACGGCCACGAGGAGGGCGCCGCACATCACGAACACCGCGTGCCGGGCGCTCTGCTGCAGGTCCGGCCGCGCCCGGAGCCCGCCTACCAGTCCGGCCAGCGCGCCCCACACGCCGACCAGGAAGGCGAGCCAGAGGACGAGGTTGCCGAGGACCGTCATCTACGCTTTGGGAACCGCTTCGTAACGCGAGCCGCACTTCGCGAGCACGTCCGTTGCGTAGATGACGCCGTCCGGATGGAGCCGGCCTTCGACGACGACCTCGACCGAGTCGTTGAACGTGTCCGGGGGCAGGCCGTGGAACTCGACGGGATACCGCACGGTGCCGTCGGTCACCTGGAAGCGCAGCGTCTTGGTCGCCAGATCCCGCGTCACGCTGCCCGGGACCACCCGGGCGCCGACCTTCATCCCGACGTTATAAAAGGAACGGTCGACCGCGATCTTTTGCGACAGCTCGCTTGGCGTGAAGTAATACTGGCCGGTCTGCTTCACGCCGGATGCCATGAGGTAGCCCACCGAGCCGACGATGAGCACGGCGCCGATGGCGAACTTGGTGCCCGCGTTCATGCCGAATTATACCTCCCGGCGCTCCGCCTGCTCCAGCGCCCAGCGCACCGCCTCCTCCGGGCGCTCCACCCGGGGAATATCGACCGCGGACGTGAAGGCGTCGTGCAGGCCGACCACCGGGGTCTCGATCCGCTGGGCGAGCGCGATCTCGGACAGGGTGCCCCAGCCGCCGCCGATCGCGATCACGGCGCCGGCCACGCGCACGAGCAGCGCGTTCCGCATCTCGCCCATCCCGGTGGCGAGCGCGACGTCGATGTGCGGGTTCGCCAGGGCGGGATCGCTTCCCGGGAGCAGGCCCAAGGTCAGCCCGCCGGCCTGCTGCGCCCCCCGGGCGGCCGCCTCCATCACGCCACCGAGGCCGCCGCACAGCAGGACGGCGCCGCCTTTGGCGATGAGGCGACCCACGGCGGTGGCCCACTCGGCTTCCTCCGAGGTGCAGGTGCTGCCGCCGACGACGGCGATGATCGTGCGGTGGCTCATCGGCGGGCGCGACCGGCGGCGGCGGCCCAGTACAGTGCGGCATCCACCGCGCGCCGCCACTCGGCCGCGCGAGCGCGTACGGCGCGCGCTCCCTCACGCGGCACAAAGCGCTTGTAGCGGCGACCCGCGAGGAACTGCTCCGGCCCCGTCCACACGCCGAGCGTCAGTCCCGCGAGCGCCGCCGCGCCGAGCGCCGTCGTCTCGATCACGTCGGGCCGCGCCACGGGGACACCGAGCAGGTCGGCCTGGAACTGCATCAGCCAGTCGTTCGCGGCCGCGCCGCCGTCCACCTGAAGCGCGTGGAGTCGCAGCCTCGCGTCCGCCGTCATCGCGTCCAGCACGTCCTTGGTGCTGAAGGCCATGGCCTCGAGGGCCGCGCGGGCGAGATGCGCCCGGGTCGTGCCGCGCGTGAGGCCCACGATCGTGCCGCGTGCGTTCGCCTCCCAGTGGGGTGCGCCCAGTCCGGCGAACGCGGGCACCCGTGTCGGGGACGTCGAGCGCCAAGTGCTCGGTTTCGGCGGCGTGATCGATCAGCTTCAGCCCGTCGCGCAGCCACTGGATCGCCGCGCCCGCGATGAAGACGCTCCCCTCGAGCGCGTACACCGGCTCGCCGCGGGGCCCGCAGGCGATCGTGGTCAGCAGCCCGCGGGTCGACCGCGGGCGCCGCCGCCCCGTGTTCAACAGCAGGAAGGCGCCCGTGCCGTAGGTGTTCTTCGCCTGTCCCGGCTCCACGCAGCCCTGCCCGAACAGGGCCGCCTGCTGGTCGCCGGCCATCCCTGCGACGGGGAGCTCCGCGCCCAGGTGCTCGCCCTCGCACACGCCGAACTGACCGCTCGACGTGCGGATCTCGGGCAGCGCCTCGGCGCGGACGCCGAACAGCCGCAGCAGGTCGGGATCCCAGCTCCGCGTCTCGAGATTGTACAGCATGGTGCGCGACGCGTTCGTGTGGTCGGTCGCATAACTCTTGCCGTTGGTGAGCCGGAACAGGAGCCAGGCGTCGATCGTGCCGAACACCGCCTCGCCCGAGACCATGCGCCGCTCGAGGCCGGGCACGTGACCGAGCAGCCACTCGATCTTCGTGGCGGAGAAATACGGATCGAGCACCAGCCCCGTGCGCGCGCGGATGACGGCGGCCCGGCGCTGCTTCGCGAGCTGGGCGCAGCGCGCGGCGGTGCGCCGGTCCTGCCACACGATGGCCCGATGGAGCGGCCGGCCGGTGTCCCGCTCCCACACGCATACGGTCTCGCGTTGGTTCGTGATGCCGAGCCCTTCCGGCACCACGCGCGCCTGCCGGATCGCCTCGCGCGCCGCCTCGACCGTGACCCGGAAGATCTCCTCGGCGTCGTGCTCCACCTCACCCGGACGAGGGAAGTGCTGCGTGAACTCGCGATAGCCGCGCCCCAACAGGCGGCCGTCCCGGCCCACTACCAGGGCGTGGGAGCCGGTCGTCCCCTGATCGAGGGCGAGGACGGCCGTCACGCTCGGTCCCCCTCCCCGCCCCCTCCGTCGGCAAAGGGAGGCTTCCTGAGCCCGCGGTCGGTGAGATACCCGGTCACGTACCGCGCCGGCGTGACGTCGAAGGCGGGGTTCAGCGCGGCGGCGGCGGCGGGGGCGACCGGACGGCCCGCCACGGTCTTCACTTCCTCGGGGGCCCGTTGCTCGATGGGAATCCCGTCGCCGTCCGCGAGCGCGGGATCGATGGTCGAGGACGGCGCGGCGCAGTAGAAGGGCACGCCGTGGTGCCGGGCGAGCACGGCCAGGGCGGAGCCGTGTCGCCGTTCGCCGCGATCCGGTCCGCGCCCACCAGCACGAGGTCCACCTGCGCCTGGCGCATCAGCGCGCCCGCGGCGCTGTCCGCAATGACGGTGCACGGGACGCCGGCGTGCGTCAGCTCCCAGGCGGTGAGCCGCGCGCCCTGCAGCACCGGCCGCGTCTCGTCCACGAGCACATGCACCCGCCGGCCGGCATCATGGGCGAGATAGATGGGCGCGAGCGCCGTGCCGATCCCGCCCGTCGCGAGGGCGCCCGCGTTGCAGTGGGTGAGCACGGTGGCTCCGTCCGGCACGAGCGGCAGGCCCGCCTCGCCGATGCGGCGGCACATGGCCCGGTCCTCCTCCCAGATCGCCGTCGCCTCGGCCTGGAGCCGCTCCCACAGGGCAGCGCCCCCTCCCGGCGTCGCGGCCGCTGCGCGCGCCATGCGATCGAGTGCCCACCGCAGGTTCACCGCCGTCGGGCGGGTGGCCGCGAGCAAGGGCGCGAGCTGGGCGAGCCGCGCCAGGAACTGCTCTCGCGACGCCCCCCGCTGCCCGCGCGTCGCGGCCACGAGCCCCATCGCCGCCGCGATGCCGATCAAGGGGGCGCCCCGCACCTGCAACGTGCGGATGGCGTCCGCTACGGCCTCCGCACTCTCCAAGTCCCGCTCGATCCGCGCCTCGGGGAGCGCGCGTTGATCGATGATGCGCACGGCGCCGGAGGGACTCCAGGCGATGGCTTGGACGCTCATGGGCAAGAAACTAATGCGGATTGCGGATTGCGGATTGCGGAATCGACCTCCCCCCCTCGAATCCGCATTCCGCAATCCACAATCCGCAATTAGCATTGTCCCATGAGCTACGAAACTCTCCTCTTCGAGGTGCGGGACGCCATCGCGTTCATCACGATCAACCGCCCCGACAAGCTGAACGCCCTGAACGACCAGGTCGTCGACGAGCTCGCCGACGCCGCGGAACGGGTGGCGAGCGAGCCCGCCATCAGGGGAGCGATCCTCACCGGCGCCGGCCAGAAGGCGTTCGTGGCAGGGGCGGACATCGCCGACCTCGCGAAGCAGGGCCCGTTCGACGGCAAGGCACGCGCGCTCCGCGGCCAGGCCATGCTGCGGCGCTTCGAGACGTGCGGCAAGCCGGTGGTCGCCGCGATCAACGGCTACGCGCTGGGCGGCGGGTGCGAGCTCGCGCTGGCATGCCATCTCCGCCTCGCGAGCGAAACCGCCAAGTTCGGCCAGCCCGAGGTGAAGCTGGGGATCGCCCCCGGCTACGGCGGCACGCAACGGCTGCCGCGGCTCGTCGGCAAAGGCAACGCGCTACAGCTCATCCTCACCGGCGAGACGATCGACGCGCGCGAGGCCCACCGCATCGGGCTCGTCAACAAAGTCGTGCCCGCACCCGAGCTGCTCGCGGAGGCGGAAAGGATGGTCCGGGGTATCCTCGGCATGGGTCCGCTCGCCGTGCGCCTCGCGCTGGAAGCCGTGGACCGCGGGCTCGAGATGACGCTCGACGAGGGTCTGCTGCTCGAGGCGAACCACTTCGGGCTGCTGGCGGCGACCCGAGACATGAAGGAGGGGTTGACGGCGTTTCTGGAGAAGCGCGCGCCCAAGTTCGAGGGCCGGTGACGCGGCTGCTCGTGGCGGCTTGCGGCCTGGGACTTGCGATCGGTTGTCTGTCCGAGCGGCCGCGCCCCGCCCCGCCGGTGCTCGCGATCGTGATCGACTCCACCACGATCCACGCGGGACCGCACGACAGCGTGACCGGAAGTGTGTCCGCCGCGGACCCGGACGGTCTGGACTCCATCTGGCTCCAAGTAGACACGACGCGGGTGGGCGTCGACGGGCTGTTCGAGACGGTGTTCGAGCGTCCGTTCCGCTTCGGCGTCCGCTCAGGACTCACCCCCAGTACCCAGGTTCCGGTGGTGCTCGAAGCCCGTGACGTGGTCGGCTTCCGGAGCCGGCTGGACACCTTTGTGACGGTCGTTGCTCCGTGAGCCCAACGACTTAGTAAGTCTTGCCCTGACAATAACTTCAGGGTATTTTGGGGGGGTTGTCTGAGAGGCTCGCGCGGGGCTCCCGCGCCGCGCCACGGGACGCCCCGTGGCGCCTTTTCGTATCAGGGGGGCGGATGGCCGAGCGGAAGCCGGGCCGCGGACAACCGCAGGCCGTCGGGGAAGCCCTGCGGAGCTATCTCGCCCGCAGCGGGCTGGGACGGCGCCTCGCCCAGGCGCAGGTCATTCCCGATTGGCCGGTGCTCGTCGGCCCGCAGATCGCGGCGGTGACGGCTCCCGAGAGCGTGACCCCCGACGGGACGCTGTTCGTGCGCGTCGCGACCAGCGCGTGGATGACCGAGCTGCAACTCATGGCGCCGCAGATCATGGCCGCGCTCAACGCCGGCCGCGGCGCCGGACGGATCAAGACGATACGCTGGCTTCTCTTAACCTAGAGCGCTATGGCGAAAGCAAAACCCCGAGCCGCGAAGGATAAAGGCAAGGGCGGCTATCAGGCCGATGCGATTCAGGTCCTGAAGGGCCTGGAAGCGGTGCGGCGCCGCCCGGCGATGTACATCGGGTCGGTGTCGGGCCGCGGACTCCACCACCTCGTGTACGAAGTCGTGGATAATTCCGTGGACGAGGCGCTGGCGGGCTACAGCACGCGGATCGACGTCACCATTCACGAGGACAACTCCGTCACCGTGGTCGATAACGGCCGCGGCATCCCGGTCGACATCCACAAGACCGAGAAGAAGCCCGGCGTCGAGGTGGCCCTCACCGTGCTGCACGCCGGCGGCAAATTCGACAAGAGCACCTACAAGGTGTCGGGCGGGCTGCACGGCGTCGGCGTGTCGGTGGTGAACGCCCTGTCCGAGAAGCTCGAGGTGTGGGTGGACCGCGACGGCGAGCGTCACCACATGGCGTTCGAGCGCGGCGACACGACGAAGAAACTCGAGGTCACGGGGAAGGCGAAGGGCACGGGCACCACGGTGTGGTTCAGGCCCGACACCACGATCTTCACCGAGACGCGGTTCGACTACGCCACGATCGCGAACCGGCTGCGGGAGCTGGCCTTCCTCAACAAGGGGCTGACCATCACGCTCAAGGACGAGCGCAAGGGTCAGCGCCGGGAAGAGACGTTCTACTACAAGGGCGGGCTCGCCGAGTTCGTGAAGTGGCTCATCGGCAGCCGCAAGACGCTGCATCCCAAGCCCATCACCTTCGAGGCCACGCGCGACGGCGTCGAGATCGAGGGCGCCGTCCAGTACGACGACCAGTACAGCGAGAACACCTTCACGTTCGTCAACAACATCAACACGCACGAAGGCGGGACGCACCTCACCGGCTTCAAGTCGGCCCTCACGCGCACGATCAACGAGTGGGCGAAAAAGGACGGGGCGCTCAAGAAGGAGGACTTCACCTTCTCGGGCGACGACGTGCGCGAGGGGCTGAACTGCATCCTGCACGTGAAGGTGAAGAACCCCCAGTTCGAGGGCCAGACCAAGACCAAGCTGGGCAATTCCGAGGTCGAGGGCATCGTCAAGAGCGTAGTCAACGACGCGCTCGGCGCGTTCTTCGACAAGAACCCGAGCGTGGCGCGCATCATCATCGCGAAGGCGCTCAGCGCCGCGCGCGCCCGCGAGGCGGCCCGCAAGGCGCGCGAGCTGGTACGTAAGAAGAGCGGGCTCGAGGGCGGCCTGCTGCCGGGGAAGCTCGCCGACTGCACCGTGAGCGACCCGAAGTTGACCGAGCTGTACCTGGTCGAGGGCGACTCGGCGGGCGGCTCCGCCAAGCAGGGACGCGATCGCAGCTTCCAGGCGATCCTGCCGCTGCGCGGCAAGATCTTGAACGTCCAGAAGGCGCGCATCGACAAGGTGCTGTCCAACGAGGAGATCCGGACGATCATCACGGCGATCGGCACGGGAGTGCGCGAGGATTTCAACCTCGAGGACGCGCGCTATCACAAGATCATCATCATGACGGACGCCGACGTGGACGGCGCGCACATCCGCACGCTGCTGCTCACGTTCTTCTACAAGGAGATGAAGGACCTGATCGACGCCGGGTACATCTACATCGCGCAACCCCCGCTGTACCGCGTGGCGAAGGGGAAGGAAGAGTACTACGCCTACGACGAGAAGGAGCGCGACGCCTACGTGAAGCGGCTGTCGAACGGCGAGGCGGCGCACGGCAACACCATGATCCAGCGCTACAAGGGCCTGGGGGAGATGAACCCGGACCAGTTGCGCGACACGACGATGGATCCGGCGCGCCGCACGCTGCTCAAGGTGACCATGGAAGACGCGGTGGAGGCGTCCGACCTGTTCGAGACGCTGATGGGGGACGAGGTGGAGCCGCGGCGGAAGTTCATCGAGGACAACGCGAAGTTCGTGCGGAACCTCGACGTCTAGGAACGGGAAGCGGGCTTCCCCTTTCGCGATTCCCGAACCA
>QHTX01000025.1:4601-7350 GCA_003220975.1 Gemmatimonadota bacterium | reverse complement strand
GAGCTCGTTCGCCTTGTCGTGCACCTTCACGAGCCCGAACGGGATCTCCGGCGAGGCCCAGGCCTCGCCTCCATCGTCGGCCTTCACGTGCAAGGCGCGGAACGTCCCGGCGGGCACCGTGACCGATTCCCAGCCGACCACCTGGGCCATGCTGCAGCGCGCGGCCCACTCGGCCGCCAACTTGTTGTACCCCACGCGGTCGGCCAGCATGCCGGCCGTCTGGCCCGATACCCGCATGGCCGGGTAGCCGCCCGCTCTGACGATCACGGCGTGCGCGCCCGCCGTGCCGGTGCTGAGGCTGGGAGTGAGAACTTGGACGATGCCGCTGTGACTGGCGTCTTTGCCGGCAAAATTCGCCTCGAACCAGTACAGGGTCGAGTCGCCCGCCCGCTCCGAGCCGACGACCGCGAGCCGCAGCTTACTGGTGCCAGAGCCGTTCCCCGTCGCATCGAACGACGCCCACTGGCCGACCGTCGCGGCGGTGACCGCCTTGCAGACGTCGGCGAGCTGCTGGGCGCGGGCGGGGCGTGGCAGCGCCGCAACGGCGCCGAGCGCGATGACGGTGATGAGACGATCTGGCTTCAGCATCGAGCGTGCTCCGAGCGAGAAGTGGGGCTCAATTATACACGCGTGCCGGGGGTTTTCCCCTCGCTGCGCGCGAGTCGAATACTCGCCCCATCGAAGTCGAGAGCGCCCCCCCCAGCGAGAACCCGGGCTGAGAGCCCGGGCTCGGCGTTATGTGCGCCCTGTAAGGGCGCACCCCCGGCCGAGCGCGCCCTCTCAGGGCGCGTAATCCCGGTACGATGGGCGCGACAAGGATTATGACATGCGAGGGCCGCTTCCCCATGATAAGCCAGTGCCCATCCGTCTCTACGCCATGCTCACGTGGACGACCTTGCGCCGGCTCCCGTTGATCCACTCCCGAGCGGCCGCGTTTCTCCGTCGCGTACTTCCCGAGATCGCTCGGCGTCACGACGCGCGGGTGATCGAGCTCGGCATCGTACGAAACCACGTTCACCTAGTGCTCGAACTGCCTGCTCGTGTCGACATCCCGCGATTAGTTCAGGGTTTGAAGGGAGCGAGCGCGCGAATCGCTAACCGGGATGGCATAATGCTGCGTGCGCGCCTCCGCTGGGCCGATGGATATGACTTGCGGTCCCTGGGGGTGCGTGACCTGCGGCGAGCCATTGCACCCGGGCTGAGAGCCCGGGCTCGGCGTTACGTGCGCCCTGTAACGACGCGCCCTCGGCCGTGCGCGCCCTGACAGGCCACCGATGAGAACCCGGGCTGAGAGCCCGGGCTCGGCGTTGTGTGCGCCCTGTAAGGGCGCACCCCCGGCCGAGCGCGCCCTCTCAGGGCGCGTCATCCCGGTGCCGTGGTCGGGCCAACGGTTGCTGCGATGCGAGCGCCCTGCGGTGACGGCTATTCCTCCCGATCGGCCGCCTCGAACTCCCGCTTCAGGGGGTGCCCGCGCGCGAGCACCACGAACGTCAGCACCGCGCCGATCACGTTGCCGCCGAGGATCCGCACCCAGGCGAGCTGGCCCAGTCCTACGTTCGCGAGCAGCACCGTCGCCATGACGAACGCGAACTCCAGAATGAAGAAGCAGAAGGCCGCGAAGATGAGCAGCGACGGCGCGCGTGCCGCGCCGTGCACGACGGTGAGGACGACGATGCCGTATGCGAGGCACAAGAGGTAGTGCAACACGGTGAAGAGGCCCACGCCCCCCAGCACCTGGAACGTGCGGAGCGGCTGGCCGGCGAGGCCGTCCACGACCGCGAGCCACAGCCAGATCGCCGTGGCGACGATCACGCCGAGGACGACGCCTTCGCGGAAGGAACTGTGAACTCGGGGCATGGGGAGAAATTAACGCGGCGCCCTATGCGGCGCTGCTCACTGCCGCCACAGGCTGAGCGCGCCCGAGTCGGGCGGGGTGCCGCTACACGGCCCCGTGAAGAGAAGCCACCCATCCAGCAGTCGACCCCCGTTCGCCAGCTCGCCGCGCAGCCCGAGCGTGCCGTCACACCGCTTCTCGGGAGAGTGAAACGGGATGGTGAGCCACAGCGTGTCCCCCGCCTGACGGCCGGTCACGGTGCCCGTGGCGGCGGGGACGGTGAACTCGATCGTGCCGCCGAGCGAGTCACCCTCGGCCCGTAGCGTCAACGTCGTGGCGTGGCGATCGGCGCCGCTGCGCATCTCGCCGACAAAAACTCCGGCGGCCGGGTACGTCGCCGTGTCGGGCACCGGCGCGCCCGGGCCCGGCAACGTGAAGGCGAGCAGGTAGTCGCCTATCGGGCTGGGAAGGCGGTCGTGTCCCCCGGCGGCAATCACGACGTACTGGCGCCCGCCCGCGAGGTACGTCATGGGCAGCGCGTGAGCGCTGACGGGAAGGGGCGCCCTCCAGAGCTCCGCGCCCGTCTCCTCGTCGAAGGCGCGCAGCCGCTGGTCCAACGTGCCCGCGACGAACACGAGCCGCCCCGCCGTGATCATCGCGCCGCCGAGGTTCACGGAGCCCCACGCTTGCGAGCCGGGGACGGATTTGAGCCAGGGGATGGTGCCGAGAGGAGTCTGCCACCGCACGTGGGGCCGTCCCATCAGGTCGAGAGCCGCCAACGTGCCCCAGGGCGGCGGCGTGCAGAGTTGGAGGTCGTGAATCCGCAGCACGTCCCGCAGCAGCCCGTAGGGACTGCCGTTCATTGCGCCGACCTCCACGTCGGGATGCGCCATGTGCGCCGCGTGTAGCTCGGCG
>QHTX01000025.1:0-4508 GCA_003220975.1 Gemmatimonadota bacterium | reverse complement strand
GAGGTTTCCCGGAAACACCACGGTCCCCTTGAGCGACGGCGGCGTGAAGATAGGTCCCGAGCGCAGCGACGCGATCAGGGCCCGGCACTGCTCCTGCGCCTCCGGCGTGACGCCGAACGCATCCGCGGCCGTGAGCCCTTCCGGCACGAGGCGGAACGGATCGGCGGGGAAGGGTTGCGTGGGCCAGGCCTCTTCCCCCGGGACGTCGCTCGGCGGGACCGGGCGCTCTTCGACTGGAAAGAGCGGCTTGCCGGTGAGGCGGTCGAGAATGAAGAGGTGACCCATCTTGGTCGCCACGGCGATCGCCGGGATTCGCGCCGAGCCGCGCCGCAGCGTGAACAGCACAGGCTGCGCTGGAACGTCGTAATCCCACAGGTCATGGTGCACCACCTGAAAACCCCAGATGAACTGACCAGTGGACGCCCGCAACGCCACGACGGAGTTGGCCCAGCGGTTGTCGCCCGGGCGCGCGCCGCCGTAGTAGTCGGGGCTCGCGCTGCCCACGGGGACGAACACCAGGTCGCGCGCCGGATCGACTGAGAGCACCGACCAGGCGTTCGCGGCCCCGGGCGCGCCGGGGGCGCGCGCGATCGGATCCCAGCTCCAGCGCTGCGTCCCCGTGCGCGCGTCGTAGGCCCGCACCACGCCGTTCGGGGCGTTGGTGCGATGGTTGTCCGCGACCGAGGAGCCCACGATCACGACGTCGCCTACCACCGCGGGTGGCGACGTCACCTCGTACTCTCCCGCATACTCGGGCGCGTTGAGCAGGTCGCGCGTCAGATCCACCGTGCCCTGCGACCCGAAATCGGGGCATACGTTGCCCCTGGCGCCGTCGAGCGCGATGAGCCGTGCGTCCACGGTCGCGACGAAGATCCGCCGGCGGCACGGTGCGCCCGGGGCGCGCGTCTGGTCGACCCAGGTCGCGACGCCGCGGTTCGCGAAGTCGCCGTAGTCGCCGCGCAGATTCACCCGCGGGTCGTACCGCCAGCGCTCCGTGCCGCGCGCGGCGTCAAGCGCGATGACGGTCCCGAGCGGCGTCGCCAGGTACAGCGCGCCCTCGACCGCGAGCGGCGTCGCTTCGAAGCGCGCGCGGTCTTGCAGCAGGTCGCCGGTGCGATACACCCAGGCGAGGCGGAGGTCGCGGACGTTGGCGCGGGTGATCCGGGCGAGCGGCGCGTAGCGGCTGCCGCCCGGGTCGCGGCCGTAGGCGGGCCAGTCGCCGGCTCCCCCCTCCTGCGCCGCGGCGCCCGACGCGTGAACCAGCGCCGCGAGGCACGCGAGCGCCGCGATGGGCTTCACGCGGGGGACCGGGAGTTACGAGCGGCGCGGCTCGAGCAGCTCGAGCGCCCGGTGCAGGCGGTCGAGCGCGGCGGCGGCGTCCGCGGCGGCCTCGGCGTGGAGCACGCCGGGCGCGACGAGCTGGCTGAGGAGCTGAAGCGCGTTGCGGACGTGCTCGCCCGGCGCCTCCGCGACCGCGCGGCGCACCGCCCGGCCGCGGCGATCGAGCGTGCTGCGGCGCTCGACGCCGCGCCGTCGGTCCACGACGTTGCGGCGCTCCGTGACGGCCGCGCGCACGACGGCGCGGCGCGGGGCGAAGCGGCGGTCGGTCCCGGCGCGGCGGTCGGCGAACAGGCGGCTGGGGAGGGGGGCGGCGGGCACGCCTTAATGTCGCCCACGCGGGTGTTTCCGGCCAGCTGTGCTTCTGGAGACGTTGTTCCCCCGAAAGATGACCTCCCGCTCATGTGGCGCGAGTGAACTCGCGGCTCGGCTCTGTCAGTGAACTGACGCCGCCTCGGCGGCAGGGCCGAGCCGCGGCTTCAGCCGCGCTCCGGGGGCCCGCGATCGGCCTTGACAAGGGCTCGCGTGTGTAACCGATTACATCCCCCGCGACCCATGGTCACCATCAAGGACGTGGCGCGGGCGGCGCGCGTATCCGTCGCGACCGTCTCCCGAGTTCACAACAACAGTGGGCCCGTCACCGAAGGCACGCGGCGCCGCGTGCGGACGGTCGCCACGCGGCTCGGGTACGCTCCCCACGCCGCCGCCCGCACCCTCAGCACCAACCGCACCAGCACCGTCGGCGTGCTCCTCCCCGATCTGTACGGCGAGTTCTACTCCGAGCTGATCCGCGGCATCGATCAGATGGCGCAGCGCCACGGCTACCACCTGCTCGTCGCCAGCTCCCACGACCGCAAGCCTACGATCGAGGCGGCGCTGCAATCGATGCGCGGCCGCGTGGACGGGCTCATCGTCATGTCCCCCGCCCCGGGCGCGTACGGCGCCGTGCGCGACCTCCCGGCGTCGTTCCCCGTGGTGCTCCTGAACAGTGCGGCGGCGGGCCGGGCGTTCGACTCGCTGGCCGTCGCCAACGCGCAGGGGGCGCGTGCCATGGTGCGCCACCTGATCGCGCTCGGCCACGCCCGAGTCGCGATGATCGCCGGCCCGGCCAAGAACTCGGACGCGGCGGGACGGCTGCGGGGCTATCGCGCCGCGCTGCGGGACGCGGGAGTCCGCGCGACGCCGGCCTGGGAGATCCCGGGCGACTTCACCGAGACCTCGGGCTTCGCCGCCTGCCTGAAGCTGCTCGCCGAGCGATCTCCGCTCCGGCCCACCGCGATCTTCGCGGCGAACGACGCCATGGCGATCGGTGCGCTGAGCGCGCTGCGCGAAGCGCAGGTGCAGGTGCCGGGGGACATGGCCGTCGCGGGGTTCGACGACATCCCCATGGCGCGCTACATGCACCCCCCGCTGTCCACGGTGCGCGTGAACATCAGCGCGCTGGGCGAGCGCGCCACGCGCCGGCTGCTCGACGCGGTGGCGAACGGGCGGCAGCACCAGAAGAGACGGGAGACGCTTCCCGTGACACTCGTGATTCGGGAATCCTGTGGCGGGCGCGGCCAGCCCGCGACTGCTTCACCACTCTAGGGAGGGACCCACGATGAGACCCGACTCTTTCAGGCGAGACTGTTGGCGGGTGGCCCTGCTCATCGGCGGTGTGATGGCGCTCGTCGCGCGCGCCGCGCCCGCACAGACGAGCACCGGGAGCATCCGCGGCTACGTGCGGGACTCGAGTGGAGCCCCGCTCGAAGGTGCCCGCGTGATTGCGGTCAACGTGCAGACAGCGGCGCAGCGGGAAGTGGTCACGCAGGCCAGCGGGTTCTATGCGGTGCTCGGCCTCGTGCCCGCCGAGTACGACGTGACCGCGCGTCATATTGGCATGGCGCCCCAGAAGGTTCACGTCCGGGTGTTGATCGGCGAGGTGTTCCCCCTCGACTTCCGACTCGCCGCCTCCGCGATCCAGGTTGAAGCGGTGACCGTGGCGGTGGCCAGCGGCGTAGAAACCCGCACTTCCGAAGTCGCGACGAACGTAACGCGCCACCAGGTCGAGAACCTCCCGCTGTCAGATCGCAATTTCCTCGGTCTGGTTGCGCTCGCGCCTGGGACCACCGTCTTGAACAACGGCCTCAACAACACCTTCAAGACGTTTGCCGGCGGCGCGTTGCCAGCGGACAACGTGAACGTGTTCATCGACGGAGCAAGCTTCAAGAACGATTTGACCGCGGGCGGTGTCGCCGGGCAGGATGCGAGCCGCGGCAATCCGTTCCCGTTGAATGCGATTCAGGAGTTTCGCGTTATCACGGAGAACTACAAGGCGGAGTACCAAAAGGCCTCGAGCGCGATCATCACGGCGACCACCAAGTCGGGCGGCAACCGGTGGGAGGGATCGGCGTTCTTCTACGGGCAGGGGAAAGGCTTGATCGCCACCGACTCCCTGCCTCTCAACACGCCCAAGCCGGAGTATTCCCGTTATCAGGCAGGCCTGAGCATCGGAGGGCCGATCGTGCAAGACCGGCTGTTCTTCTTCGGATCCTATGAGGGCAACTACCAAAACCGCGCGAACACGGTCGCGTTCAACGCCGACACCGCGGCGCCGCCCGGGCGCTACCCCGCCCTCGATACTGTGAATCTGTCGCAATACAACGGACAGTTCGTCTCGCCCTTCCGCTCGACGCTCGCGTTTGGGAAGCTGTCCTACGTGCCGACGACGTCCCAATCGTTGGAGCTGAGCATGAACCTTCGGCACGAAACGGACATACGGGACTTCGGTGGCGTTACGAGCTTCCAAACGGCGAACAACGTCCGAAACGACGTCGATACGTGGATCGGAAAGCATCGGTACACCAGCGGGAGCTGGCTCAACGAAGCTACCGTCAGCTTCCAACACTATCGGCGCCAACCGAGTCCCGCGAATCCCGACATCATCCAACGAGCCTACTTCGACGAGAAGGCCTGCTGTACCTTCATTGGCCTTATCGGCGGCGGTCAGAGCATCCAGGATTACACGCAGAACCGGGTGTCGCTCCGCAATGATGTGAGCTACTCTGGGTGGCAATGGGCCGGCCAGCATGTCGTCAAGACTGGGGCGAGCTTCGACTTCTCACACTACCACATTATCAAGGACAACAACGGCAACCCGAAGTTCACCTACTTCGCGACCGACAGCTTCG
>QHTX01000024.1:4159-6281 GCA_003220975.1 Gemmatimonadota bacterium | reverse complement strand
GTCGCGCGCATCCACAGCCTCGTGCGCCGCATGATGGGGCCGGATCACGCGGATGACGTCACCCAGGACGTGTTCGTGCGCGCCTGGAACAAGCTGGCCACGTTCCGGGCCGAGGCGGCGTTCGGCACGTGGCTCCACCGCCTCGCGGTGAACGTGATCCTCGCGCGCCGCACCACCCTCGGCACCGAGCGCGGGCGCTACGACGACTCGCAGGACGCGCTGGAGGTGGTGCCGAGCCGGCCGGGCGCGGGCGTGGAGCTGTCGCTCGACTTCGAGCAGGCGATGGGGCGGCTGCCCGACGGGGCGCGCCAGGTGTTCGTGTTGCACGACATCGAGGGCTATCGCCACGAGGAGATCGCCGACATGCTGGGGATCGTCGAGGGCACGTCGAAATCGCAGCTGCATCACGCGCGCATGGCGCTGCGCAAGCATCTCGAGCGCTGAAGGACCCAGGGGAACGATGAAAGACCAGTGGACGGATCGACTGAGCGAGTACCTGGACGGCGAGCTGGGCGCCGCGGAGCGCGCCGCGCTGGAGGGGCACCTCGCGACGTGCGGCGAGTGCGGCGCGACGCTCGCCGAGCTGCGTCGCGTGGTGGCGCGCGCCGGCGCGCTCGACGACCGGCCGCCCACCGCCGACCTGTGGCCCGCGATCGCCGAGCACATCGGCGTAGTGAGTCTCCCGGCGCGGCGCGCCCGGCGGCGCATCGTCTTCACGGTGCCGCAGCTCGCCGCGGCTTCGGTCGCACTCGCCCTGGTCTCGAGCGCCACGGCGTGGCTCCTGATCCGCGCCGGCGCGCGTGCGCCCGTGGCGGAGGCGCCCACGCCGGCGCCGAGCGCGCCGGCGACGCCGGCGACCGCCGCGATGTATCCCGACAAGCGCTACGCCGCGCAGGTCGCGGATCTCGAGCGCGCGCTCGAGCGCGGCCGCGGGCAGCTCGACACCACGACCGTGCGGGTGATCGAGAAGAACCTGCGGATCATCAACCGGGCGATCCGCGAGGCGCAAAGCGCGCTGGCGGCTGACCCGGCGAACTCGTATCTCAACCTGCATCTCGCCCAAGAGATGAGGCGCAAACTGGAGCTGTTGCGGCAGGCGGCGGCCCTGGCCGGCGCCCGAAGCTAGAAAGGACAGACGGAATGCTCACCACGCTCACGACCCTGGCGGCTCTCGCCCTGCAGCAGACCGACACCACGGTGCCGGTGCGAAGCGGCGCACGCCTCGAGGTCAACAACTTCGGGGGCGAGATCGCCGTCAAGACGTGGAGCCGCAGCGCGGTGCGCGTCGAAGCGAACCACTCGAGCCGCGACCGCATCCAGATCGTGGCCTCCGACCAGTCCGTGCACGTGAAATCCGAGGGCGGGCGGCACGGGCCGGGCACGATCGACTACAACATCACGGTGCCCACGTGGATGGCGCTGAACCTCTCGGGCGTCTACACCGACATCAAGGTGGCCGGCGCCCAGAACGAGGTGACGGCCGAGACCGTCCAGGGCGAGGTGACCGTGCTGGGCGGGTCGGGGACCGTGTCCCTCAAGTCGGTCCAGGGATCGGTGACACTCGAGAGATCGAGATCAAGGCGACCGAGATCTCCGGCGACATCTCCGCGGAGACCGTGAACGGGGGCATCACGCTGCTGCAGATCGAATCCGCGAACACCGAGGCCAATACGGTCAACGGCGATATCACGTACGACGGCACGATCAAGGACGCGGGCCGCTACCGCTTCTCGACCCACGATGGTGACCTGCGCATTTCGGTGCCGGAGAAGGCGAACGTGTCGGTCTCGGTGTCGACGTTCAACGGCGATTTCAACGCCTGCTTCCCCGTCAAGTTGACGGGCAAGACCAAGCACCGGTTCAGCTTCACGATCGGTTCCGGAAGCGCCCGCCTCGAGGTCGAGTCGTTCGACGGCGACATCAAGCTTTGCCGGCCCGGGCAGGTGAGCAAGAACGAGAGCGACAAGGAGGAAGAGTGACGATGCGCACGACCACATTGCTGCTCGTCGCCGCGGGTCTGGCCCTCCCGGCCCGGCAGGCCGCGGCCCAGAACGAGTTCCACTGGAAGGGAAAGGTCGCCGCCGGGAAGGCGATCGAGATCAAGGGCGTGAACGGCGACGTG
>QHTX01000024.1:0-4023 GCA_003220975.1 Gemmatimonadota bacterium | reverse complement strand
TTACCCCAGTGACGGGCGGCGGGAGAACACGTGCGAGGCGGGTGACCACGGGCACATGAGCACGCACGACAACGACGTGGCGGTGGACTTCACGGTGCGCGTGCCCGCGGGAGTCCGTTTCGTGGGCAGAACCGTGAACGGCTCGGTGGAGGCGGCGCATCTCGCGAGCGATGTCGAGGCGAATACGGTGAACGGCGCCATCCGCATCTCCACCTCGGGCTTCGCCCAGGCCGGGACGGTAAACGGGTCGATAACGGCGTCGCTGGGCCGCGCTAACTGGAGCGACGCCCTCGAGTTCCGCACCGTGAACGGCGGGATCACGCTGGATCTCCCGGCCGATCTCTCGGCAGAGGTGAACGCCAAGACCGTGAACGGCGACATTGTGACCGACTTCCCGCTCATGGTGACCGGCCGGCTGGGGCCGCGCAGCCTCCACGGCACGATCGGCAGCGGTGGGCGACGGCTCGATCTCGACACCGTGAACGGGAGCATCAGGCTGAGAAAGAGCACGTGAGGGAGAGGGAGCAGGGAGCGGGGAGCGGGGAGCAGTACCCATCCGGCTGTCTGCTTCTGCTCCCCGCTCCCTGCTCCCCGCTCCCCGCAGTAATCCGGTCCTCTTCGCAACATCCCGGTACCTAATCCCGGCCCACCCCGTCCCACCTTGGGGCCGTCCGAACCAGGGGCCCCGTGGTGCTGCGGGATCTTCTCGCCCGCACCGAGCAGATCGACGATCTTCGCCACCTCTTTGGGGCGCTCGGTTTCGCCGCGGCGTGGGAGAACGTGCCACCCGGGCCCTGGCTCGGGCTGCCGCACGCCGAAGCGGCCGGCGTGACCCGCGCCGCGCTGGTGGCGCGGCACGAGGCGTTCCGGGTGTTCGCCCTGGAGGCACGGGACCCCGAGCGCGCGGCGCGGGCAGCGGCGGAACGCCTCGCCGCACGGGCGGAGCGGGGGCTCGCGTGCGCCCTCGCCGGGAGCGGCTCGCCGGAACGACTGGTGTGCGCCAGTTGGCGCGTGGGTGCGCGCGGGCCGTCCGTGCGGCTCGCCACGATCCCCCTCAAGCGGCCGCCCGGCGGCGCCCTGGAGACGCTCGAGCGATTCGCGCCGGTCCCGGGTGAGACCTCCCTCTCCCTCAGCCTCCGCGTCGGCGAAGCGCTGGCGAGCGAGGCAGTCACCCCGCGCTTCTTCCAGGCGTTCCGCGCGGTGCTCGAGCGGCTGACCGATCGCCTCGCCGCGCCACGCAGCCGCACCGAGCGCCACGCCCTCACGCTCACCGCGCTGACGCGGGTGCTGTTTCTCTACTTCGTGCAGGCCAAGGGCTGGCTCGACGGCGACCGGCGCTACCTGATCCACCGCTTCGACCAGGGCCTGGCAGGGCACCGTGACTTCCACCGCCAGGTGTTCGACCCGCTGTGCTTCGGCGCGCTCAACCGGCCCGCGACCGAGCGATCGCGTGCCGCCTGCGCCCTGGGACGGCTGCCGTTCTTGAACGGCGGTCTGTTCGAGCCCACCGCCCTGGAGCGCTGCCACGGCACCGCCCGCTGGAGCAACGCCGACTGGCGTGACGCGTTCGACGACTTGTTCGAGCGATTCCACTTCTCGGCGCGCGAAGCGGACGACGGCGATCTCGTGGCACCCGACATGCTGGGCCGGGTGTTCGAGGGCGTCATGGATCCCGACGAGCGGCGCAAGAGCGGCAGCTACTACACGCCCGCCGGCCTGGTGCGCGAGGTGGTGCGCGCCGGGCTCGAGGCAGTCCTGGTGCACCGCTTCGGGCTCGCGCCGCGGGCCGCCGAGCGCTGGGTCCACCACGACGAGGCGCCCCAGTCCCCCGCCGAGCGGCCGGACCTGCGCAGGCTCACGGTGCTCGACCCCGCCGTCGGCTCGGGCGCGTTCCTGCTGGGCGCGCTGGAGGAGCTGACGCGGCTGCGCCGTGCCGGCGGTGAAGGCCCGCCCGGCACAGTGCGGCGCGACGTGCTGGCCCGCTCCCTGTACGGCGTCGACCTGAAGCTCACGGCGGTGCGGCTGGCCGAGCTGCGCCTGTGGCTCGCACTCGTCGCCGACGAGGCCGAGACCGACCTCACGCGGATCGCGCCGCTTCCCAACCTCGACGGGCACGTGCGTCAGGGGGACGCGCTGATCGACCCGCTCGCGCTCGCGCGCACGCTGTCTGGACGCCCGGGCCTGACGGCCGGGGCCATGGTGGTCGATCGACTGGCGGCAGCCCGCCGTAGCCTGTTCGACCTCGCCGGCCCCGCCAAGCGCCAGGCACAGGCCGAGCTCCAGCGCGCCGAAGCGGCGTTGGCTCGCGGGCTGTTCGACGAGGCGGTCCACGCGCTCGACGGGCGCATCACCGAGCTCGTCGCGGCCGCGAAGGACCGCGACCTGTTCGGCCGGAGGCGTGGACTCACGGCGGACGAGCGGGCTCGGCTCCGTCGCCTGCGGGCGAGCCGCCGGGAACTCCGCGGGGCTGCACGCACGCTACGGCGCGAGGGCGGTGCCCCGTTCTTCGCGTTCGAGTCGCACTTCGCCGACCTGCTCGCGCGCGGTGGGTTCGACCTGGTGACGGGAAACCCGCCCTGGGTGCGCGGCGAGCGGCTGCCCGCGCAGGTGCGCGAGGCGCTCGCCACGCGCTACGTCACCTGGCGCCCTGCACCCGGGCCCGGCTTCGCCCATTTGCCGGACCTGGCGGTCGCTTTCGTCGAACGGACCCTCGAGCTGGCCGCGCCGGGGGGCGCGGTGGCGCTGCTGGTACCGGCGAAGCTCGCGTCGAGCGGCTACGCCGAGCCGCTGCGGCGCCGGCTCGCCGACACCACGCGGCTCGAGCGGGTGGCGCGGGTGGACCGCACCGAGAGCGCGTTCGGCGCCGCGGTGTACCCGATGGCCCTCGTCGCCGCGCGCGCCGAGCCCGCGAGCCGCGAGCAGGTCGCCACGCTGCTCGGCCCGAAGGGCCAGGCACCCCAGATCGCGCAACGCGCGCTCCAGGCGGACGGCCCCTGGATCCTCTCTCCCGACGCGCTCCGCGTGGCGCGGCACCTGCGGGGCGCATTCCCCACCATCGGCGACCGGTGGAGGCCGCAGCTCGGCGTGAAGACCGGCGCCGACGACGTGTTCGTCGTCCCCCATCCGGACCGTGCGACCCGTCCCGCGGCGCGGGGCCGTGACCTCAGCCCGTGGCGATTCACGCTGCGGGCCCACGTGCTGTGGACGCACGCGCCCGACGGGCGGCCGCTCGAGCGGCTCCCGCCCGAGCTGGCGCGCGCGCTCGGCCCGCACCTCGATCGGCTGCGGCGCCGCAGCGACTACCGCGCCGGCGCGCCCTGGCAGCTGTTTCGCACCGCCCTGGCGCACGCCCCGCACCGCGTGCTGTGGCCGGATCTCGGCCGGCGGCTCGCGGCGGTCGTTCCCGAACCGGAGGTCGTACCGCTCAACACTGTGTACGGGATCGCGACGCGCACGGCGGACGACGCGCACGCGTTGGCCGCCCTGCTCAACTCGCGCTGGCTCACCGCGCTGGCGCGACTGCGCGCCGACCCCGCCCGCGGGGGCTTTCACCGTTTCAACGCCCGGGTCGTGCGCGAGCTGCCCGTGCCGGCGGATGCGGCCGCGTGGGCCGCGCTCTCGGTCCGCGGACGCGCTCGCGCGTCGGACGACACCGCCCTCGCCGACGCCTACCACCTCGACGCTCGAGATCGCCGTGCGCTGGCCGTCCTCGCCCCGGATCCTGTCTGAGCACCTCGCGCCGCTCTCCGAGCCGCTCGCCTGTCTCCTCACGCCGGGCGAAGGGGCGGCGCTCAGGCCGCCGGGCGTCGTTGCCGCGCTCGCGGCGGGCGCGCTGCTCGACTTCGAGCCGGTGGCGGCGCAGCCGGGGGACGCGGCGTGGCTCGCCCCGCACCAGGTCCCCGCCGTCGCGCGGCTGCGCGCCATCCTCGCTCGTTACGGCGGCGCGCTGCTCGCGGACGCGGTCGGCCTGGGCAAGTCGTACGTCGCGCTCGCCGTGGCACTCGGCACAGGCAAACCCTTCGC
>QHTX01000023.1:6742-7980 GCA_003220975.1 Gemmatimonadota bacterium | reverse complement strand
TCGGCCAGCGTGTCGGCCGAGCCGTACACTTCCAGCCGGCTCGCACCCGCCCGACGCACCGAGACGGCGCGCAGGTCGTCGATGCCGTGGACGTGGTCGGCGTGCGCGTGCGTGAACAGCACGGCATCGATCGCGTCGACCCCCGCCGCCACGAGCTGCAGCCGCAGCTCCGGGGGCGTGTCGATGAGGAGACGACGCCCGCCGGCCTCGACGAGCGCCGCGGTGCGGGTGCGGCGGTCCCGCGGGTCGGGCGACGTGCACGTGCGGCAGCGGCAGCCGATCTGCGGCACGCCGTAGGAAGTCCCGGTGCCGAGAAACACCAGCCTCACGTCACACGACCTCGACCTTGAGCAGGTTGGTGGTCCCGGAGACGTCCCACGGCACCCCCGCCGTCATCACGATGCGGTCGCCCGAGCGGGCGTACCCGCGCTTCAGGATCAGGTCGCGCACGACCGCGAGCATCGCGTCGTACCCGGGCACCTGGTCCACGAGCACCGGTGTCACACCCCACACCAGCGCCAGCTGCCGGTAGGTGACCGGCTCGGTGGTGACCGCGAGGATCGGCACCGGCGGGCGCTGCGCCGCCACCTTGCGCGCCGTGAAGCCTCCCTTGGTGAGCGTCACGATGAGCGGCGTCTTGAGCATCCGCGCCACCGCGCTCGTCCCCAGCGCGATCGCGTCCTCCACCGCCACGGTCTCGCTCTCGCCGCGTCGGCGCTCGTCCCGACCTCCCCCGCCGCGCTCCCTGGGCCCGCCACCCTGGCGCTCCATCTCGCGGATGATGCGGTCCATCGCGCGCACCGCCTCGAACGGGTACTCGCCGACCGCGGTCTCGGCCGAGAGCATCACGGCGTCGGTCCCGTCGAGGATCGCGTTGGCGACGTCCGAGGCCTCGGCCCGGGTGGGCCGCGGGTGGTGCACCATCGACTCGAGCATCTGGGTCGCCGTGATCACCGGCTTCCCGTGACGGTTCGCTTCCCGAATCAGGCGCTTCTGCACGCTCGGGACCTCTTCGAACGGCAGCTCGACGCCCAGGTCGCCCCGCGCCACCATCACCGCGTCGCACGCCGCGAGAATGCGCTCCAGGTCCTCGAGGGCGGTGGCCTTCTCGATCTTCGCGATCAGCTTGATGGCGGGCGGGACGAGCCGCCGCAGCTCGGCCAGATCCTCGGCGCGCCGCACGAAAGACAGCGCCAGGTACTCGACCCCCGCCTTGACGGCGTGCGTGACGTCCTCGC
>QHTX01000023.1:6264-6711 GCA_003220975.1 Gemmatimonadota bacterium | reverse complement strand
ATCCCCTTGTGGGAGGTGAGGGTGCCGCCGTCCACCACCCGAGCTTCGACGCGGGGGGGGGCGATCCCCGTGACCTCGACCGACAGCAGCCCGTCGTCGAGCAGGATGCGGGCCCCCACCCGCGCGTCCGTCGCGAGACCGGCGTACGTGGTTGGCAGCTCGCCGCTCTTCGCGACCTCCTCGGGCGCGAACACCACGGTCTCGCCCGGGCGCAACGCGCGGGGTTGCGGCAGCGCGCCCACGCGGATGCGCGGTCCCTGCAGATCCACGAGGACCGCCACGGTACTGCCCGCGGCGTCCGCCGCGCGCCGCACCGCGGCGATCCACGCCGCCCGCAGCTCCGGGCTGCCGTGGGATGCGTTGACGCGGATCACGTTCGCACCCGCGTCGATGAGCCCCTCGATGTGCTCGGGGGCGCCCGTCGCGGGTCCCAGTGTCGCGACGATC
>QHTX01000023.1:483-6150 GCA_003220975.1 Gemmatimonadota bacterium | reverse complement strand
CGATCTGCTTTTCCTCAAGTCGGCGCTTGAACTCCTGGAGCAGGTGCACGGCCCGCGCGATGCTCGAGGCCGGCAGGCCCTCGATCGCCCGAGCGGCGAGGCGCCGCTCGAGCTGCCCGGCGCGCAGCAGCACGTCGAGCCCGGTGCGCGTGAGGGTCACGCGTACGCCGCGGTCGTCTTCCGGGTCGGGGGTGGTCTCGACGAGCCCCTTCGTTTCCAGCCGCTGAACGAAGGTCGTGGCCGCCGCGCGCGACACCCCCAGCTGCGCGGCGATCTCCTTGGGGCGGGCGCCGTCCGGCCCGCCCACGTCTACGGCCGTCAAGGCAGCATGGGCACGGTGGGAGAGGCCGTACGTGCGAAACGCGCGATCTCCCGCGTGCTGAGCGGCGGCCCGCGCCGCCGTGATGGCGTCGGTGAGCTGGAGGGCGAGCGCGGAGCGATCGGGCATCGGAAAGTCGTCAGTTCTCAGGCATCGGTGATCAGCAGGGAGAAAGTTAACATATTGATAATTAACATACTAAATACTTACGCAATCGCCAGACGGGCCTTACGCTTCAGCAGGTCTCCGACCAATCGACCGCCGACGTCGCCCCGCAGCGGACGCAGCGCAGCGTGTCCGGCCGGCCCGCGAAGTCCTGGCGGTAGTGACACATGGGGCAGACGGCGGAGGTCGTCACCACCTCCATCCCCTGCCCTCCCAGCGCGGGACGCAGCACCCCGGTGCGGACGACGATGCTCCAGTGGTCGGGTGCGTCGGTGCGCACCGACACGTCCCCCCGGCTCAGCCGGACGCGCTGCTCCCGCACCTCGACGACGAGGTGGCCGTCCGCAGACTCCTCGACGATGGGATACCAGGCGCCGCGGCGCAGGATGTCCGCGACGTTGTCCGCACAGCGGGCCCAGCCGAGCCTGATCCGCATGAGGTCGCGCCTCACATCATACCACGTTTTGATAGATTTCGTTATGCGCGACCTCGGCCGAATCGTGCGCCTCCAAATCCAGCGCTCGTCGCTGAAGACGGGGGAGAAGCCGCTACGGGTCTACGACCCGACCCCTTGCCTCGCGGTGGCACGGCTCGCCGTCGGACCCGACGGCGTGCTGGGCGAAGGGCCCGAAACCCCAACACCAAGAACGAAGACGGCGCGCACGGGGTCTCGATCGGCTTCACCACGCACTATGCGCTGATGCGGGAGCGCTTCGGGGATCGCCTCACCCCCGGCTGCGCGGGCGAGAATGTCCTCGTGGAGACCGCTCGCCGGATCACCCTCGACGAGCTCGGCGGCGGCATCGCCTTCGTGGACAAGGACGGCCGCGAGGTGGTGCGATTGGAGGTGCTGCAGGTCGCGCATCCCTGCCGGCCGTTCAGCGGCTGGGCGCTGGGCGGCACGGTCGAACCCGAGGTCCTCAAGGAAACGCTGCAGTTCTTGGACGACGGAATGCGCGGGTTCTACTGCCTGGGAGTCGGGGCGGGAATCGTTTCGGTGGGCGATCGGCTGGTACTGCTCTAACGCTGTCAGGTGTCGGGTGCCAGGTGTCAGGCCCTGACACCTGACACCTGGTCCCGGACACCTTAGCTCAACTCATCCCACGCCAGCGCCGCCGTCTTCTTGCAGCGTTCGCACGAAAGCTCCTTGACGTCGGCCCCGAAGGCTTGGCGGTGCCGGCAGGTGGGGCACACCGCGTACGTGAGCGGGAACAGCCGGCCCACGCGCTGGATCTCGCGCGGCTCGCACCGCACGATGCTCCAGCGCTCCGGCGGATGGTAGCGGATCTCGAGGAAGCGCCGGTCGACCGGGACGTTGCGCCGATTCACGTCCAGCACGACGATGTGGCTCGACGAGACGCGGACCACCGGATACCAGGCGCCGCGGCGCAGCAGGTGCGCGCCGGGCTTGCCGACGCGGGCCCAGCCCTTGGCCTGGAGCCGCGTGGGCGTCGGGGGACGGAAGGGAGCAGTCACGCCGTAGAATAACACGGCCCCCGCGCAGGGGGTCGTGACAGCCGTCACACGGCCGGAACCGCTCGCCGGGTGACGGTTGACCCGCGGCGCGCCCGCTACGCCCCGGCGCCGCTCAGCCGCACTCCGAGAATCCGCACACGTGGCACTTGGCGCAGCCCTCGATGAACGCGAGCTGCGAGCCGCAGTCGGGGCAGGCGCCGATGAAGTCCTGCTGGGTCGCGCCACTCTGGAGCGCCGCGGCGCTCCCCCCCCCCTGCCCCGCCACGACTCCCCGCAGCGGAGCCGCCGCACCCGGACCCGCCGCCCCCGCCCCTCCCCGTTCCGCCTCGGCGAGCAGATCCTGCTGGATGCCCTGCCGGTCCTGCATCCACTTCTCGATCGCGATGCCGATGGCGTCCGGCACCGAGAGCACTTTGTTGGGCCCCAGGCCGACGGCCCGGTCCGACGAGATGCCCCGGAGCTGGCGGTAGATCTCCCGCATGGGAATGCCCGAGCGGAGCCCGAGCGAGATCAGCCGCCCGACGGCTTCGACGTCGGCCATGAGCGCCCCGCCCGCCTTGCCGAGGGAGATGAAGACCTCGAACGGCTGGCCGCGGTCGTCCTCGGTGATAGTGACGTACATCGTGCCGAGCGGCGTCTCGATCCGTCGCGTGGATCCCTTGAGCAGGTCGGGGCGCGAGCGCTTGGCGCGCCGCTGCAGGTTCTCGGCCTCCGCGTCATGCAGCATGCCGCGGGTTCGCTCGAGCTCCGCTTCCAGCTCGGCGATCCGGCCAAGCGCCTCGGCCACGGCGGTCTGCCCGTTCGCCGCCTGCTCCTGCACCTTCTTCGCGGTGGCCCCGGTCGAGAGCACCTGCATCTCGCGCGAGGCGTCGCGGTACACGGTGACGCCCTTGCAGCCGAGCTTGTAGGCGTAGCGGTAGATCTTCTCCACGTACTCCTCGGTCGCATCGTGCCCGAAGTTGCAGGTCTTGGAGATCGCCGAGTCGGTGAACTCCTGGAAGGCCGCCTGCATCTGGATATGCCACTCGGGGGTGACGTCGTGCGCCGTCACGAACACGCGCTGCCACTGCGCCGGCACCGCGTCGAAGTGGATGTGGCCCGCCTCCGCGATCCGCTGCATCAGGTCGTCCGAGTACCAGCCCTCCTGTCGCGCGATGGCGACGAAGTCCTCGTTCACGTCCGGCATCAGCACGCCGGCCTGGTTGCGCATGAACGCGACCGCGAAGAGCGGCTCGATCCCCGAGGAGCAGTTCGCGATGATCGAGATCGTGCCCGTGGGCGCGACCGTCGTGAGATTGCAGTTGCGGAGCCGGCGCATCGGGCGCACCCGCTCGCCGTCGGGCCCGCGGGCACAGCTCGCGTCGGGGCCCCAGATCGACGTCTCCCACTCGGGGAAGACACCGCGCTGCTCCGCCAGCTGCTCCGACGCGACCTTCGCTTCCTCATCCACGAACTCCATCACCCGGCGACCCAGCGCCACCCCCTCGTCCGAGTCGTACGGGATGCCGAGGTGCACCAGCAGATCGGCCCAGCCCATCACCCCGAGGCCGATGCGGCGAATGCGGTTCGCCAGATCGTCGATCTCGGCGAGCGGGTACTTGTTCGCGTCGATGACGTTGTCGAGGAAGTGCGTGCACACGTGCACCGCCGTCCGCAGCCGCTCCCAGTCGACGTCTCCCTGCTTCACGAACAGGCCCAGGTTGATCGAGCCGAGGTTGCAGACGTCGTAGGGGAGCAGCGGCTGCTCGCCGCACGGGTTCGTGGCCTCGTAGCTGCCGAGGCGCGGCACGGGGTTGTAGTAGTTGGCCCGGTCGATGAAGTACACCCCGGGCTCACCCGTCTTCCAGGCGCCATGGACGATCTGGCGGAACACGTCGCGCGCATCCAACTGGCCCATCACCTTGCCGCTGCGCGGGTGGATGAGGTCGTAGCTCGTCCCCTCCTCGACGGCCTTCATGAAGGCGTCCGTCACCGCCACCGAGATGTTGAAGTTCGTCACCTGCGTGAGGTCGTCCTTACAGGTCACGAACTCGAGGATGTCGGGGTGGTCCACCCGCAGGATGCCCATGTTCGCGCCGCGGCGCGTCCCGCCCTGCTTCACGACGTCGGTCGAGGCGTCGTACAGCTTCATGAACGACACGGGGCCCGACGCCACGCCCATGGTGGAGCGGACCACGTCGTTCTTGGGCCGGAGCCGGGAGAACGAGAACCCCGTGCCACCGCCCGACTGGTGCACCAGCGCCATGGCGCGCAGCGTGTCGTAGATGCCGCTCTGGCCGTTCGACAGGCAGTCGTCCACGGGGAGCACGAAGCACGCCGACAGCTGGCCCAGCGGCCGGCCGGCGTTCATGAGGGTGGGCGAGTTGGGCATCCACACCCGCGTCGCCATCAGCTCGAAGAACGTTTCCGCGAGGCCCTCCACGCCTTTGTCGGACGCACCGTAGCGCCGGTCCGGCTCGGCCACGGTCCGGGCGACCCGCCGGAACAGGGCGTCGGGCCGTTCGACGGGGGTGCCCTGGTCGTCCTTCACCAGGTAGCGCCGCTCCAGCACCGTGACGGCGTTGGGGCTCAGATCGAGGGTGCCTGTGCGGCTGGAAGCAGTCATGCGAGCTCGTCCCTTTCGGTGAGCGCGTGTCTCAGCGTGGTCGTGATGTAGTGAAATTTAACCGGCCGCCGGCTCAGCAAGCGCGGGAGGTCAAGGTAGGCGCGCCCGACGGCCCGAGCAAGGCTGGCGCACCGCGCCGCGCGCGTAAGGGGTTCCGGGAATTCACATCACAAACTTGCCCGCGCGGTGCCGCTCGGCCTCCGCGACGTAGTGTTGCCACGTGTACCGGATCCGCTGGCGCAGCGCCTCATCCACCGCGCGGGTCACCCGCGCCGGCACGCCCACCACTAACGAGCCGGGCGGGACCCGAGTTCCCTCGGGCACCACCGCGCCCGCTGCTACGACACTGCCGGTCCCGACGTGGACGTCGTTGAGCAGGATGCTGCCCATCCCGATCAGGCACTCATCTTCAACGGTACAGGCATGCAGGATGGCCCGATGCCCCACCGCGACGCGGGCGCCGATGCGCGTCGGCTTCCCCTCGTCCACGTGGACAATCACGCCGTCCTGGAGGTTCGTGGCTTCGCCCACCGCGATCGCGGCCATGTCGCCGCGCAGCACCGCGCCGTACCACACGCTGGCGCGCGCGGCGAGCGTCACGTCCCCCAGCACGACCGCGCCCGGGGCGATGAACGCCGTCGGATGGATGTGGATTACTGCCTCACCGGCTGAAACGGCCACTTCACCCATGCATCGACCGGCTCGCCGTTCTTCTGGGCGGGGTTCCAGCGCAGCGTCTTCGCCATGTCCAGCGCTTCGTTGTTGAACGTGTCCAGGTTGGAGGGATCCCACACCCGGGCCTCGAGCGTCGAGCCCTCCTTGGAGACGTGAATGAGCAGGATGGTCTGGCGCGGAAACACCGTCGCGTCGGCCGGCACCGGGATGCGCGTGGCGGACAGGGGGAGGGGGCGTGTGTCGAAACAGAGGTTGTCCTGGTTGTACGCCGGACCCGGCTGATCGCAAGGGCCGGCGTTGGCGTCGTCGCCACCCACCGCTTGGAGCTCTACGCGCACCGTGGACGGGGCACCGGGCGTGATGACCACCTGACGCGTGAACAGCTCGAACCCAGGAGCCCGAACTGCGAGCTGGTGGGTCCCCGGCG
>QHTX01000023.1:0-307 GCA_003220975.1 Gemmatimonadota bacterium | reverse complement strand
CTGCAGTACGGCCGTCGAATCGTGCGGCGCGGCCCGCGCGAAGAACAACAGCCCCTTCTTGTAGGCGTACAGGCCCGGGCCGCCCAGGCCGATGGCCAGGACCATCACCCACAGGGCGATCCCCGCCCCCACGGACCGCTTGTGGTGCTCCGCGGGCTTACCCGGCACGCGCGGCAGCGGGGTGGTGGGCGCGCCCGCGAGGCGCGCGCCGGCGAATGAGGGGATGGCTTTCGTGGCCGCGCTGGCGAGGCCCACCGCCGCAAACCCGCCGCCCGCCTCGAGCGCCTGTACCAGATCATCGGCGGTC
>QHTX01000022.1:4481-10303 GCA_003220975.1 Gemmatimonadota bacterium | reverse complement strand
CTCGGCTTCGGCGGTATGCTGTACTCGCTGATCCGGGAGCTCTCGAAAGCCGACAAGAACGGGGGAACGGACGGGAAGGGGGGCGCGTGACGGCGGGCCGCCGCTACCTGGCCGGCGTCGCCACGGTTGCCGCAGCGACGCTCGCGCTTAGCTTCGTGCTGCTCCCGCCAGCCGCGCGCACCGGGGTGTGGGTCGCGCTGGCGATCGCGCTCGCCCTGCAGGGCCCGCTCGGCTGGTGGCTGGTGCGGGCGATCGGGACCGAGCGGTTCCTGCTGGTGTGGACGGCCGGCATCGCCGCCCGCCTCGCGGTCGTGGCGGCATGCGGCTTCGTGATCGCGCCGAAGGTGGGGCTCGAGCTCGGGGCCACCCTCATCACTCTCGTGGCCGTGCTGATGTCCTGCGTGATCGTGGAGGCACTGGTCGTGCGATGAGCCGCTTGGGGCCGAGGTGCGTGATCGCGGTGCTGCTGGCGCTCGCGGGACGGACCGCGACGGCCCAGGAGCGGGCTCCCGCCCCCCGTCCGTCGAACGAGATCGACATCATGGAGCACCTGGGCAACTCGCACTCGATCGAGCTGCCCTCCTGGAAGGCCCCCTACTACGTGGTGAAACAGCTACCGCGGCTCCCGCCGATCCACGTCGGCGGCGTCACGATCGATCTGTCACCCACGAGGCACGCCGTGTTCCTCACGCTGGCGGCGGTGCTCGTCGCGCTCGTGTTCCTCTACACCTCCCGGGGGGTCGCGCGGGCGCAGGCCCAGGGCCGTCCGCCGCGCGGGTTCGCGGCCGCGATGGAGGCGATGGTGCTCTACATCCGGCAGGAGGTGATCTTGCCGAACGTCGGCCCCCACGGCGAGGGCTACGTCAACTATCTGCTCACGGTGTTCTTCTTCATCCTGACGTGCAATCTGCTGGGCCTTCTGCCGTGGAGCGCGACGCCGACGTCCAACATCGCGGTCACGGGGGCGATGGCGCTGGTGTCGTTCGCCGTGATCGAGATCTCGGGGATGCGGGCGCTCGGCCTGAACGGCTATCTCGGGACGATCTTCTTTCTACCGGCGGGTCTCCCGACGCTGCTCAAGCCGGTGATGCTGGTGATCATGACCCCGATCGAGATCATCGGGAAGCTCGCCAAGCCGTTCGCGCTGGCGGTGCGGTTGTTCGCCAACATGACGGCGGGGCACGTCGTAGTGCTGGCGCTGATCGGGCTGACGTTCTTCTTCCAGAGCTACCTCGTGGGCGTGGCGGCGTCGGCCATGGCCACCGGGATCATGCTGCTGGAGCTGTTCGTCGCGTTTCTGCAGGCGTTCGTGTTTACGCTGCTCACCAGCGTATTCATCGGACTGATGCGCGCCGAGCACTAACTTCACGAAGGGGAGTGTGACATGCTACTGAACGTACTCGCTCTGCTGCAGGAGCCTGCCGCGGCCGCCGCCGCGGGAAAGGGCTACGCGCTCATCGGCGCCGGCCTCGCCGCCGGCCTCGCCGTGCTCGGCGCGGGCGTCGGCATCGGGCGCATCGGCGGTCAGGCGGTAGAGGGGATGGCCCGCCAGCCCGAGAACAGCGCCCGCATCCAGACCGCGATGATCATCGCCGCGGCGCTCGTCGAAGGCGTGGCGCTGTTCGCGGCCGTGGTGGCGTTCGTGATGCAGGGCAAGGTGCAGTTCTAACGTATGCGGAAGACGACGTGGCTGGTGCTGCTCGGTGTCGCCGGCACCGCGATGCCGGCGCGGGCGCAGGAAGGCGGCGGGGGGGGGCCGCTCAGCGTCGACGGCGGCCTGGTCATCTGGACGCTGGTCGTCTTCGCGACGCTGCTCTACGTCCTGAAGCGGAGCGCTTGGCCCGTGCTGCTCGCCGCCGTGCGGGAGCGGGAGCAGAAGCTGGAGCGGCAGCTCGCCGAGGCGGAAAAGCAGCGGCAGGAGGCCGCCGCGCTGCTCGAGGAGCAGAAGCGGTTGCTCGCCGCCGGGCACGCGGAGGCCCAGGAGATCATCGCGAAGGCGCGCGTGGTGGCCGAAAAGGAACGGGAAGCGCTGCTCGCCCGGGCGCGGGAGGAGTACGATCAGCTGCTGGTGCGGGCGCGCAAGGAGATCGCCGAAGAGAAGGAGAAGGCGTTGCTGGCGCTGCGGCGCGAAGCGGTGGACCTGACGATCGCCGCGGCGTCGAAGCTCATCGAGGCGCACCTCGACACCGAGGCCAATCGTCGCCTGGTGACGGAGTACCTCGAAGGCTTGGAGCGCGCCCGGTGAACGGCAGCGTCGTCGCGCGGAACTATGCGGAGGCGCTGCTGCTCGCCGCCGCAGCGCAGGGTACAGAGGACGTGGAGCGCTATGGGCGGCTGCTCGACGCCGTGGCGGGCGCGGTGCAGGCGGAGGAGCGCATCGCCGTGGCGCTCGAGTCGCCCCGCGTCGCCAAGGCCACCAAGGCCGAGCTGCTGGCGCGGGCGCTCGAGGACGTGGCCCCGCCCCAGTTCGTGCGGTTTCTCCAGGCGGTGGTGCGGCGCGGCCGCCAGGGGCTGATCGGCCAGATGTCCCAGGAGTACCAGGGGCTCGTGGACGTGAAGCTCAACCGCGTGCACGCGGGCGTGACGCTCGTGGAGGAGCCGGACGACCGGCTCGAGCAGCAGATCGTGGCGCGGCTCACGGAGGCAATCGGCAAGGACGTGCGGGCGCACTTCCGTGCCGACAGGAGCATTCTGGGCGGCGTGATCGTGCGGGTGGGCGACCGCATCTTCGATGGCTCGGTGCGGCGCAAGCTCGCCACCCTGCGGCGCAGGATGCTCACGGGAGAGTAACGGCAGAAGGGGGAGGCGCGGCGATACGGCGGCCCGGGGGGGGGTGCCCCGGGCCGCCGTTTCGCCTACAGGCGGTAGCGCAGGCCGAGCGACACCGAGCGACGCCACATGGCGCGGAGCTCGAACCCGCCCGGCAGCTCGCCCTCGTTGAAGAGCGAGCTCGTGAGCGCGACCCCGCCCCGGACCGAGCCGGCGAGCCGGGCGGTGAGCGGCCACTCGAGCGAGAGTGCAGCGTGGCCGCCCACGCGCGTGCGCGCGTCTTCTCCCTGAGGTGCCCAGACGTCAATCAGGGGACCGGCGTGGAAACGCACGGCCACGCCCGACGGCGTCCGGCCCACGAGAACCGCGGCTTCGGGCGCTATCTCGAACAGATCGAGCGCATTCTTGACGATCGCACCGGCGCTGTTGTTTTCGGCGATCACATCCGGGCCGGCGAGCGCCGCACTGATTCCCACGCCCACCTGCCCGAAGCAGCGCTCCAGTCGCAGCCCGAAGCTGGTCGGATGGTGCGGCCGCACCGAGATCGGGTCGGCGGCCGTGTCACGCGAGGCTCCGCCGTAATACGAAGCCGTGGCCTCGAAGGCCACACTCCACTGCGCCATGAGGCCCGATGGGAGGGCGATTGCGAGGCCGAGCGCGAGCAGTGCGCGGTGGCGCATCAACGCATCTCCAGTTTGATCCAACCGTTGGTCACGTTCTTCTCTCCCTTCACGACCCAGTTGTAGCCGTCGTGGTACTCTCCAGCGATGTTGTCCTGGACCGCGTTGCCGGGGAGCTCGTCGTTCGTGTTGATGAGCGATGCCAGGGCCGCCAGTAGCTTCTGGATGGCCTTCGCGAACTTCCAGGCCTTGTCAGCAGTGGACGACGTCGTGTCCTTGCCGGCGGTCAGCGCTTGGTTGGCGCCGTCCACGGCATTCACGACGTTCTGCCAGAAATCGTTGGTCGTCTTGATCTCACACGCGGTGTCGTCGTCCTCCACCACGAACACGCGCACGTCTTGCGCCGGATGTGCGGCGTGATAGTTGTCGAGCTGCGTCTTGCTGTACAGCATCACGCTGCCCGACCAGTCGAGGTCATTCTGGTCGAAGTAGTACGGGCTCGCCTGATGCTCTCCCGCGCACTGGTAGTCCTTGAGCGAATCCGTCTGGTCCTTCTGCCCAAGGATATGGACCTCAAATTCGGGGCTGCCTTTCAACCAACCCTCAAACGTTTGTGTGAAATGACTCTGGGTCATGTAGAGACCGGGCGTCGGCGGGGGCGGCCCGCTGCCTCCACCTCCGCCGCCTCCCCCCCCGCACTCGTCACCGCAGTACTGCAGGAAGCTGGGTCGGACGGAGAAGTCGGTCTCGACGGGCACGAGGGCGATCACCGGCGTCGCCGGGGGCGTGTTGGGGCTGAGCAGCGACCGGTTCCCGTGGACATCGAAGGCCACGGGCACGTCGTGGTCGGCGATGGCGGTGGCGACGAGCACGTTCGCGTCGCCCCCTGCCTCCGCCCAAGCGTGCCGGTGCTCCGGCACCGGGAGATACATCTCCAGCGGAATCGCGCGGTCCGCCTGCCGGGCCAGGGCGTCCGACGTGATGCCGGCTGCACCGGCAAGCGCGGCGAGCGCGTTACCGTTGTCCGCTCGGAGGAAGCGCTGGAACTGGAGCTTGTGCTCGCGGAACGGCGATGCGTCGAGCTGGGCCTTCACGCGCGAGCGGAACTCGGGGGAGGGGCGATGGTCGCGGGACGCGGGGTGGTGGCGGTCGCGGGCCCGTCGCCGTCCGGCCCGGTGGCGGACGGACGGTCCCTGCACCCGAGCGCGCCCGCGAGCGCCAGGGCGACCACGTAACAGGATGTATGGCGCAACATGGTGACTCCTTGTCGAGGTTTGTGACGGCGCGCTCAACATGAGGAGTCACCTGGGGAGAAGCGGCGTCCGAATCGCGCGAGCGACAGCCGAAACGCGCGTCACGCCTCCCCGCCCCGACCTCCGGGGTGTAGTTTCCCGGTCCCAATGCTCGCCCTCCTGCTCGTTCTGGCCGCCCGCGACACCGCGGGTTACTGGCAGCAGCAAGTCGCCTATCGCATCACCGCCTCCCTCGACGAGCCGTCAGGGGTGTTGAGCGGGCGCGAGCGCATCAGCTACGTCAACCGCTCGCCCGTGACGCTGCACGACTTCTACGTGCACCAGTACCTGAACGCCTTCCGCCCCGGCTCCCGCTGGGCAGCGGCCGACTCGGCCGAGCGGCGCGAGCGGTTCCAGCACCTGAAGGACCCCGACTACGCCTTCGAGCGCATCACCACCGCCATCCTGATGGGTGAGGCGCTGCCGCCCGATTACCCTTACGCCCCCGACTCGACCGTCGCCCACTGGACGCTGCCGCGGCCGCTCGCCCCGGGCGACTCGCTGACGGTCGAGATCGCGTGGCAGGCCCGGCCCTCCACCCTGCCGCGGCGCCAGGGGCGCCGGGGCCGGCGCTTCGACTTCGCGCAGTGGTATCCCAAAGTGGTCGTCTACGACCGCTACGGCTGGGAGGCGCATCCCCTCTACCCGGCGGGCGAGTTCTACGGCGAGTTCGCGAGCTACGACGTGATGCTCGATCTCCCCGACGACCAGGTGATCGGCGCTACGGGCGTGCCCGTCGAGGGGAATCCGGGGTGGGAGCACGCCAAGGCCGACGCGCAGCTCAGGATCGACTACCAGCGCGATTGGTACCGCTCCCCGGTCCCCGCTCCCCGGTGCGCGGACCTCAAGGTGGGCTCGGGGCGAAAATGCGTGCGATTCCGAGCTGAACAGGTGCACCATTTCGCCTTCTCGCTCAACCCGCGCTACATGTACGAAGAGGGTCGCTACGGCGGCGCGGTGGTGCGCGTGCTGTACCTGCCGGAAGATCGGGCGACGTGGGGCAACGGCACGGCGGTCGGGCGCACCGTGACGGCGCTCGCCTGGCTCGACTCATTGTTCGGGACATATCAATGGCCACAGCTCACCAACGTGCACCGCATCGAGGGCGGCGGCACCGAGTTCCCGATGATGATCATGGACG
>QHTX01000022.1:3870-4455 GCA_003220975.1 Gemmatimonadota bacterium | reverse complement strand
CTGATGGGCCAGCTCGCCAACAACGAGTGGCGCGAGGGGTGGCTCGATGAGGGGTTCTCGGACTCTCAGGAAGGCTGGTTCTTCGAGACCCACACGGGCCAGTGGCAGTACCCGGGCCTCGAGGCGGAGATGCTGTTCCTCGACCTCGACCGCTGGAGCGAGCCCGTCTCGATGGTGAGCGAGCGCTACCGCGACTTCCTCATCTACAACGAGATGGTCTACTCCAAGGCGCAGCTGTTCTACGAGCAGCTGCGCTACGTGGTGGGGGACGACGCGATGCGCCGCATCCTGCGCGCCTACTTCGCGCGCTGGAAGCTGAAGCACGTAAGCGAGGACGCCTTCCGGGAGGTGGCGGAGCAAGTGTCCGGGCAGGACCTGAAGTGGCTGTTCGGCCAGTGGCTCCACGGAACGCCCCTGATCGACTACAAACTCAAGCGCGTCGAGCGGCGCCGGCTCCCGGACGGCCGCTGGCGCACGGCCGTCACGATCGGGCGGCGAGGCGACGGCTGGATGCCGGTGGAGATCGGCGACCGCGACACGCTGTACGCGCGTGCTACGGGCCAGCCCGCGGAAGAGCGGGTGGAA
>QHTX01000022.1:0-3827 GCA_003220975.1 Gemmatimonadota bacterium | reverse complement strand
AGCCGCGGTTCGGCACGGGGCGTCGGGCGGTGGAGCATCGCCTCGACGACCCGACCCGGGAGACCGCCCGGCGTGACCGGCTGGTGAGCGCCTGGATGCCGGTGGCGTGGTGGAACGATTTCGGCGGCGTCACGCTGGGCGTGCGCCAGCGCTCGAACTATCTCGGCCGCTACGACCGCGGCCTCGTGTTCGGTTCGGTGGGGACGCGCGCCGGTGCCACCGAGCGGATCGGCTTCTCCGGCCGCTGGAGCAACCCGATCGGTCACCTGACACCGCGCACCGAGACGAGCCTCGCCGCCTGGGCGGTGGAAGGCCGTGCCGGGGTCGCCCTCTCCGTGGACCGTTCGCTGCGGCGGCATCTTGGCTTCGGCGCCGACCCCCACGTCGGGTTCGACGTGCTGTGGATGGCGACCACGGACTTGGGCTACCTCGATCGCCGGCTGTGGGACGACGCGGGCACGGTCGAGGCGGGCCCTTGGGTCGCGACCACGGTCGAGCGGGGGCAGGCCGTGCTCCGGGCCCGGCTCGGCGTTCGGGGAGGGGTGGTGTACTGGAACCCCGGCCCCGGCGTCGTCGCGGCCAATCGCTACGATGTGGACGCGTTCGAGCGGTTCACGGGGGAAGCGAGCGTGCGAGCGCCCTTCTGGCTCGGGACGACGCTCGGCCTGCGCTTGTTTGGCGGGGCCTATGCCGGCGCGTCCGATCCCGTGCGCCAGCGCCGCATCCCCGTGGCGGGCGCGGATCCCTACGCGACCTTCACCGACCCCTTCCTCCGGAGCCGTGGCGCCCTGTTCGTGCGTCCCGATTTCCACTACCACGCCCCCGGCAACGCCGGCCTGCGCGGCTTCCGGAGCGACCTGGGCGGGCGTTGGGCGCTGGCCGCGAACGTGGAGGTCACGCGCTCCGTGTGGCGGCACGACGGCGCTATCTTGCGGGCGGTGGCGCTCGAGGGCTTCGTGGATGGTGGGCTCGTGGACACCCTGGCCGTGCCGTCGTCGCCGCCGGGCCGATGGTACACCGCGCTGTACGACGGTGGGCTCGGCCTCGTGACGAGCCACCGCATCCGGGACCTGGACTGGACCATGCGTTTCGAGGTGCCCCTGATCGTGAGCCGCTGGGATTACGCCGCCGACCCCCGCCCCGGCGAGGGGCGCCTCGCGTTCCGGTGGCAGGTGAGCCTCGCCCCGAGCTTCTGATGGATACGCCCCCCTCTCCCTCCCAGGCGAGCAATCGGCGCGGGTTCTTCCGCGAGACGTTCGGTCGGCTGCTGCGCGAGGTCACGGCGCGCGCCGAGCAGCGGGTGGCGCCGCGCCGCTACTTCCGGCCGCCGGGCGCGGCGGACGAGCTGGCGTTTCTCGCGTCCTGCACCCGCTGCGGTGACTGCATTCCGGTGTGTCCCGTGCAGGCGATCATCAAGGCGCCGCCGGCCGCGGGGCTCGCCGCGGGCACGCCGATGATCGATCCCGGCATCCAGGCCTGCGTCGTGTGCGAGGACATGCCGTGCGCGCGGGCCTGCGCCACGGGCGCGCTGGTGGTGCCGCCCGACGGCTGGGCCCGGGTCCACATGGGCACCCTGGAGCTCGATCCCGAGCGCTGCATCACGTTCCAGGGGGTCTCCTGCGGCGTGTGCGCGCGTGCCTGCCCGGTGGGTGAGCGCGCGCTCGCGCTGGACGCCGCGGGCCATCCGGTGATCCGCCCCGAGGGGTGCGTGGGGTGCGGGGTGTGCGTGACCGCGTGCGTCACCAGCCCTTCGTCGCTCACGTTGAGGCTGATTTCATGAGAACGCGGAACGCGGAAGTGGGAACGCGGAACAGCAATGCGAGGTCGCTCGCCACAGCTCCCACCCTGCTGTTCCGCGTTCCGCGTTTCGCGTTTCGCGTTTCTCGTCTCCCATGACCGACCTCCCCTACCGCGTCGAAAAGCCCTGGGGCCACGAGCTGATTTGGGCCCGCACGGACCGCTACGTCGGGAAGATCCTTCACATCGAGCCCGGCCACGTGCTCTCGCTCCAGTACCACAACAAGAAGGACGAGTCCATCTACGTGCTCACGGGCGAGATCGTGCTCCGCATCCAGCAGGGAGACACTCTGATCGAGCGGCGCATGACGCAGGGCGCGGCGTTCCACATCCAGCCGAAGCTGATCCACCAGTTCCAGGCCGTGGTCTCGAGCGATCTACTCGAGGCCTCGACCCCGGAAATCGACGACGTCGTGCGCCTCAAGGATCGTTACGGGAGGGTCTAGGTGAAGGTGATCGTCCCCCTGGCGGGGAAGGGGACCCGACTGCTGCCGCTCACCAACCGGGTGCCCAAGCCCCTGGTGCGGGTGGCGGGGCGGCCGGTGATGGACTACGTGATGGATGCCGTGCGCGGACTCGACGTCGAAGAGCTGATCGTCATCACGGGACACCTGAAAGAGGTCGTCCAGCGGTACATCGTCGAGCACTACCCCGTCAAGGCGAGATTCGTCGAGCAGAAGACATTGGACGGGACGGCGGGAGCGATCAACCTGGCGCGACCGTACGTCGATCAGCCGGTGCTGATCATCTTCGTCGACACGCTGTTCGAGGCGGATCTGAGCATCGTGCGGACCGCCGACGCGGACGGGATCATCTGGGTGAAGGAAGTCGAGGACTACCAGCGGTTCGGGGTGATCGTCACGGACCCGCGCGGGTACATGCGGCGCATCGTTGAGAAGCCGAGCACGCCCGTCTCGCGGCTCGCGAACATCGGGCTGCAGTACGTCAGGGACTGGAAGACGCTGTTCGAGGGAATCGCGCACGTGCTGCGCCAGCCCCCCGGCAAGGGGGGCGAGTTCTACCTGACCGACGCGTTCCAGTACATGGTGGATCACGGCCGGCGGCTGCTCACCGCGCCGGTGCGCGGCTGGTACGACTGCGGCAAGGTGGACACGCTGCTCGAGACGAACCGCCATTTGCTCGAACAGGGCCGGGCCCGCATCCCGGTGGGACCGTGTCCCCGCTGCACGCTGGTGCCGCCGGTGTACATCGAGGACGGCGTCACGATCCACGACGCCACGGTGGGGCCGAACGTGTCGCTCGAGGCGGGGAGCTACGTCACCGAGAGCACGATCGCCAACTCGATCCTCGGGCGAAACGTGCGGGTGGTCCGCGGCGCCGTGCGGGACTCGCTGATCGGCGACGATCAGGTGATCGAAGGCAAGTCCATCGCGCGCAGCGTGCTCGACGCCGGCGAGCTGGTCCCGGCGCCGTAGGGCAGGGAGAAGCACCATGGATCTCGCCGAGGCGCGAGCGCTGTTCGCCTACAACGCGTGGGCCAACCGCCGCGTCTTCACGGCGCTGCGCGCGCTTCCGCCCGAGCAGTACTTCCGGGACCTGAAGAGCAGCCACGGCGGGATCCACGGGACGCTGTGTCATATCGTCTGGGCCGAGCAGCTGTGGCTCCACCGCTGGCTCGGCAAGCCGAACCCGGCCGTGGCGCAGGGGAAGGATCTCGCGACGCTCGCGGCGGCGGAGCAGCGCTGGGAGCAAGTGGAGGGCGAGCGCGCGGCGTTCCTCGGCGTCCTGAGCGAGCCGCGGCTGGACGGCACGGTGGCGGTGAAGCCCAGCACGGGCGGTGAGTACGTGCACACCTTCCGCCAGATGTTTCGCCACGCGGTGGACCACTCATCCTACCACCGGGGTCAGATCGTCACGTTGCTGCGCCAGCTGGGCGTGAAGCCGCCGAGCACCGGGCTCATTGTGTTCTACCGGGAGCAGGCCACCGGGCGTTAGATCAGTAACTTCTGATGTTTCAACTAGTTCACAGAGCTTGACGGTCCGCGGGAACCTGGGTTAGTTACTGACCG
>QHTX01000021.1 GCA_003220975.1 Gemmatimonadota bacterium | reverse complement strand
GGACTTCTCGCAACTCGGGCCCGAGTGGCAGTACGTCGCGCCCAACGGGATCGTGACGCGCGGCGACACCGTCTACATCGCGACGGCCGACGGCATCAAGCTGTCGTGGGACCACGGGGCCAGCTGGTTCGAGATCACGGACTCGCTGGGCGCAGCTGCGGCACCGCATCCGTGGGGGGGAGCGCGGATCGGGAGCCAGTACGTGCTCGCGCTCGCCGCGGGGCCCCCTGGGGACGGCAGCTTGTGGGCGGGCCACCTGCACGGCCTCGCCCGCTCGAGCGATGGCGGGCGAACGTGGACCGAGTTCCCGACGCCGACGCGCTGCCCGCCTTCGTCACCGGGCGCCGAATGCGCGAACCGTGTGCGCGCGCTCGCGGCCGACTCGGGCGGCCTCGTGTGGGTCGGGACGGAGCGCGGCCTGTACCGCCTTGATCCGGCGCGGCGGTCGTGGCTCGACAAGAAAGGGCGACCGGCGTGCCCCTCGGCTCCGGTCGTCAAAGGGTGCCGGGTCGACATGGCGCCGATCGCCGCGCTCGTCCGCGCGGCCCCGGGCCTCGTCTACGCAGGAACGCGGGAGGGCGTCTACGCCGGAGACGGAGACGCGCTCAACGTATGCGACGTGTCGCCCGCCGTGACCGCCCTCGTCGTCCTCGCTCCCGGGAGCTACGCCGCCGGCCGCCCCAACGGTCTGGGGATGTGCCGCTTCGATCAGGGGCTCACACTCGTCGGCGTCACCTACCGCGAGCGCCCCGACTCGGACACCCAAGGAACCCGCCACACGTGGTTCGAGCGTCCCATCGCGCCCGGCGACCAGCCGTACATCGACCAGACGTACCGCTACGGCGCGACGATGGGCGGCAACTTCCAGCAGCACCAGGGCGTCGAGTTCAACAACGCGGACGGCACCCCGGTGCACGCGGTCGGCGACGGCGTCGTCGTGTTCTCGGGTCCGGCGGAGCAGGGCGCGAACACGCTCGCCATCCGCCACGATCGCAAGCTCAACGGGTTGTTCATCTATTCGGTCTATTACCACAACTCCAAGCTGCTCGTCCCGGTGGGGCAGCGCGTGAAGGCCGGCGACGTGATCGCGCTGGTCGGCAATACCGGCCGCGCCACGAACGACCACCTGCACCTCGAGATCCACGCCGCGCCGCTCGATTCGACGTCGCTCGTCGTGGACCCGAACGAGCGCTACCCGCGCTACACCGTGAACCCCGAGCTCTGGATCCGCCCGCTCCCCGGGACGGGGATCGTCGTGGGGCAGGTGTGGGACGGCGCGGGGCGGCCCGTGCCCCAGGCGCGGGTGTACGGCTTGGTGAAGGCCGAGCCGCAAGAGACTCCGTACGCGTACGCCGAGACCTACGGCGAGCGCAATCACCCCGACCCGGAGTATCGCGAGCAGTTCGCTGTGTCCGACGTCGAGCCCGGCGATTACACCCTCGCGGTCGTGGTCAACGGCAGACGGCTCACGCGCCGTGTTCGCGTCGAGGCGGGTCGGGTGACCTGGGTCGTGTTCCGTTCCGGTGCACATTGAGCTGACGGAGATGCTGCGCTGCCCCGAGCCGCACGAGGAGAACGTCCTCGTGATGTCGACGGGCGAGATGCGGGGACGCATGGTCCGGTCGGGGATTCTCGGCTGCCCGGTGTGCCACCGGGAGTATCCGATCGTCAAGGGAGTGGTCCACTTCTCGGGTGGCGAGGGCACCCCACTCCGCGACAAGAATACGCAGTCGCTTCCTGGGGTGCCCTCGCCGCCCTCCTCCCTGCCCGCTCTCGCCGTCGACGCCCAGACGCTTCAGGCGCTCCTGGATCTCAGCGGCCCCGGCGGCTACGTCGTATTGCTCGGCTCGGCGGCGCGACACGCGGTGGGGTTGGCGGGGCTGATGGGTGGGATCCATTTCGTGGGCGTCAATGCGCCGCCCGAGGTCGAGGAGCTGCCCGTGCTGAGCCTGCTCGCGTGCGACACGATGGTCCCGCTGCGCCACGCCATGGCGCGCGGCGTGGTGGTCGGCCCGGAGCTGGGGGCATGGCTCGCCGAAGCGGCGCGCATCCTGCTACGCGGCCGGCGGTTGGTGGTGGAGCGGGAGGACGCGGCAGCGCCACCCGGCGTCACGCGGCTGGCGGTGGGGCAGGGGCTGTTCGTGGGCCAGCGGGGTTGATCAACCCTCGATCGCGGCCGCCGTCGGATCGGCTTCCGCGTACACGCGGTCGATGAGCGGCTTGTAGTTCTTTTCGACCACGCGGCGCTTCACCTTGAGCGAGGGCGTGAGCTCCCCCGATTCGATCGTGAAGTCGCGCTCGATCAGCACGACCTTCTTGGGCATCTCGAACTTGGCAAGGTCGCGCAGGCCGTCCATCACCTCGCGCTCGAGCTTGGCGGTGACGTCGGCGAGCGCGATCAGCTCGGCGTGCGACCCGTAGGACAAGTTGCGCTCCTTCGCCCACCGCTCGAGCTGCTCGAAGTTCGGCACGACGAGAATGATGGGGAACTTGCGCTGGTCGCCCAACACCACGGCGCTCGCGACGAACTTGTTGAGCCGCACGGTGTTCTCGATCGGCTGCGGCGCGATGTACTTGCCGCCCGCGGTCTTCAGCAGGTCTTTCTTGCGGTCCGTGATCTTCAGGTAGCCGTCGGCGTCGAGCTCGCCGATGTCGCCGGTGTGGAACCAGCCGCTTCCGTCGATCGCCTCGCGGGTCTCCTCGGGCTTGTTGTAGTAGCCCTGCATGACGTTCGGGCCCTTGGCGAGGATCTCGCCGTCGGCCGCGATCCGGATCTGGACCCCGGGGATGGGCTTGCCGACCACGCCGAGCTTGGGTCGACCCAGGGGCGTGAGGGTCAGCACCGGCGACGTCTCGGTCAGGCCGTACCCCTCGATCACCGGCAGGCCGGCGCTGTAGAAGAACCGCGCGATTTCCGGCGACAGGGGGGCCGAGCCCGAGACGAAGAGCTTCACCCGCCCACCGGTGCGCGCCCGGAGCTTGGCGAACACCAGCCGGTCGGCGATCACGTGGCGCAGCCGGAGCAGGAGGGGGACGGGGATGCCGGCGAGGCGGTATGTCGTCCACGCCTCCCCGGTGCGCTTTGCCCAGAGGAAGATGCGCCGCTTGAGCGCACTGCCGCCGAGCGCGTTTTCGAGCACCCGGGCGTACACCTTTTCGTACAGCCGTGGCACCGCGACCACGATCGTCGGCCGCACGTCCTGGAGGTTCTGCGCCACGGTATCCACCGACTCGGCGTAGTTGATGGTCACACCGACGTGGACGAAGTAGTACTCCACCATCCGCTCGAGGATGTGCGACAGCGGCAGCCACGCGAGACAGGTGTCGCCCTCGCTCACGCGCAGCGCCTCGACACACGCCGCGACGTTGGACCAGATGTTGTGGTGGGTGAGCATCACCCCTTTGGGCGGGCCCGTGGTGCCCGAGGTGTAGATCAGCGTGGCGAGGTCGTCGGGCCGCACCGACAGCGCTTCGTCCTTGAAGCGAGGATACTTCGCCGCCGCCGCCCGGCCTCGAGTCTCGAGCTCGGCCAGCGCGAGCGCGCCGTCGGTGCCTCCGCCGGGACCGAACGCGATCACGTGCCGCAGCGACGGCAGCCCGCTCTTCACCTCACGGATCTTCTCCACCTGCGCGGCGGTCGAGCAGAACACGGCCGTCGCGCCCGCGTCGCGCAGGATGTATTCGACCTGGTTCGCGGGCAGGGTGGGGTAGATCGGGACGTCGGCGACCCGCGCGCACAGGCACGCGTAATCCGTGAGGGTCCATTCGAGCCGCGTCTCCGACAGGATGGCGACGCGATCCCCGGGCGAGATCCCACCTCCCGGTGGCTCACGGACTGCCATGTCCCCCCCTCGGTCTTGTACCGGAAGGCGGCCGGGTGACTGGCAAACCGCTCGACGGCGTCGAAGAAGAGCCCCGTGAGCGTGCCCGCGCTCATGGCTGGAACCTCACGAAGAAGGTGACCGGCGAGCCGGGTACCGTGTCGCCGATGGCGCGGCGCGCGCGCGCGGTCACGACGATGCTATCGGGAAGCGCGTCGGCGAGCAGGCGCACTTTCACGAAGGCGACGCCGTTGGCGCCTGTGGTCACCGTGTCCAGAGTCACGAGGGCGTGAGCGGTGTCGGTCTTGACCAGCGTGGCCGCCCCCGGGTTGGCATACGTGATCGCGTACACCACGGGGCGACCTGCCAGCGGGACGGTGAGCGAGTCCGCGCCGGCCGAGGATTCGATCGTGTCGGCGAGCTCGACCTGGAGCGAGTCGGACAGCGAGTCGGGTGGCGTGGTGGCCGAGAGTGTCACCGTGTCCGCGATGACGCCGGTCGCGAACAGCGTGTCGGCGGCGGCGAGGGTGCGGATCGCGATGGGGTTCGAGAACAGGTTTCCCAGGTGCGCCTGGAGGCGGCCGGTCTGCCGGGTATGGCTCACCACCGTCTTACCCGTCGTGTCGTTCAGCACGGTGAGTACGCTGTCGAGGCTCGTCCATAGGATCGTGGCCGGCACGGTGTCGCCGGCACCATTGAGCGCCGCGGCCCCCGGCACCAGGGTGTCGTATTCCTCGAGGCTGTCGGGCGCCGCCGTGACGATCGCGATCACCTGATTGAGATCGGTGCCGAGCTTGCTGCACGCCACCGCCGTCGCGACCACGAGGACGACGACGCGGGCCCGGCCCCCCCGGCCCCCCCGGCCCCCGGCGCGGGGCCGACCGCTCAGGGCGCCTCCGCCGCGGCCGCCTGGGGCGGTCCGGCGGCGCCGAGGTCGCGCAGCGCCTGGGTCGCGTGCTCGACCCATTTCTGCGCGTCCGGCCCCTTGGGCGGATGGGCGAGGAAGGCGCGCAGGTGTTGCGCCGCGCCGTCGGGGTCGCCGCGCTTGAGGAGCAGGAACGCGAGGCCGTAGTGGGCGCCGGCGAGGCGGTTGTCCAGCTCGAGCGCCCGCCGGTAGTGGCGGATCGCTTCGTCGTGGCGGTGCGTCTTGGTGAGCGCGATCGCCATGTTCTGGAGAATGCGGGCATCGGTGGGATGGTCGCGCAGCGCCAGCCGATACGAGGTCAGCGCGGCCTCGTAATCGCCCTGGCGTTCGAGCGCGAGCGCCTCGTTCAGATAATCGAGGCGCTGGGGTTTGAGCTCATCAACGCCCGAGCCGCCGAAGAGGCGGCGCCAGAAACCCATGCGCCGAAAATAGCTTGCGGCCGCGTGACTTTGCAATGTAGCTTCCCACCCCATGCCCGCCCCGCCCCCGCCCCGGACGCCCGCATCGCAGGACCTCCGGCCCGGCCGGAAGACCCCTCACGGCGTCCTCGAAGTCGACTGGCCGTTTTTCGGCGAGCTGTGCCGGGCGCTGGCGCTGAAGGTGTTCCGGGGATACGACCCGGACGTGGTCATCGGGATCGCCCGGGCCGGTGTCATCCCCGGGGCCGTCGTGGCGAGCATCCTGCAGCGGGACTTCGCCTCCGTGGCCATCACCCGCACGGAGAGCGGGGCACGGCCCGTGGTGCTGGCGGGGCCGCCCCGCCTCGTCACCGGAAAGCGCGTGTTGATCGTGGACGAGACGTGCGACACCGGGGACACGATGAAAATCGCCCTGAACGCGGTGCGCGAGCTCAAGCAGCTCGCCCTCGCCGCCGTGCGCGACTTGCAGCCCGCGGCCGTGAAGACGGCGGTCTCGTTCCGCACCGGCGAGTTCAAGCCGGACTTCTACGCGCTCGAGACCGGCAACTTCATCATCCTCCCCTGGGACCGCGAGGTCATCATCGACGGGGAGATCGTCATGCGGCCCGACTACGCCCAGAAGCTGAAGGAACTCGGGGGTTGATCGACCGCCTCACCGCCGCGCTGGGCCGGTCCCGCGCCGACTACACCGAAATCCGCGTCGAACGCACCTGGAGCACGGCCGTCACCTTTCGCGGCCGGCGGCTCGAGTCCGCCACCGCGAGCGAGGACCAGGGCGGGTTCGTGCGCGTCCTGAACCGCGCGGCGGGCTGGGGCGTGGCGTCCTTCACGTCGCTCGACCGGCTCGACGCGATGGTCGCCCGCGCCCACGAGCTGTCGCGCGCCGTCCGCGTGGACCCGCCGATCCGCCTCGCCGACGTCGCGCCCCACCGGGCCGAGGCGATGCTCGACCTGGACGGCGACGTGCGCGGCGTCTCCCTCGCCGAGAAGAAGCGGCTGCTCGAGGCCTACAACGGGGCGATGCTCGCCGTGAGCGACCGCATCGTGGACACCCTCGCCACGTACCGCGACGAGGTGAGCGAGTACTGGTTCGTGAACTCCGACGGCACGATCCTGCACGAGCTGCGGCCGGAGGTGACGCTCTCCGGCACGGCCGTCGCGCGTCGCGACGGCACGATCGAGAAGGGGCTCGAGTCGGTCGGGCTGCGCCGCGGCTGGAACTCGGTGCAGGACGGGCTCGCAGGCTTCCGCACGGCGGCCGAGCGGGCGGTGCAGCTGCTCGATGCGCCGATGGTGAAGGGGGGCACGTATCCCGTGATCCTCGACCCCGAGCTCGCCGGCGTGTTCATCCACGAGGCGTTCGGGCACCTCTCGGAAGCCGACTTCGTGTACGAGAATCCGCAGGCGCGCGCCATGATGACCCTGGGGCGGCGGTTCGGGAAGCCGGTGCTGCATGTGGGCGACAACGGCGCGGCACCGGGCCTGCGCGGCACGCTGCCGTTCGACGACGAGGGAACGCCCACCCAGGACACGCCGCTGATCACGGCGGGCGTCCTCGTCGGCCGGCTGCACTCCCGCGAGACCGCGGCCACGATGGACGAGCGGCCCACCGGCAACGCCCGCGCCGTCTCGTTCCGGCACGCGCCCATCGTCCGGATGACGAACACGTACATCGGAAACGGCCGGGGCACGTTCGAGGATCTGATCCGGGACGTCAAGCTCGGGGTGTACGCCTGCAGTGCGTTCGGGGGCCAGACCCTGCTCGAGAACTTTTCGTTCACCGCGGCCTACGGTCAGATGATCCGCGACGGTCACGTGGCCGAGCTGATCAAGGATGTGGTGCTGGCGGGCAATCTCTTCCAGACCCTGGACCGCATCGACCACATCGCGGGCGATTTCCGCTGGAACCAGATGGGCGGCGGCTGCGGCAAGGGCGGGCAGTATCCCCTCGCGGTCACGGAAGGCGCGCCGCATGTGCGCATCGAGGAGGCGCTGGTCGGGGGCGACGTGCCCGCGTGATCGATCGGCTGCTCGAGCAGGCGCGGCGCCACGCCGACGGCGGCGCCGACGCGCTGTGGCGCCGCGTGGAGCGCACCTCGGTCGCGTTCGAATGGGGGCGCCTCAAGTCGGCCGGAGTCACCGAGGAGACCGGGGTGAACCTCCGGGTGCGACATGGCGGCCGCGTCGGCGTCGCCGGCACGACGGCCGCCGACGCGTCACTCGCCGATCTCGTCGCCCGCGCCCTCGCCTCGGCCGCCTTGGGCGAAGCCGTCGACCTGCCATTTCCGCCCCGCGCCCCACTGCCGCCCGTCCCCACGTACTTCGACCGCGCCGGGGAGGCTTCCCTCGATCACCTGATCCAGATGGGCCGGGGCCTGCTCGACCGGCTGGCGCGCGAGGGCTGTCGCGTCAACGTCGCGCTCGAGCGCGAAACGGCCGAGACTCGGGTCGCGAACAGCGCCGGCGCGGCGGGGAGCTACCGGTCCACCGTGATCGCGGTGAGCGCCGACGTGTGGCGCATCGCTGGCGACGACGTGCTGGTGCTGGGCGACGCGTTCGACGGCGCGGACCTGCCGTCCGACGCCGCGCTGCACGCGATCGCGGCGTCGATCAACACGCGGCTCGACCGCGCGCTCACCGTCGTGGCGCCGCCCGAGGGCGCCCTCCCCGTCGTCTGCACGCCCGCCGGGCTGGCGGCGCTGCTCTTGCCCGTGACCCAGGCGCTGTCCGGCAAGGCCGTGCTCCAGGGCATCTCCCCCCTCGCCGGGAAGGTGGGGCAGGGCGGGGTGTTCGACGCGGCGTTTTCGCTCAGCGACGACGCGACCTGCGTCGGTCGCCCCGCCTCGCGTCCCATCGACGACGAGTGCGTACCGTCGCGGGTCACGCGCCTCGTCGAGCGCGGCGTGGTGCAACGGTTCATCTACGACCTCGAGACCGCGGCGCGCGCCAAGGCGCAGAGCACCGGGCACGGGCAGCGCGGCATCTTCGGGAAGCCGGTGCCGGGATACACGAACGTCGTCCTGGGACCGACACCCGATGGTGTAGGGGCACGGCATGCCGTGCCCCTACAATTGGGCGGGGGACTGCTGGCCAACATCCGAGACGGCCTGTTGGTGGACGAGCTGATCGGCGTGGGACAGGGCAACGTGATCGGCGGGGCGTTCAGCCACCCCGTGGCCCTCGCCTACCGCGTCGACCGGGGCGAGATCACCGGTCGCGTAAAGGACGCGGCGGTCGCGGGGAACGTGTACGAGCTGTGGAAGCGGGTCGGCGGGTTCGGGAACGACGCCCGTTGGACGGGATCGCGCTACGCGCCGTCGGTGCTGCTGGAAGGAGTAAGTGTCGCTCGCAGGTGAGTCGCGAACATGTCGAAGGCTGAGGAGGTGGGGAAGATGCTTTCAGGGCTGTTCCGCAATCTGAAGGAACGCTACAGGCGCTCTAACACCTAACCCCTATCACCTAACACCTCGTCGTACGTCCGCCCCTGCGTCATCTGCTCGTAGACGACATTGAGCGTGTCGGGAGAGGCCGACAAAAAGCGGCACCGCTCGTCATTGCGCGAGCGGCACTCGACCTCCATGACCGCGACCGGCTCGCCGGACAAGCGTCCGAGGAAGTCCGACAGCATCCCCGACGAAAAGTAGCACATCGGGATGTCCGCGCTCCCGGGATCGGCCTCGACCCAGTCGGTCGAGTCCACCACGAGCGCCGCGTTGCCGAGCGGCGCGACCGACACCGCGCCCCACCCGATGGCCAGGAAGAACGCCGACAACACGTCGTTCATCTGGGCCGCGTCGACCTCGTCGGGGCGCGCGACGCCGAGCTGGCCGGGGAGCCAGGCGCAGAAAGCCTGGAACACGCCTTGCCCGGCGGCGAAGCCCGCCTCCTGCAGGATCGCGATCGCGTGATCGGCCGCGTCGCGCAGCAGGCTCGCATGGAGCTGGCGTAAAGCGCCGCGACCGACGGTGAGGCCGTCGGTCGCGGGAGAGAACGGAGTGGCGAGGGGGGCGGTCATTTGAGACGCCAACTTAGGGTTTGGCGCGTGCGCGGCGCAAGAGTTGGGCCTCGTCGATGATCTGGATGCCGAGCGCTTTCGCCTTCTCGAGCTTCGAGCCCGCGTCGGCACCCACGACGACGGCGGTCGTCTTCTTCGACACGCTGTCGGTGACGGCGCCGCCCGCGGACTCGATCAGCTCCGTCGCCCTGGCGCGGGACAGCGAAGGCAGCGTCCCCGTGACGACGTAGGTTTGCCCCGCGAGCGGCCCCTTGCCTTCCGCCGCCACCGGCTCCGTGAAGGTGAGCCCGAGCTTCTCGAGCCGCTCGAGCAGCTTGCGGTTCTTGGCCTCGTCGAAGAACCCCGCGACCGCCTCGGCGATCGCCGGTCCGATGCCCCGGACCTCGCTGATCTGCTCGACCGAGGCGTTGCGGAGCGCTTTCATCGTCCCGAAGTGGCGCGCCAGCAGCCGCGCGCCCTGGGCTCCCACGTGACGGATGCCCAGCGCGTACAGCAGGATGGAGAGCGGCTGCGCCTTCGACGCCTGGATGGCGTCGACCAGCTGCTGCGCCGACTTCTCCGCGAAGCCCTCGAGCGCGAGGAGCTGCAACGGCGTCAGCTCGTAGAGGTCGGCGAAGTCCTTGATGAGCTTGGCATCGAGCAGCGCGCGCACCCGCTCGTAGCCGAGCCCCCGGATGTCCATGGCGTTCCGCGACGCGAAGTGCACGATGCTCTCGAGCAACCGTCCCGGACAGGAGACGTTGGAGCAGTACGCCATCACTTCGTCCGTCGGGTACTCGACCTTGGCGTGGCAGACGGGGCAGCGCTCGGGGCGCTTGAACTTCCGCTCCTTGCCGGTGCGCCGCTCGCGGACGGGGCCGAGCACCTGCGGGATCACCTCCCCCGCCCGCGTGACCTCGACCCAGTCGCCCTCGCGGATGTCCTTCGCGTCGA
>QHTX01000020.1 GCA_003220975.1 Gemmatimonadota bacterium | reverse complement strand
CGAGCCGCGCATCGACCGCGCCGGCCGCTACGTCGGGTTGACGATGGCGACGCCTCCCGAGGCGCTATACCTGTGGGATTGGCAGGCGGACAGCATCGTGTGGCGGACCACCGGCGATCCCGGCATTCCATTCATCCATGTGGCGAGCTTGCGGGACCGCTGGTACGGGGTGGACTGGAACCTGTCGCAGCCGTACCAGTACGTCGTATTCGATCCGGTGGCGCGGAAGCAAACACGCATCGGCGGCCCCACGAACTCGGGCAACGAGTATGGCAATGGGAACTGGATCCAGCATCCCGCCGATCTCGATGACCAGTGGGCGCTGTTCAGTCACTTCGAGGGCCTCGAGCCGGCCGGGAGCGGCTGGCTCGCGCCCGGCGGCATGGTGTACGTCACGGCGAACGGGCAGCGGCGGCTGTTGGGGCATCCGTACACCACCATCACGGAGGCCGCGAACTACGCACTAGCCTCCTTCGTGCGGCAGTCGTCCGATGGCCGCTACGTCATGGTCACATCGGACATGAACGGCTCCGGGCGCACCGACGTGTTCCTCGTGGAGGTGCCGACGCGCTAGGAGGGGGGCATCATCAGAAACTGAGCCACCACTCGCCGTCCAGGTGCGACAGCAAGGCGTCGCCCTGCTCGATCGCGCGCAGGATTTCGGGTCGCCGTGAGTGCAACAGCGTCCACTGGTGGAGCCAGCGGAGGATGGCCCAGTTCGCGCCTCCCAGCGCGTCGACGAGCCACGGCTCTACCCGGCCCGCGAGCGCCCACGCCCCCTGGCGCCACGCGTCCCACAGCAGAAAGCGCAGCACCACTCTCTCGGCGGATCGCCGCGCGGCCACCTGGATCACCTCGCTGGTCCCGCTTGCGTGCAGGCAATACACAAACCACCCCACGACCTGTCCCGTCGGGCCGCGAACGAGCATTTGCCGGAGCGCGCCGCAGATCGCCTTCTCCGCGAGTTGGGCGAACAGCCACTCGAGCGACCCTGCGTCGTACACCGGGCGCAGCGCGTGGCCCCCGACGACGTCCTCGAGGTGCGCAACCATGGTCGGGGCGTCCAGGGGCTCGAGCGTGCCCGGCGGCGGTGCCAGTCGGGTCGGGCCAGGCAGGCGGACCGCGATCGCGTCGGCGGCGGCGAGGAGCGGCCGGGCGGCGAGCACCACACCGCGCCCGAACGCGCCGCGGGCGAGTCGCCGGACGGCATAGCCGCAGGGGCGGAGCGGACGGGTCCAGCGCAGCCCGTAGATGGGGGAGCACTCGCCGCCGAGACTCTCCCACAGCCGCCGCGCGGCATCGTTGGCGTCGTCCGTGATGCTCAGCTCCTGGGGTCCGGACAGGACCTCCCTCAGCAACCGGCGCCCGACCTGCCCACCGTACCGCGGGGCGACCACGAGCTGAGTCGTTACGGCCACGCGGATCCCCTCGCCCCGGAACATCATGCGACGCGGCACGACGCCGACGAACCCGCCTACCCGCCCCGCCTCGTCCTCGTACACGAGCGAAGGGAGGTCGGGATCGATCCAGGGATTGTGGAAGAAGATCCGCTCAAAGTAGGCCGCCATGGAGTCCCCGGCGCGTTCGCTGTCGAGGAAGGCCTCTTGAGTGAGCGCCACAAGCTGGGGGATGTCGCCGCGCTCCAGGGTGCGAATCCGCCCGCGCCCGGCGTCAGGCGGGGTCACGGAGGAGGGCTGCACGCTAGACGGTCTTCCAGGCGCCGAGCAAGCGTCTGAGCAACACGAGCTGTCCCAGGTGGTAGGAGTTGTGGTCGGCGAGGACGAGCGCCTCGCGCAGCACCGTTTGTCCGGTGCCGTGCGGGATGCGGGCGAAGAGGTCCGTGCCGGGGTCGCGCACGAGTCGCTGCATGGCCCGGAGATCGCGGTCCACCTGGGCGACGCTCTGGTCCCACGCGGTGGGGGCCGGTGGTGTGTCACTCACGGGCCAGTAGCCCGCCGGCCACTCCGGGGAGACGTGTTTCGCACTCTTCGTGAACTCGACGATATCCCACTGTGAGATGCGGATGTGCTCGAGGAGACGCCACGGGGTGAAGGGTTGCCCCGCGGGCTTCGCGCCCCGGAGCTCGGGCGGCCAGTCGGCCATCGCGTCCTCGAACGTGACGTGGGCGTGACCACCCTCGAGCAGCTCGATGAGATGGTCCCGGAGCGAGCGGTGGGGATCGGAGCGACGAGGTTTGCGCTTGACCGCCATAGGGGGGGCCCGGTCAGCCGGCGTCGTGCTTGCGCCGCTTGTCCCGGTACAGCCCGCGGTCGGCCCGGTCGAGCAGGCCGGCCACGGAGCCCAGGGTGCTCGCCCTGTGCGTCGCGAAGCCGAGGCTGATCGAGAGCTGATAGGGTCGTGCCGCGCGGCGGTTCAAGTCGCGCACCCGTCGCTTCAGCCGCTCGGCGAGCACGTCGGCGCTTTCGGGCCCCGCGTGGCGCACCAGCACGGCGTATTCGTCGCCGCCGATCCGGGCCACCAGGTCCGAGTCGCGGAACGTCTGCCGCAGAAGGGCGGCGGTGTCGCGCAGCGCGCGATCGCCCGCCGCATGGCCGGCGGTGTCGTTCACGCCCTTCAGGTCGTCCAGGTCGGCGAATGCCACGAGCAGCGTTTCATTACCGCGGCGGGCGAGACGGAGATCCCGGGTCGCGAGCGTCAAGAAGCCCCGCCGGTTGTACAAGCCCGTCAAATCGTCGACGAGGGCGAGGTCCAAAAGCGCGGCGTGGAGCCGGTTCCGCTCGATCGCGAGCCGGAGGGCGTGAGCGAGGACCGGACCGTCGACCTCACTCTTCACGAGGAAGTCCTGCGCCCCGGCGCGCACGGCTTCGAGGCCGTTGCGCTCGTCCTCGGCGTCCGAGAGAAAGAGGAACGGTACCGCAGGCGCCAGCGCTCGGAGCTCCGTGAAGGTCGCGAAGCCGCGCCGGGCGGAGAGCGACATGGCGAGGAGCACGACGTCGATGTCGCCCCGCGCCAGCCGGCCGAGCGACGCCTGCGGTGCCGTGGCTGCGACGCCGAATCGGTCGGGATCGGCACCGGCCAGGAGGTCTCGCACGCGCCGTGCTTCCTCCTCCTGATCGCTCACCACGAGCACGACGAGCTTGTCGCCGCGCGCCTCCAGCTCGCGCCGGCCGGTGGGCTGGCGCCGATCGGCGGCCCGGCGTCGCTCGGCCTGGTCGCGCCGCTCCTCGTCGAGCGAGACGACTTCCAGACGGCGCTCGCCCAGGCGACGCTCGCTGTCACTGCGGCGGGGCGGGAGGAGCCGCCGGTCGACCCTGTGGTGCTCGCGTGCGACCATGCCCGTGTCTTTCTGGCCGGTGCATGGAAGATGGGGGGCGAGCCCCCCGCTACACAATCGACCTTACCGCGTCGAACTCCGCGGTGGCGGGAGATCGTCATCGCGGAAAAGCGCGCGTGGCCCACGCGCAGCATGCGACGCTCGCGCTCCGAGCCGACCCCGTGCAGATTCGGAGCCCATGACCACCCAACGCAAGAATCGCCGCAAGAAGGCCGATCGGCGCACCGGGGCCGATCGCCGGACCGAGCAGGCGCCCCCCGAGGTCGAGCGCCGCACGGGCGGCCAGCGCCGCACCGGGCTCGAGCGGCGTCTGGAGCTGGAAACCGCAGGCGACCAGATCCAGGCAGCCCTCGGCCTGCTGACCTTCGCCGTGGAACAGGGCGTATTCCTCGACGAGGACCGGTGGCTGCTTGAGACGGCGATCACGCGGTTGCGACTTGCCGTGGAGCAGCTGGGCGAGGGAACGGACGACTCCCCTTAGGGGATAGTCGCCCCGATTATCTTCGCCACATGCGCGCTCCCATCCTCGTCGAAGCGTGCGTCGATTCTGTTGAATCCGCACTCGCCGCCGCCCGAGGCGGCGCGCACCGGATCGAGCTCTGCGCCAACCTCGTAGAGGGCGGCACGACGCCCTCCGCGGGTACGCTCGCGGTCTGCCGGGCGCGGCTCGAGATCCCCATCTTCGTCCTCATTCGGCCACGCGGCGGTGACTTCCTCTACTCTGCAGCCGAGCTCGCGGTGATGCTCGAGGACGTCAGGCGGGCCAAGGAAACGGGCGCGCACGGCATCGTGACGGGTGTGCTGCGCGCTGACGCGGAGATCGACCAGGACCGGACGGGCGCGCTCATCGCCGCCGCCCGGCCGCTCCGGGTGACGTTTCACCGCGCGTTCGACGTGTGCCGCGATGCAGGCCGCGCGCTTGAGACGCTGATCGCCCTCGGCGTGGAGCGCGTGCTCACGTCGGGCCAAGCTGCGACCGCGCCCGAGGGTGCC
>QHTX01000019.1 GCA_003220975.1 Gemmatimonadota bacterium | reverse complement strand
CGGCGGCCCTGTGGACGCTCTGGGCCGGGGTCGTCGGTGGCTGGGTGGCCGTGCTCGCCGGCCTCCAGGCCGAAGACGTGATCGAGCATGGCGAGGCGATCCACGAACTCATGGAGACGCACGAGACGCTCGCGCTCACCACCATGGGCATCTTCACCGCCGTGCTGGCCTGGAAACTGTTCCGCCGCGCCAGGCTCACGGGCGCCGAAGAGGTCGGGCTGCGCCTCTTGGGCGTGGCGGGCTTCGTGGCGATCATCTGGACGGCGGTGATCGGCGGGAAGCTCGTGTTCGAGCACGCCGCGGGCGTCCCCGCCGCGACCATGCGGGCGGAGATGGAGAACCGCGCGGCGGGGCACGAGCACGCACCCGGGGACGAGCACGCGGACTCGGCGCCGCATAGGCACTGATGCGATTGCGAATTGCGGATTGCGGACTGCGGATTGGAAGGGCGCGTGTCCAAGCGCACGACGACCTCCCACTGCCAATCCGCAATCCGCAATCCGCAATCCGCATTTGCCTTGTGCTCGCCTCCTGCACCCCCGTCACCACCCGTCCCGACTTTCGGCCCGACCCCCGCGCCCCCGCCGCGATCCTCAACGCCCGCCCCGAGCGCGTCACGGCGGAGCTCGCGAATCTGGTGGCGGCGGAGAGCTTGGAGGTGGCGCGGTTCAACGTGCGCGACGGCTACGTCGAGACGGCGTGGTACGACACCGAGGCGCGCCGCACGCGGCACCACGAACGCGACATCGCGAACTTCGCGGTGACGGTGAAGATCCGCTTCTGGGCCGACCCGTACGTGCCCGGCCAGACCCGGCTCACGGCCGAGCCCGTGTACCGCCCGCGCTACGATCCGTCGCGCCCCGAGCGAGACCTCGAGGTGATCCTGTCTCGGGAGCAGGCGGGATACAAGATCGCGGACAAGCTGATGGCCCGATTGAAGGAGAGATTCGGAGTGCCGAGGGCGGCGCAGTAGCGCCCTTACGCGCCCGCCCCCACCAGGCTCTGCACCCAACGCTCCATCGTCTCCAGATCGAGCATCGCGTCGCGGCACGGCCCGTTGGGCAAGCGCATCGTGAGCCCCAGGACCGGGAGCTTGCCCGCCACATCGCGCAGCCCGGTCATCATGTCCCGCTCGCACGCGACCGCCACCACGGCGCGGGGGCGCCGCTCCCGGATCACGCGGCGCGCGAGCTGCCCCCGCGTCGCGACGAACACCGGCACCTCGTAACGCCCCGCGATCGCCAGCACGCCGTCCAACGCCTGCTTCGAGAGGCAGCGCGGGATCAGCACCAGCAGCTCGCCCTTCCCCACGCGCCGCCGCCGCCGCTCCGCCAGCGTGTTGTACACGTCGATCGCGGCGTGCTCCACCCAGTCGCGCTTGCCGAACGCCCGCGCGACGTGCGACGTCAGGCTCATGAGGCGGAGATAGGGCCCGCGCTCGAGCCACCCCTCGGGCAGCGGCAGCACCTTGCCATAGAAGGAAAGGAGCAGCACGGCGAACCACAGCCAGGCAAGCGCGGTGGCCACGGCGAGGGCCAGCCACAGGCCGCTCGGCAGCACCGCCGCCACCGCCGCGAGACGAGGCGCGAGCACGAAGATCAGGGCCGCCGCGCCTGCCGCGACGAGCGCCAGCGTCAAGCCGGCATACCGGAGAAACACACCGGGCGGAGCGGAGAAGTCGCCATTGCCGGGGAGCGGCTTGCCGTCCCATTCGTCCCACTCGTGACCCAGACGGCGGTCGGTCTCGATGTGGATGAGCTGGGCGCGCGGGGAGTCGGACGTCATATCGCGGCTCAAGCATCACCTGACCCTCGGGCGGTGTCAAGCTGAGACCCCGCGTGGTAACTTCTTCGACCGTGGCGGCGCCTCTCCCCCCTTCCCCCTTCCCCGGCCTTTTCACCGACGCGCGCAGCCGCGCCGCCTACGCGGAAGGCGCCGGCATCCAGCGCATCGTCCCGGCAGCGGTCGCCGTCCCCCGCGGTGTGGAGGACCTGCAACGCCTCCTCGGCTGGGCGGTGGAGACGGGCACGGCCCTCGTGCCGCGCGGCGCGGGGAGCGGCATGGCGGGCGGTAGCGTGGGCCGCGGGGTGATCGTGGACCTGAGCCAGGGGTTCCGCTGGACGGCCCCCGACTGGCCGCGACGCACGATCTGGGTCGGCACGGCGGTGACCTGGGCCGAAGTGAACGAGGCCGCGCGTCCGTTCGGGCTGCGGCTCCCCCCCGACCCCTCGTCGGGCGCGTTCGCGACGTCGGGCGGCATGGTGGCGACGAACGCGGCGGGCCCGCGCTCGGTGCGCTGCGGCAGCGTGCGGAACTGGGTCGAGGCCGTGGAGATCCTCGAGGTCGACGGATCGGCGCGGCGCGTGGAGCGGGGGGTCCAGGGCACCGCGCGCTGGCATCTGGACCACGCGGCGCGCGAGTTCGTGCGCGCGCGCTTCCCACGCACTCGCAAGAACTCCGCGGGGTACGCGCTCGATCGCTTCGCCGACTCCGCGGCGGAGCTGGACCTGCTCGTCGGCTCCGAGGGCACGCTCGCCTTCGTCACGGCCGTCGAGTGGCGGCTCGAGCCCATTCCGGTGGACGCGGCGGGCGTCGCGCTCGGCTTCCGCAGCCCGGAGCAGTTGGCAGACGCGGTCCCCTACCTCGTGGCCCTGAATCCCTCCGCGGTGGAGCTGCTCGACCGCACGCTGCTGGACTTGGTCCGGGACGGGGACCGGGGGACGACGCTCCCCGAGGGACTCGACGGCCTGCTCTTGGTCGAGTTCGAGCGCGAGACGTCGGCCGCCGCCCGGGGCGTCGTGGGCGACGCCGTGCGGGGCCTGCGCGCGGTCACGGCGCACGTCGAGACGGCGGTGGACCGCCGGGGCCTCGAGCAGCTGTGGGCGGTGCGCCGGCTCGCGAGCCCGGCGCTGGCCCGCCTCCCCGAGACCCGGCGCTCGCTCCAGGTGATCGAGGACGGCTGCGTGCCGCTCGAGCGCCTGGGCGAGTACGTCGCCGGCATCCGCGCCGCGGCCGATCGCCACGGCGTCCCGGTGGCAATGTTCGGCCACGCCGGCGACGGTCACGTGCACGTGAACGCGCTCCCCGACACGACCCACCCCCGCTGGCCAGACGCCCTGGCCGCGCTGTTCGAGGAGGCCACCGGCCTGCTGCTGCGGCTCGGCGGGACGCCGAGCGGCGAGCACGGGCTGGGGCGGCTGCGCGCGGGCCTGGTCGAGCGCGTCTACGGGCCGGAGGTGCTCGGCCTGTTCCGGGACCTGAAGCGCGCCTACGACGCCCGCGCCATCCTCAATCCCGATGTTATAATCCCCTCGCCCGCGTGGCGGCCGCTCGCGGACCTGAAGGTCGGCCCCGACGCGGCGCGGATTCCCGACGACATCGCGCAGCGCCTGCGGGACACCGAGCGGAACGCCGCCTGGGGCGTCCCCAAGCTCGACCTGGCGCGCGACCCTGACATCCAACCCCCGACACCCGACACCTGATGGAAATCTTCCGCGCCCCTCGCGTCTTCCTGATCGCCCGCCCCGAGTTCCTCGAGCCCGAGCACCTGCGCGTCGAATGGCGCGGCGACGCGACCGCCGGCGAGCGCCTCGCGGAGTTCGCAGGCCGCATCTGTTACATGAGCCAGCACAACCCCGCGAGTCGCACGACGGCCGAGTACCTCGAGAACATCAAGAAGCAGGGGCACGGTTCGGTGCTCGAGCACGCGGTGTACGTGCTGCTGATCGAAGGCATCTCGCGCTCCTGCTCGCACGAGCTGGTGCGGCATCGCGCGGGCTTCGGCTACTCGCAGTTGTCGCAGCGCTACGTGGACGAGTCGCACGCGGCGTTCGTCGTCCCGCCCGCGATCCTCGGCGACGCGACGCTGGAGTCCGAGTGGGAGCGGCAGGTGGCCGAAGCGCAGTCGGCGTACGTGCACGTCGTGGAAGCGTTGATGCAGCGCTACGTGTGGGTCGCCGACAAGGGGCACCGCCGCAAGATGGCGCGCGAGGCGGCGCGCAGCGTGCTGCCCAACGCGACCGAGGTGAAGATCGTCGTCTCCGGCAACGCGCGCGCGTGGCGCACGACGCTCGAGCTGCGCTGCGGCGAGGGCGCCGAGCTCGAGATCCGACGGATGGCGGTCGCGTGTCTGCGCGTGCTGCAACGGGAAGCGCCCGCGTTGTTCTCCGACTTCGAGATCTACCTCGCCGACGACAGACAAGAATGCGCGCGCGTGACGTACCACAAAGTTTAACGACTGATGTCAGACGTCTGACGTCAAAAAAAATCTCCGACTTCCCTATTGCGCATCTCGCCTTTCTTTCGTATCGTGGTATCCAACAACGGGTTGTCGTCGGTTCCGACCGCCGCGGACGCGGCCTTTTTTGTAGGAGGTCACCCGAGACCACATGCGCATCGGTCTCGCGTACAACGAGAAACCCGACCCCGACAGCAGTCTCGACGACCCATCGAGCTCCGGCAGCGACGCATTCGTCGAGTGGGATGATCGCTCCACCATTGAGGCGGTGGAGCAGGCTCTGAGTCTCTTCGGCGACGTCGTCCGTCTCGAAGCCGACCTCTTCTTCCCGCAAAAACTCGCCCTCGCCCGCCCGCACCTCGTCTTCAACATGGCCGAAGGCCTCCACGGTCCCAACCGCGAGGCCCACGTCCCGGCGCTCTGCGAGTTTTTGGAC
>QHTX01000018.1:7603-14284 GCA_003220975.1 Gemmatimonadota bacterium | reverse complement strand
ACTGGACGGGCCTGCCCGGACACATCCGGTTCGACATCGGGAAGTTCCGGCAGCAGTTCGGCGAGCTGAACCGCTGGCACCTGCACGCGCTCTCCGAGACCGAATACCCACTCGCAATCCGCAGCTACCTGGGTGCCGACGGCCTCGCCGGAACGGGCATCTCGCTGTACCGCGCCTTCGGCGGGTTGGGCACGCACGAGGTCACCGCCCAAGTGACGCGCAGCGAGACGGACTCCCTGTTCGGCGGGAGCGGGCGGCCGAGCTATCACGTGCATCTGCTGAATTTCTGGCAGCTCACCCGGTCCACCTACATGCAGCTCGGCGGCACCGGCCTGTACGGCACGAACCCGGGCCAGAGCTTGCGCACCAAGGTGGGTGGGGTGGACTTCCGCCTGACGTGGCGGCCTCCCGCACGGGCGCTGTACCGCGAGTGGACGCTGCGCGGCGAGCTGTACGCGCTACGGAAGGAATACGCGGCCAGCGGCGCGACGCACCTCGGCTACTACGTCGGCACCACGTACAAGCTTGGATCGCGGGCGTGCGTTACGACTATGTCGAGCACCCAGACTCGGCCTGGATCACGCGGCAGGTTATCCCGTCACTCACCCTGTGGGAGAGCGAGTGGGTCGAGCTGCGGGCGCAGTACACCTGGGCCAAGACGACGGGGTTCAACCCGACGAACCAGGTCGCCCTGCAGGCGGTTTGGGCGATCGGACCACACAAACACGAGACCTACTGACATGCTGCCATTCATTCCCCTGCTCGTCGCGCTGCACGGTACCCCCGTGCCACCCGCGGACAAGGTCAAGGTGGTCACGTCGCTTACCACGTACGCGGCGATTGCGCGCGAGATCGTGGGCGAGCGCGGCACGGTGTCGTCGATCGCCAACGGCGACGAGAACCCCCATTACGTCCAGCCCAAGCCGAGCTTCGTGCCCACGCTGTCCCAGGCCGATGTGTTCGTGACGACTGGTCTCGACCTCGAGCTGTGGGTGCCGGCGCTGCTCGACAAGGCCAACAACCCCAAGGTGACCGAGGGCGGGCCGGGCTACGTCGCAGCCTACGCCGGCATCGACCTGCTCGACGTGCCCACGAGCTTCTCGCGCGCCCAGGGCGACATCCACGTGTACGGGAACCCTCACATCTGGACGGGCCCGCTCAACGCGGTGCAGATCGCGCGCAACGTGCTCACGGGGCTGAAGCGCGTGTCCCCCGAGAACGCCGACTACTTCACCCAGCGGGAGAAGGACTTCGAGGACCGGATGTACCGTGCCCTGTTCGGCGATGAGCTGGTGAAGTTGCTCGGCGGCGCGACGCTCGCCGACCTGGACCGCCAGGGCAAGCTGTTCGATTTCCTGCAGTCCAAGTCGTACCAGGGCACCGCGCTCGCCACACGGCTGGGCGGGTGGCTCAAGGAGGCGCTGCCGTTCCGCGGTAAGGCAGTGGCCTGCTACCACAAGGAGTGGGACTACTTCTCGCGGGAGTACGGACTCCCTTGCGTCGATTACATCGAGCCCAAGCCCGGCATCCCGCCCACGCCGGGCCACGTGCTCGAGGTGATCAACGAAATGCGGGACCAGCACATCCAGGTGCTCTTCTCTACGAACTACTACGACCGGAGTCAGGTCCTGGAAGTGGCGCAGCGGACCGGAGCGAAGGCGGTGATCGTACCATCCAACACGAACGGCGCCCCCGGCATAAACAGCTACTTCGATCTCATGAACCTGTGGATCTCGGAGCTCGCCCGCGCGTTCGGCGGTGGCGGCCCCGCGGCCAACTGACGCCCGGAGGGTGTGATGAGTGGTCTGCAGTTGATGATTCCGCCTTTCGTGGCCTGCATGGTGCTCGTCGCCATGCTGTCGTACCTGGGGCTGCACGTGATCGCGCGCGAAGTGATCTTCGTCGATCTCTCGCTCGCTCAGATGGCGGCGCTGGGGAGCCTGACGGCGCTGCTCATCCATGTAGAGGCCGACTCGACCTGGGCCTACTTCGCCCTCACGCGCACGTCGCATCGCGAAGGGCGGAGAGTGCCGCAGGAGGCGTTCATCGGCATCGTGTACGTCGTGGCCTCCGCCGCCGCCGTACTCGTGGCGAACAAGGTCCCGGGCGGCGGGGAGGCGATCGAGAAGACGCTCACCGGCAGTATCCTCTGGGTCACGTTCAAGCCCACGATCTTGAAGCTCGCCCTCGCGTATGCTGCGCTGGGTGTGTTCCACTACGCGCTCCGCCACCGCTTCCTCACCATCTCGTTTCACCCGGAAGAGGCGGAGCGGCAGGGGTGGAAGATCAAGTGGTGGGACTTCCTGTTCTATCTCTCGTTCGGCGTCGTCATCACCCTCGCGGTGCCGGTGGCGGGGGTGTTGATGGTCTTCAGCTTCCTCGTCGTGCCCGCGGCGGTCGCGTTTCTATTTACGCGTGACATGCGGCGGCTCGCCTACATCTCGTGGGGCTCGGGCGCCCTCGCGTCGATCCTTGGCCTGTGGATCTCGCTCGAGGGTGACTTGCCGACCGGCCCGCTGATTGTGTGCATGTACGGGCTGGTGCTAGTAGGGGCCCTGGTGCTGCGAAAGCTGGTGCGCGCCTCTGCGTGAGCCAGAGCGGGCCCCACGAAGCACCCGGCGCCCGATCGCTGTGCGCCGCCTGTGGCTCGTCGCGGCCGCCCTGCAGCTCCTGCTGCCGGGCGCGGCCGCGTGGGCGGACGCGCGCCTCGACGCGGCCGGCGTCGGCGCCCGGGCGCACGTCGAGTCGCACACCACGGACACGTGCGCGCGCCTGCATCCGCCGGACTGCGCGCTGTGCCACTTCCTCACCGCCCCGCTCGTTCCGCGCCGCCCGACGGTGCTCCGGCTCGCCGCCGCCGACAGCCGGGCTCCCACGCGGACGGAGCGTGCAGCGCCGCCTGAGACTCGCGCTCGACCCCACCCCCAGCCTCGAGCACCCCCCGCGCTCTCCTAGCGACGCCGCGCGCTGCGCACGTCGCCCGTACGTGAACGGATCCGTCCAGCCGTTGCGGCCAGCGCCGCAGCGCCCGGATCAGCGTGACTCACACACGTCAAGGAGAGCAGATGACTGCGATAACTTTCTCGGGGACCACACGAGCGCTGCTGGGGCTCGCCGCCGCAGCCTGCCTGGCAGGCCCAGCCGCCGCCGCCCTGCGCGTCGACGGCGACGTCGGCGGCTCAGTGGTCGACAGCACGAGCGGAACGCCATTATCCGGGGGCGAGGTACGGCTCACGCGGGCGGGGAGCACCGTCGCGGTCGCCACGACCGACGCCTTCGGTCGCTACGTGATCCACAACCTGCCCGCGGGCGAGTACACCATCGAGGTCCGCTACCTGGGGTATCGCGCCGTATCGCGCGACGTGACCGTGGGGCCCGGCGATGAAACCGCCGCAGCCGACTTTCGGCTCGTGCCCCTGCCGCTCAACCTCTCGGCAGTGGAGGTGAGGGCCGCCGTGCCGCTCGCCGTCGACACCCGCACGGGCAACCAGGTCTTCAAGCAAAACGACTACCACGGGGCGCCCACCAACACAACCTCCCAGATCTTGCAACAGTCGATCGCGGGCTCCGTCCGGGCCCCGACAGGCGAAGTTCACATCCGCGGCCAACACGCCGAGTACACCTATTACGTGGACGGCGTCCCCGTGCCCGCCGGTATCTCGGGCAGCCTGAACGAGCTGTTCGATCCGGAAGTGGTCAACCAGATCGACTTCCAGACCGGCGGCTGGGACGCCGAATACGGCAACAAGAACACCGCTATCGTTAACGTGAATACGCGCATCCCCACCGGGGGCTTCCACCTCGACGCTTCGGGTTACGGCGGGTCGTTCCACGCGAACGGCCAAGCGCTGAATGCGAGCACCAACGCCGGGAAGTGGGGATTCTTCTTTTCGGGTGCCCGGCAGGAGACCGAGATGCGACGCGAGCCGGTGGTGTTCGACACGCTGCGCAACACGGCCGAGAACTTCCACAACGACGGCACGGACCTGTTCGGCTTCGCGAAGGTGCAATACGTCCCGTCCGACCGCGACGTCGTGAACCTCGACCTGAACCGATCCCGGACCCGGTTCGCCGTCCCGTTCGACTCGGTCGAAGGGATCATCGACGACCATCAGCAGGACGTGAACGGCTTCGTCAATCTCGGCTGGCGCCACCGGTTCGCCGAGGGCGCCTCGGGGAGCGGCCGCTCGTCCGAGCTGTTCACGGGCGCGTTCTTCCGGGACGGCAGCCTGCTCTATACGCCCGGGCTCACGGACTCGGCGACCTTCGCCTTCTCACCCGACACGACACACTACATCCTCGCCGAGGACCGGAACTTCCACTCCGCAGGCGTCAAGGTGGACTACACGCTGCGACCGCATCACGGGCTCGAGTTCAAGACCGGCGTGCTCGCCTCATTCACGGGCGGGCACGAAAACTTCTCGACGCTCACCAAGGCCGGAAGCCCCGGGCCCGCGTCGAACTCCGACCTGAAGGGAAGCGACGTGGGCGTCTATGCTCAGACGGCGATCGCGCCCTCGGACAAGTGGGAGCTCCGGACGGGGGTGCGGTTCGACAACCACAACGCCCCGTTCGCGGGGAACCAGCACCAGGTCAGCCCACGTGTGAAGCTGAGCTTCTTCCCGAACCCGGCGAATACGTTCTGGGTGTATTACGGCCGCCTGTTCGTCCCCACGAACGTCGAAGACCTGCGCGCCATCACCAGCGTAGCCGACAGCGGGGTCGTCACCGCCCCGACCCTGCCCGAGCGTGACAACTTCTACGAAGTGGGGTACGTGCACCGGTTTCCCTTCGGCGTCGTCACCAAGCTCTCTGGCTACTACAAGCGCAGCGCCCCGGGGATCGACGACAATACCGTGCCGGGGTCCGCGATCGTCACGTCGGTGAACATCGCCAACATCTGGGTCAGAGGGATCGAAGGGGTAGTGGAGGTGCGCCCGCCCGGCCCCGTCTCCGGGTACGTGAACCTCGCCCTGAACCACGCGTACGGCATCGGCCCGATCACCGGAGGCTTCTTCCCGGTCGAGCCGCCATCCGGGTACTTCGACCTGGACCACGACCAGCGTTTGTCTGGGGTCGCAAGCGTCGTGTACTCGCAGCGCGGGTTCTACGCGTCAGCAACCGGGATCTACGGGTCGGGACTGATCAATGCGAACCCGCCTGACTCGACGTACGGGACCGGCCTGTTCGACTTCAACAAGGCGAACCACGTATCGCCGAACTTCATCCTCAACGCCAGCGCCGGGTACACCTGGGCGGTCGGCAACGTGGTGATTCGGCCGCAGCTGTACGTGGACAACGTGTTCGACCACAAGTATCTCCTCAAGGGCGCGTTCTTCAGCGGCGCGTCGGTGGGGCGGCCCCGCAGCGTGCAGCTGCGGGTGAACATCGGGGCCTGAGCATGACGCAGGCAACGCCAGCGCGGAGGTGGGCATGAAGCGTCGCAACGCCGTACACCTGGTGGTGTGGTCCTTTCTCGCGGCGGCGGGCTGCTCCAGCACCTCGGCACCCGCACTGCCCGCGTGCGGCTCCGCGCTGGCGTCCCAGGTGGCACTGTCGGTCGGCGGCGACACGACGCTCGACCCCGCCGCCGACTCGGGGTGCGTGACGTTCGCGGCGAATCTCTCGGCGATCGACTCCGCCGAGTACCTCCTCGTACCGCAATCCGCCGCGGGGACCTTTGGAGAGTCTTCGCCTTTTCTGCTCCGGACGACCACCCTGACGGCCGCCGCGCCGGCCGTGGGCCAAGGGGTGATCGCATCGTCCTCGCCGCGGCTGGCAGCGGTCCAGTTCGACGGGTTCCTGCGCCACCTGGCGCGCAGTGGCCCGGCCGGCGCCGCGGCGCTGGCGCGGTCGGCGGCCGTGCCGTCACCAACCACGGTGACGCCGCTGCCAGCGGGCCCGCCCAGCCCGGGTAGCCTGCGGACGTTCACCGTGTGCGCGAAGCTCGACTGCTCCTCGTTCAAGGCCGTGACGGCGCGGGCCAGGACGGTGGGCGCACACATCGCGATCTACGTCGATACGGCGGCGCCCAAGGCCGGCCTCGACTCGGCCGATCTCGACACCTTGAAGCAGGAGTTCGACTCGCGGCTCTACCCGCTCGATACGGCGACGTTCGGAGGGGTGTCGGACATCGACGCGAACTCCGTCGTGATCGTCCTCATGACGGGAGTCGTGAACAAGCTCGTGTCCAAGGCGACGTGCCTGTCCAGGGGCTTCATCGCCGGGTTCTTCTTCTCAGCGGACTTGGAGGTCACTGCCCCCTCGTCCATCTCCAATCACGGCGAGGTGTTCTACTCGATTGTGGCCGACTCGGCCGGCACCTTGAGCTGCTCCCACAGCCGGACGCAGGTCAAGCGCGTCCTGCCGGGCACCTTCACGCATGAGTTCCAGCACATGATCAGTTACGTACAGCACGTGTTGGTGCGTGTGGGACAGTCCGAGGAGGGATGGCTCGACGAAGGATTGTCGAAGTACGCCGAGGAGCTGGCGGGCCGCAGCTACCTCCCGGGAGACACGGCCAAGTTCTCGCAATACGCGATCGGCGACGTCTACGACGCGTATCAATACCTCAGGGCCACCGGTACCTCCCCCCTGCTGATCGAGTTCGACCAGGGCACCCTGGCGGAGGTGGGGGCGAGCTGGCTGTTCGTGCGGTATCTCGTGGATCAGTACGGCGCT
>QHTX01000018.1:0-7587 GCA_003220975.1 Gemmatimonadota bacterium | reverse complement strand
CGACGCTCAGCGGTGCGGTGAACGTCGCCGCGCAAACGGGGCACGCCTTCGACACGACGGTCACCGGCTGGGCGCTCGCCAACTGGGTGTCCGACCTGCCCGGGTTCACCGCACCGCCCGAGCTCCAGTACACCTCGTGGCACTTTCGGACCACGTATGCGTCGCTCAACGCCCAGGATCCGGCGAACTTCCCGCTCCCCTACCCGCTCGTACCCACCAGGAGCGCGGGGAGCGCGGTCAGTCTCAGCGGCACGCTTCGCTCGGGGTCAGGCGTCTACCAGCGCGCGCTGCAGGGCCCGAGCGCGCCCGCCTACACGCTGCTGTTCCGGCGCAGTGCAACGTCACTCTTCCCCACCGCGCTCGGGGCGCGGCTCAACGTGATCCGGATTCGCTGAGCGGCGGTTGCCCCGTGAAACCGCCAGGTGTACTATGCGCGGCCATGGCAAACTGCGACGGAATGACGGACCGACGGAAAGGGGCGCGGGGCTCAGGCATCTGGCTCGCGCTCCTTCTTTCCGTCCTTCTTTCCGTCCTTCCGTCCTTCCGTCGCCTCTCGGCTCAGGTTTCGCTCCAGCTCTCCCTCGGCGCTCGTTATACGTCCACGATGGTCCACGACTCGATCGTGACGCCGTTCGACGTACGGCCCGCCATCGCGCCGGTCCTCGCGGTGTCCGCGACCACGCCGCTCAACGACCCCTGGTCGGCCGTGGCGACGCTCGACGTCTCCTGGAGCCGACTCGAGCGCCACGACCAGGACGGCACCACAGCCGGCCTGGGCGGGCTGGGGGCGCTCGCCCTCACCGTCGGCGTCGCACGCCGGCTCGCGCCCGGCCTCGCGGCCGACGCCGCGATCGGTGGCCTCAAGTACCTCCCGGCGGCGGACAACGGCATCTTCGCCGGGGGTACCGGCGGCGTGACGGCGCTGGGGGCGCTCGGCGTGAGCTACGCCTTGCCGCTGGGGGGGAGCACGCTGCGCGGGCTCGCCCTGCGGGCACGCTACGACATCCAGCGCTTCCTCACGCCCGCGCTCCGGAACGAGGGGTTCACCTCGGGGGAGATCGTGCATCGCGTGGCCCTCACCCTGGGGTGGAGTGTCGGCCAGCACGGAGTCGGCGCCCGCCCGTGAAACGCGCCTGGTGCTGCGTCGCGCTCGTGGTCGCGTGCAGCGACCCCGCGGTCCCGTCGCGCGCCGACATCTACGGGTTCAGCTCCGGCGCCCCCCCGGACGTGTTCCACTGGCCCGCCGACCGGCTCCCGGTGCGATTCTACGCGCAACCGGTGGGCAACCTCCCGTTTCTCGTGCAGCGCGGGATCGACATCTGGGCGAGCGGGTTTCTGTACGGCGAGTTCACGGGCGTGGTCGTGGGCGATTCGACGAGCGCCGACGTCGTCGTCGCAGCGGACAGTGTGCCGGACGTGGCGCCCGACCCGGGGCCCTGGGTCTACGCCTGCAGCGGGGTCACGCAATACCCTCCGGTTGACGCCAACAACCGGCTGACTGGTCCGCCCCACGTGCACTTGACGGTGCTGGTCGGGCATACGGAGGCGGAGGTCGCAGCCTGCCTGCGACGCACCGCCGTGCACGAACTGGGGCACTCCCTGGGCCTGTTGCAGCACAGCGCCGACTCGACCGACCTCATGTACCCACCGCCTGAGGTGGCGGCCCCGAGCGAGCGCGACCGCCACACGGCGGAGGTGCTGTATCACACGCCCGCGACGATACTTCCGCCGCCTTGACACCCCCGGCCCCGGCCGATAGCATAACTCCTTCACAAAAAAGGACTTGTGTCCTCGATGTCGACGCGCCGCCAGGAGGCCCTGGATTACCACTCGCAGGGCCGCCCGGGGAAGATCCAGGTCTCGCCGACCAAACCCTTCAAGAACCAGCGCGACCTGTCCCTCGCCTACACGCCGGGGGTGGCAGAGCCGTGCCATGAGATCGCCGCCCACCCGGAGGAGGCATACACTTACACGGCGAAGGGCAACCTCGTCGCCGTCGTGACGAACGGCACGGCCGTGCTGGGGCTGGGCAACATCGGCCCGCTCGCGGGCAAGCCGGTGATGGAGGGCAAGGGGATCCTGTTCAAGGCGTTCGCCGATCTCGACGTGTTCGACCTGGAGGTCGGGTCGGAGAACCCCGATGACGTGATCCGTTTCTGCCAGCTGCTCGAGCCCACCGTCGGCGGCATCAATCTCGAGGACATCCGCTCCCCGGACTGCTTCTATATCGAAGAGCAGCTGCGCGCGACCCTCTCCATCCCGGTGTTCCACGACGACCAGCACGGCACGGCGATCATCTCGGGCGCGGCGCTGCTCAACGCGCTCGAGCTCGTGCAGAAGGACGCGGGGGCCGTCAAGGTCGTATTCGCGGGCGCGGGCGCCGCGGCGATCGCCACGGCGGAGCACTACGTGCGGCTGGGCGTCAACCGTGAGCGGATCTTCCTGTGCGACCAGAAGGGCCTGATCCACAGCGAGCGGGTCGACCTCGACCGCTACAAGAGCCGGTTCGCGCACCGCAGCCGGGCCCGCACGTTGGCCGAGGCGCTCAAGGACGCGGACGTGCTGGTGGGGCTCTCGGTGGGCGGGATCGTGACGGGGGAGATGCTCCAGGGGATGGCGCCGCGGCCGATCGTGTTCGCGCTGGCGAACCCCACGCCGGAGATCATGCCGGAGGAGGCGCGCCACGCGCGGAGCGACGCCGTGATCGCGACGGGCCGCTCCGACTACCCCAACCAGGTCAACAACGTGCTCGGCTTCCCGTTCATTTTCCGGGGCGCGCTCGACGTGCGCGCCCGGAAGATCAACGAAGAGATGGAAATGGCGGCGACGCGGGCGCTCGCGGCCCTCGCCAAGGAAGAGGTGCCCGATGCGGTGATGCGCGCCTACGGGCTCGACCGGCTGCGGTTCGGGCCGGAGTACCTGATCCCCAAGCCGTTCGACCCGCGGGTGCTGTTGTGGGTGGCGCCCGCGGTGGCGTGGGCGGCGGTCGGGTCGGGCGTGGCGGGCCGGGTGATCGACGTGGACGAGTACCGGGCGCAGCTCGACGCGCGGCTGGGGCGGGCGCGCGAGGTGATGCGCGGGCTCTCGAGCCGGGCGCAGCAGGCGGCGCAGCGCGTGGTGTTTCCCGAGGGGGAGGACCCGCGCATCCTCAAGGCCGCCCGCATCCTGGCCGACGAGGGGATCGCCGAGCCGATCCTGCTGGGCGATCCCGACGCGATGCGCCGCCAGGCGGACGACGCCGGGGTGACGCTCGAGGAGATCACGCTCGCGAACCCGCGGGCGAGTGCGCAGCTCGAGACGTTCGCCCGCGAGCTGTGGGAGCTGCGGCGCCGCAAGGGGATCACGCTGCGCGAGGCGCGCAATCGCGTGCTCGATCCCCTGTACCACGCCCTGATGATGCTCCGGTCGGGGCAGGCGGACGCCGTCGTGGCGGGGGTGGAGATGTACTATCCCGACGCGATGCGCCCCGCGCTCGAGGTGATCGGCGCCGAGGCGGGCCGGCGGCACGTCAGCGGCATCTACATGCTGGTGCTGCCGCAGCAGACGTTCTTTTTCGCGGACTGCACGGTGAACATCGATCCCGACGCCGAGACGCTCGCCGAGATCGCGTCGGCGACGGCGGAGTTCGTGGGGCGGCTGGGGATCGAGCCGCGTGTCGCGCTGCTCTCGTTCTCGAACTTCGGCTCGGTGCGCCACGGCGCCGCGGAGAAGGTGCGCCGGGCCGTGACGCTGCTGCACGAGCGCGAGCCCGCTCTGCAGGTGGACGGCGAGATGCAGGCGGACACCGCCGTGGTCGAGCGGGTCCTGACCAAGACCTATCCGTTCTCGAAGCTCCGCGGCCCGGCGAACGTGCTCATCTTCCCCAACCTCGATGCGGCCAACATCAGCTACAAGCTGCTCGACCGGGTCGGCGGCGCGCAGGCGATCGGGCCGATTCTCGTGGGGATGGCGCAACCGGTCCACGTGCTGCAGCGGGGTTCCGAGGTCAACGACATCGTCAACATGGCGGTGATCGCCGCCGTGGACGCGCAGGAGCACGGCCGACGGCCGGGCACGCCGGGGGGGGGGCCGCGCGCGTGACCGCGCACGCCACGCGGCCCGCCGAGGGCAAGCGGGCCGCGGCACTCGAGGCCGCGGGGCTGGCGCCCCGCCGCCCGGTCCACTGGAACCCGGGCCCGCCGGCGCTCTACGAGCACGCCGTGCGCCGCGCCGAGGGCGTCGTGGTGGCGGGCGGCGCGTTCTGCGCCGTGACCACGCCGCACACCGGCCGCAGCCCGAACGACAAGTTCATCGTGNTTCATCGTCGAGGAGCCGTCGTCGGCCGGCGACGTCCACTGGGGCCGGGTGAACCAGCCGCTCGAGCCGGGGCGGTTCGAGCGCCTGCGCGCGGCCGTGCTCGAGCACTTGAACGGTGAGGAGCTGTTCGTGCGCGACCTGTTCGCGGGGGCGGACGCGAACCACCGCCTCGGGCTGCGGTTCGTCACGCCGAACGCGTGGCACGCGCTGTTCGTCTACAACATGTTCCTCCGCCCCGGCCCGTCCGAGCTCGCCGCCTTCTCGCCCTCCTGGCTCGTGCTCCACGCCCCCGAGTTCCAGGCCGACCCGGCGCTGCACGGCACGCGCTCGGGGACGTTCATCGTCATCCACTTCGGGTGCCGGACGATCCTGATCGGCGGCACCCGCTACGCGGGCGAGCTCAAGAAGGCGGTCTTCTCGATCCTCAACTACCTGCTGCCGAAGCGCGGCGTGCTGTCGATGCACTGCTCGGCCAACCTGGGGGAGACCGGCGACGTCGCGCTCTTCTTCGGCCTTTCGGGCACGGGCAAGACCACGCTCTCCGCCGACCCCGAGCGGGCGCTGATCGGCGACGACGAGCACGGCTGGTCGGACGGCGGCGTGTTCAACTTCGAAGGCGGGTGCTACGCCAAGGTGATCCGGCTCTCGCCCGATGGAGAGCCCGAGATCTACCGCGCCACCCAGACGTTCGGCACCGTGCTCGAGAACGTGGTCGTGGACCCGGAGACCCGCGAAGTGGACTTCGAGTCGGCGGCGATCACGGAAAACACCCGCGCGTCGTACCCGATTCACTACATCCCGAACCACGTGCCGGGCGGAGTGGCGGGGCATCCCTCGCACATCGTGTTCCTCACGTGCGACGCGTACGGCGTCATGCCCCCGATCGCGCGGCTCAGCCCGGCGCAGGCGATGTACCACTTCCTGTCCGGTTACACGGCCAAGGTCGCGGGCACCGAGCGCGGCGTGACCGAGCCGAAGGCCACCTTCTCGACCTGCTTCGGGGCGCCGTTCCTGCCGCTCGCCCCCAACGTGTACGCCTCGCTGCTCGGCGCGAAGATCGCTCAGCACGGCGTGCAGTGCTGGCTCGTCAACACGGGATGGAGCGGGGGCCCGCACGGTGTGGGACAGCGCATCCGCCTGGGCATCACGCGCGCGATGGTGCGCGCCGCGCTCGCCGGAAAGCTCGACCGCATTCCCACGGCTCCCGAGCCGGTGTTCGGGCTCGAGGTGCCGCTGCAGGTCCCCGGCGTCCCGGACGACGTGCTGCTCCCGCGGGGGACGTGGCGCGACCCCGCCGCGTACGACGCCCAAGCGGCGCGCCTCGCGCACATGTTCCACCAGAACTTCGAGCAGTTCCAGGACCACGTCCACGCCGCCGTCCGGGACGCAGGCCCCGCGCGTTGACCCGGTTCGAGGTCGTCCGCGACCCGCTCTGGAACAACATACGCCTCGACCCGGAAGCGCTCGCCGTCGTCGACACGGCCGCGGTGCAGCGGCTGCGGTACGTGCGGCAGCTGGGGCACGCCTTTCTCGTCTATCCCGGCGCCACCCACAGTCGCTTCGAGCACGCCCTCGGCGCCTATCACCTGGCGCGTCGCCTGCTCGCCCAGGTCGAAGACGCGGGGGACGCGCGCGTCGAGCCGGCGGACCGGGTGCGGCTCAAGCTCGCGGCGCTGTTGCACGACATCGGGCACTATCCGTTCTCGCACGCGCTCGAGGAGGCGGGCCTGCCGCACCACGAGGTGCTCGCCGGCCGGCAGCTGGCGAGCGACGGGCTGGCGCAGCGACTCGCGGAGCTCGACGCCCCCGCCGAGCAGCTGCTGCCGCTGATCCAGGGGACGGCCCGCGAGCCGCTCGCAGGGCTCGTGTCGGGCTCGCTCGACGTGGACAAGCTGGATTATCTGTCGCGCGACGCGTGGATGTGCGGCGTGCCGTATGGAGTGATCGACGTGGATCGGCTGCTCACGTCCCTGACGGTCGCCTCGGACCCGGACGGCCGCCGCACGCTGGCGCTGCACGAGAAGGGACTGGCGGCGCTCGAGTCGCTGCTCTTCGCCAAGTATCAGATGTACCGCAACGTGTACTGGCACCACGCGGTCCGCAGCGCCACGGCGATGTTCAAGCGCCTGGTGCGGCGCGCCATCGCCACGGCGCAGCTCGAGCCCGCCGCCGTGGCCGTCGCGACCGACGACGGGCTGATCCACGATCTGATGCAGCGGGACACCACCGGCCTGGCGCGGCGGCTGCGTGAGCGGCGGCTCGCGAAGCGAGCGCTCGACCTGCCGGCGACGGAATTGCCCGCCGCTACGCCCGGGTGGCCGGGCGAGGACCCCGATCTGCTCGAGCAGGTCGAAGACCGGCTGGCCCTCGAGCTTCACCTCGAGCCCGGCGAGTTGTTCCTCGACTTTCCAGCCAAAGCCGACATGCTGGCGCTCGAGCTTCCCCTCGTCAAGCGCGACGGGACAGTGACCCACCTCGCGGGGGCCGCGGCCGCCGCGCACTTGGGGCTGCCGCGCGTCGCCGCCGAGCTGTACCGCTCGGCGCGCCGGCTGCGCGTGTTCGTGCTGCGGGACGTGGCGGTACCCGCACACGCGATCGTGGACCTGGTGATGGCGCCGCGGGAGGAGGTGGCGGCACGCGTGGCAGCGGACCGGGCGTTGGTACGTTGACGTGTAGGGGCACGGCAGGCCGTGCCCCTACGCATCATCGCGGCCTGGCTACCGCGGCCGCGCTCGCCCCCCCGGCTGCGTGATCTGCGTCGTGTCGCCCACGGGTGCATCCACCGCATCGATCCGAACGATGATCGCCGTGATGTTGTCGAGCCCGCCGTGGCGGTTCGCCTCGGCGATCAGATCGTCGACCTGGTCCTGGGGCACGCGCTTTCCCGCCAGGAGCTCCGCCAGCTGCGGGTCCTCGAGCATCCCCGTCAGCCCGTCCGAGGCCAGCAGGAACAGGTCCGTCGGCTTCACGGTGCCGAGGTAGATGTCCGGCATGACGTCGCTGTTCGCTCCCACGCAGCGCGTGATCACGTTGCTGTAGGGATGTGACCGGGCCTGCTCGGGGGTCAGGTAGCCCGCGTCCACCTGTTCCTGCACGTAGGAATGGTCCTTGGTGAGTTGGATCAGTTTGCCGTCGCGATACAGATACGCCCGGCTGTCGCCCACCTGCCCGATGAGGAACCGCGTGCCGAAGAGCACCAGCGCCGTGACCGTGGTCCCCATGCCGCGCTTGTCGTGCTCGGTGAGGGTGCGCTGGAAAATCGCGCCGTTCGCGGCGCGGATGGCGGTGCGC
>QHTX01000017.1 GCA_003220975.1 Gemmatimonadota bacterium | reverse complement strand
CCTTGTGTCGGACTCGGCCGGATCCCGATTTGCTTCGGCCTCACCAGAGTGCAAGCGGGCGCTCACCAACCTGAGCAGGTGAAAGGCGTTCAGGCCGAGGACCGGTCAGCCGTTCTGCAACGAACACATCGATGCGGCTCAGTGCGATAGCTCTCTTCGTTGGTGGCCTGCTCCAGGTGCCCGCAACAGCCTTCGACCCCGATCTTTACGACCCTCGAGCTCTTTTCAATCCGGCGGAGACACCAGCGCACGCCGTCTTTTGGATCGCCTATCTCCTGATCACAATGGGCTTACCTGCCGCCTACTTCATTCACATAGGCAAGTTTGGATGGCTAGGAACGGTGGGCTTCCTCCTTGCGCTGGCCGGCTCGGCCATGACGGCAAGCGTCTCCCTGCTGGACGGCTTTGCGCTGCCTCTGATCGCCACTTCGCACCCGACTGAAGCTGCACCACTCGCACTTGTGGGGCCGGGCGGTGCAGCTGCCGGACTCATGCCGGCGTTGCTGGCTACCGCCGTAACTTTCTTTCCGGGTTACGTGATGTTCGGAATTGCAATGGCTCGGGCAGCGGTGATCCAGGCCTGGGCGGGTTGGCTCCTGGTGACGGGCGCCCTGCTCACGCNNNCGCCGGTGGGTCGCATACCTACCATCATCGGCTCGGTACTTCTGGCGGCTGCTTTTGTCACTCTCAGCCGCGCCCTCTGGTCACGCCGCCAGCCATCACGGCTTTAGAAACAACCTTGAACCGGCGGTAGGGCGTCCAACCGACCGAGATGCGGTCAGCCGTCATGAAGCGCATCCTCCAGAAACCTCGCTGAGGTGTCGTTTCGCTTCAGGCGAAAGCGACCGACTTGGCACCGGCGACGATCTCTTCCACTATCTTCGCGGCCCCGACGATGCTCACACCGTCTGCCAGCTGCTCTGGCGTGATGCCCCGCGGCTTGGCGCAGGCGCCGCAAAGCCACACCTTGCCCTGATTGGCGATGAACTCAGTCATGAGATCGTGGAGCTTCGGCAGCCCCGTCGCCTCGACGCCCTCGCTGCCGCCTTTGCAACCCAGGCGAACCGCTTCGATCGTGCAAAGGACGACTGCCTCCTGGCCCGCCGTGGCCGCGATGTTGGCGGCAATGAAGGGCAGCGTCGCCCGCTCCGGCTCTTCACGACCCCGGGTGCAGTTGAAGATGAGCTTCTCGTTCATTTCTGTCTCTCCACGGTGATGGTGAGGCGCCCGTCGTCGTGCGCCTCGGTTGACGTGATCCGCTGCCCTAGCAGCCTTGCCAGAGAAGGCAGATCCCCTTTGGCGGCCGGATCGCTGACGACGACCTCCAGCGACCCGCCTATCGAGACCTTGGCGATCTGGCGTCGGAACTCCTGAGCCAGGCCGTCGGCGCAGCCCATGTCGCCGGCGTCGAATACCTGCGTCGGGCCGCCGGCGACATCGGGCTCGGCTAGGAATCCGGAACAGAGGAGATCGATCCGCTCGATACCGTGAGGCCCCATGTCCAGGTAAAGCTGCTCGATTACCTGGCGCGAGCCATCGCGCACGAGGCTGAACCGCCAGCTAATGCGGTGTCGCATTCCGACCTCGTCCTCGGTCGAGGAGGTAAGGTCGAAGACCGTCGCCGACCCGAACCAGCTCCTGATGCGGGCAACGATCGCTTCTCCGCCGTCGTACTCCTCCAGCCCGTGAGGGAGCAGGAACCGAGCGTGGGCGTCGCTCGCCAGGGACGCAGCCAGCCGATCGAAGTCGCGCGCCGCCAGTAGCTCGAGGAACTTGCGCGCGGATGTGCGCTCAACTGTCGCCGCCACATCTGCCTCGGCTGTCGGAACGCGCCCCTGCTCGATCATCTCAATCACCTCCGGAAGTCCGTTGGGCGGCATTCTCCGCGCCTATCCTCAAATTGTCAAGAGATCAATTGAATCATTGACAAAGACGTGTGAGATTGGGATACTGCGCCTCATGCCAGATCGAGCAGTCAAGACTGAGCTCTTCGATCAATTCGCCAAAGTCGCTCAGGCGTTAGCCAGCGGGCGCCGGGTGGAGATCGTCGACGTGCTGGCCAACGGCGAGCGAAGCGTCGAGGAACTGTCGCGTCAGGTCACCATGTCAGTCGCCAACACCAGCGGGCACCTCCGGGTCTTGAAGGAGGCGGGACTGGTGACCGCAACTCGGGACGGCACACGCGTGCGGTACCGGCTGGCCTCGCCCGTCGTGTATCAATCCTGGGTGGCCCTTCGCTCGCTGGCGGCCGATAGACTGCCGGGTGTCAAGGGCCTCGTAGAGGCATACCTTGGCTCACCGGAAGGCCTCGAATCGATCAGCGCTGACGAGTTGCTTACCAGGCTGAATGCCGGAGAGTCACTGGTAGTCGTCGATGTACGTCCCGCTGAGGAGTACCAAGCCGCGCACGTTACGGGGGCGGTTTCGATTCCACTTGAGGAGCTGCAGCGGAGGCTGCGGGAACTACCGCGCGACCGCGAGATCGTCGCGTACTGCCGCGGCCCGTACTGCGCCTTCGCGCCGGAGGCGGTCCGGATGCTGCGATCAAACGGTTACGCTGCGCGCCACCTTACCGACGGACTGCCGGAATGGATTGCCGCCGGGAATAGCGTCGAGTCAGATGGGGCCAGCATTCGGACGGCGGACCGATGAAGCAGGTCGACCTGACGGCGGATAAGCAGATGGCGATGCTGGCTGACCGCTATTCGCAGCGCGCCGACGCCTATGACGGGTTGTGGAGCCCGATCATCCGGCCCGTCGGCGAGCGTCTGATCGCACATCTCCCTCTGTCTAGCACGACCAAGTACGTCATCGACATTGGCACTGGCGCAGGCGCCTTGTTACCTGCGATAGAGCGGTCGGCCCCAAGCGCCGTGATCGTCGGCGTCGATCGTTCTCAGGGCATGTTGCGCCTGGCCAAAAAGAAGCACTCAACCCCTCTGGCACTCATGGATGTGCAGAAGCTGGCCCTACCTGCCAACCGTTTTGAGGTAGCGGTCGTCGCATTCGTCCTCTTTCACCTGCCATTCCCCGAACGATGCCTTGCGGAGGTGAACCGAGTGTTGCAGCCGGGAGGCGCCGTGGGCACGGTTACGTGGGGGTCCGAGAATGAGCCGCTGGCGAGTGCCACTTGGGATGAGGAGCTGCAAGAAGCGGGCGCCCAGGTCATCGGACTTCCGGCGGTCGACAATCGGACCTGTTGCGACAGCTCTCAGAAGATGACGACGTTGCTGGAACAAGCAGACTTCGTAACGATCAAGGTTTGGACTGAGTCGATTGAGCACCGATGGCGATCGGAAGACCACTTCGACTACCAGGTACGCATGAATTCGCGACTGCGTCTTCAGTCATTGGATGTCGAGGATCGTGAGGCTTGCCTGCGCCGGGTTCGGGATCGCCTGTCCGATGCCGACGACGAGCACTACGTCTATCGCGGTGAGGTGTTCATGGCGACAGCATTCAAGGCTGATCCTCGCGTGGGCAATCAATAGGAGAAGACGATGGCCGAGATACTCGAGGGGGTCGATCTGGAAGCGCTGCGCAAGGAGGTCCGCGAGAAGTACCGCGAGGTCGCCGAAGATCCGACGGGCGAGTATCACTTCCATACTGGACGCGCCCACGCGATTAGACTCGGCTACCCTCCGACACCGCTCGACCGGCTTCCCGATTTCGCCTGTGAAGCTTTTGCTGGCGTAGGCAATCCTTTCTATTGGGGTGGGCCGACACCTGGTGAGAGGGTTGTCGATCTCGGCTCTGGAGCCGGTATGGACTCCTTCCTGGCGGCGCTTTGGGTGGGCGGCGAAGGAAAGGTGATTGGAGTCGATATGACTCCTGAGATGCTGGATCGCAGTCGATCGATGGCAGCGAGGCTGGGACTGGACAATGTCGAGTTTCGTGACGGCCTGATCGAAGATTTGCCCGTCGAAGATGGCTGGGCTGATGTTGTGATCTCTAATGGCGTGATCAACCTCTGCCCGGACAAGATCGGTGTCTATCGACAGATCTTCCGGGTGTTGCGGCCTGGAGGCCGGATGACAGTCGCGGACATCTGCCTTGAGCGACCCGTCCCTGAGGAAGCGCTTCATGACATCGATCTCTGGACTGGTTGAATCGCCGGCGCCCTGCCGTGCGCAGGGTGGGAGACGGTGATCGGTGGCGCTGGACTCTCTGACATCGAGCTGGCCAATCCACTCGACACATTCGCGGGCGCTCGCGGGAAGGAGAGCGCTCGGGCGTTTGGAACAATGGGGTATTCCATCAGAGCTCGCCGACCGGAGTAGTCGAGAGCGGTGGTTCGCTGCGCTACCTGACTCGGAGGGCTGGCTATTCCAACCTTCAGAATGTTGCTGTGGCACTAGCGCCCTCGCCATTGGGCGACGCCCGGACCGCCTATAACCGGCACGATTGGCGCGGCGCGGTCGCGCTATATCGCCGAGCAATAGAGGCGGGCGACGATGTGGCCGCATCCGACCTCGAGCGCCTTGGCAAGGCCTGTTGGTGGATCGGCGATCGTGAAGGTTGCCTGGATGCTCATGAGCAGGCCTATGCGCGGTACCTGGCAGCAGGTGACCGCCGCAAAGCCGCGAATTGCGCGCAGATGCTTCGTTTCAACTATGTCAACGGCCTCGGCGACCGTGAGACAGGGTCAGGCTGGAGCGCAAAAGCCGCGGGGCTGTTGGAGGGCCTTCCTGAGTGTGCCGAACACGGCTATCAGGTCCGTCTCGACGCGCGCAGGCTGTGCACTACTGGGCACCGCCAGGAGGGCCTACCCCTCTACGAGAAGGCACTTGATATCGGCCGTCGGTTGAATGATCCCGATCTCATCGCGCTTACGGACACATGGAAGTCTCTCGACTTGATCGAGGCTGGTCGCGTCGAAGAGGGATTTGCCCTGGTTGACGAGGTGAGCGCGGCCGCCGTGGGCGGCGAGCTCGGTCCGTTCGCGACCGGCGTCGTACTTTGCAATGCGATCGCCGCCTACCGAGATTCAGGTGACTTCGCTGGTGCCGGCGAATGGGCAGAGAGAGCTACGCGCTGGTGCGAGCGCCAATCGATACACGGCTTTCCCGGCATCTGCCGAGTCCGAAGGGCGGAAATTATGCGGCTCCGCGGCGCCTGGGTTGACGCCGAGCGGGAGGCACGGGCGGCCGGTGAGGAACTCGAACACTTCCTCGTCGGGTATGCTGCCGATGCCTATCTCGAGTTGGGCGAGATACGTCTCCGAGTTGGCGATCCTGTCGGAGCTGAGACCGCGTTCCGTCATGCGCACGCCCTCGGCCGCGACCCGCAACCGGGCCAAGCGCTCCTTCTGCTGGCTCGAGGCGAGACGGAGCCGGCGGCGCGCGGCCTGCAACGGGCACTCGAAAACGTCAATTTGACCACCATCGAGCACGCTCGGCTGCTCGAGGCGCTGGTCGAAGTTACGCTTGGCGCCGGCGAGATGACGGCTGGCGCCGCCGCGAGCGAGCTAGAGACCATTGCAGCTACCAACCCGCGCCAGGCGCTCCGTGCGATGGCGCTGCGCGCCAGGGCCTCCGTCGATCTGGCCGGCGCGAGTCCCGCTACATCCCCGCTCCGCGAGGCCCTCAAGCTTTGGCAGTCAGTGGACGCGCCGTATGAGGTCGCCCGCACACGGATGCTGCTCGCCGACAGCTACCACTTAGAGGGGGACGAGTCCGGCGCCCGCCAGGAATTAGAGGCGGCGGCCGCGGCCTTCGAGCGGCTTGGGGCCTCGCCGGATCTGGCTCGCGCGCGCGAGAAGCTCGCAGCTATCCCAGGGACACAGCCTGTGCGCACCAGCCGTGCCTTCTTATTCAGCGACATCGTCGACTCAACGAGGCTCGCCGAGACGGTCGGCGACGAGACGTGGGCAAATCTCCTTCGCTGGCACGACGCGGCTTTGCGCGGGCTGTTTCTCGAGCACCACGGCGAAGAGGTGGACCATGCGGGTGATGGATTCCTCGTCGCGTTCGACTCAGCTGCGCCTGCCATCGCGTGTGCGGTTGCAGTGCAACGCATGCTTGCTGTACACCGTCGCGAGCACGGATTCGCGCCAAGGATCCGCATTGGCGTCCATACCGCCGACGCCGTTCGATCTGGTCGCGCGTTCCGCGGCAGCGGCGTCCATGAGGCGGCGCGAATTGCCGCTCTCGCCGGCGCTGATGAGATACTCGCGAGCCGCGAGGCTGCAGTCGCAGCGGGCGCCCAGC
>QHTX01000016.1:3588-10455 GCA_003220975.1 Gemmatimonadota bacterium | reverse complement strand
CCTGGTCCTCCACGACTTGGGGCGCCTGGCCCGGGTAGTCGGTGTAGACGATCACTTGCGTATCCGAGAGATCCGGGATCGCATCCACCGGCATGGTGCGGAGCAAGAATACGCCGGCCACGAGTACGAAGATCGCGCCGAGCGCCACGAGCTCGCGGCGCCGGATGGACCAGGCGATGAGTTTCTCGATCATGGCCGGCGCGCCCCTTCCTTGGCGGGCATCCGCATTCCGCCCATGTTCAGGCCCATCCCCATCTGGAGCATGAGTCCCTGAATCGCCGCGGCGAGGTTCGACTCCGAGTCGAGCAGGAACGTCGCCGAGGCCACGACTTCGTCGCCCGGCTTCAAGCCCTCGACGATCTCGACGAGTGAGTCACCGCGGAGCCCCACGCGCACCTCCCGGGGCACAAACCGGCCGTCGCGCCGGTTCACGAAGACGAGGTCCTTCGTTCCGGTGGGCAGCACCGCCTCGAGCGGCACACTCACAGCACGCCGGCCCGCCGTCGCGAGCGCCGCGGTCGCGTACATCCCCGGCCGCAAGGCGCCATCGACGTTGTCCACTGCGACGCGGGCCGTCAGGGTGCGGGTCTTCTCGTCGAGCTGCGGGTAGATGAACGTCACGCGTCCGCGAAACGTCCGTCCGGGGAGCGCGTCCACGGTGATCGCGGCCGGAGTGGCGACGCGGACGGCGGCCGCGTCCTGCTCGAAGATTGCGACGTCCACCCATAGCACTCGGGCGTCGGCGATCTGGAACAGGTTGTCCCCAGCCTTCACCGCTTGGCCTTCGATGACCATCTTCTCCGTGACTGCTCCGCTACGCGGGGCGCGCAGCAACAGCGTGCGGGTCACACTTCCTCTCGTCTCGAGGCTGTCGATTTGATCGGGCGGGATGTCCCACAGCGTGAGACGACGCCGAGCGCTGGCCGCGAGCGTGTCGTCCTTCAGCCGCCGTGCCAAGAGGTATTCCTCCTGGGCACTCACCAGATCGGGAGAATAGAGTGCCAGCAGCGGGTCGCCCTGCTCGACACGCTTACCGACATAATCCGCGTACAGGCGCTCCACCCAACCACCGACCCGAGCGTTGACGTACACGAGGTTGGGCTCGGCGTACTTCAGTATCCCGACTGCCCGCACCGAGGATCGTACCGGGCGCTCGGCGGCCCGAGCAAACGTGATGCCGAGCCTCGCGGCTTCGGCCCGACCCAGCGGGACGCCCGACGTGTCGGCCCCTGGAGCCGGCATTCCGGGCATGCCCGGCATCCCCTGCATGTCCTTCATGCTCGCCATCTCCTGGCTCGGTGCGGTCTTCCTGCATCCGGTCAGTGTCACGGCGGCGACCTGCAGCCCGATTTTGATCGGTTTCACGGCTGCGGTGTCAGCGCCGGCGGCCGGCATTCCAGGCATCCCCGGCATCCCCTGCATGGCCGGAGCGGGAGCCTTCTTGCATCCCGTCAGCGTCATGGCTGCGACGAGCAGCCCGGTAGAGATCTGTTTCACGGCTGCGTCTCCCCTGCGGTCAACTGCCGCAGCATGACAAGTTGCGCCTGGTAGTCCGCCGCGACCGCGACCGCTTCCAGCTCGGCCCGGTACCTGGTGTCCTCGACCGACAAGAGCGTGAGGAACTCGGCGCGACCGACCTGATAGCTCCGTAGCACGGATTCGACCGTCCCCCGCGCATTCGGCAGGACGCCGTCCACGAGGAGCGCCAGACGCTGCTGTGACGCCTGGACTCGGGCAGCGGCTTCAGTGACTTCGCGGCTGAGCTGGAGCTCCGCATCGCGCAGCCCAGCCGCGGCCCCAGTTGAATCCGCGCGCGCGGCGTCGGCGAGCCGGTTCTGTTTGCGCCACGCCCAGACCGGAAGGCGCAGGCCTACGAAGGCGGAGAAGAAGTCCGGAAAGTTGAAACCGAACGCGACAGGCCTGTAGCCATAGCGCGCCGAGAGCGTAAAGTCGGGGCGCGCTCCCAGCCGCTCGACCTGAATCGTACGGGTGGCCTGGTCGACCGCGGCGCGCCGGGCGGCGAGGCGCGGGTGCGCGGCGAGAGCCAGGGCGACGAGCGAGTCGGAGGGCGGCAGCGGCGAGATCCCCGCCCGCACTTGAGCGGGGTCCATCGCAACGACACCGAGAGAGTCTCCCGGCGTCCGATTTCGCAGCGCGTTCACAGCGGCGAGCGCGGCGACGCGCTCGCTCTCCAACGCGAACTCCTCGGACCGCAGGCGATCCCGGGCCAGTTTTGCCTGGAGGGGATCGCTTTGCGGCGCGGCTCCTGTGGCGTAGCGCGTCGTGCTGAGCTGGACAGCGGCGTCGAGAAGCTCCCGCTGGTGGCGCAGCGTCTCCCGCGCCGTCACCGCGTAGCCAAGGCGGTAGTAGGCGACCGCCATTGCGGTCGTAAGCTCCCGGCGGACGGCGCCCTCTTCGGCGCGAGCGCCCGCCGCGGCCGCGCGCATCACTCCCGAACGCGCGCCCAGGGTTCCCGGCCAGGGAATCTCCTGGCTCAGCTCGACGTCCGCCTCGGTGAAGTCGCTTTGGTTGAACGCGAAGTGCGGCAGCACCAGGTCCATCACGCCCACCGTCAGCATCGGGTCTGGCAGCGAACCGGCGGGTCGGATGCGGAGCGTAGCGGCTCGGACGGCCGCTCGCCGCTGCGCGACCGTCGGGTTGCGCGCGAGCGCTTCAGCGACCAGCGCTTGTAAACCCGAGTCGCTAGCGACGGGTGCCCAGTCCTGCGCGTGCGCAGGACCGGCGCTCGCTATCACGAACGCGCTCGCGGTCAGAATCAGGTTTCGGACTTGCATACCTCTCCTCGCCAATCCGTTTCCGGCGGAACGCGCCGGAGCCCGCGCCGGTGTGGACGGCGCGTCGGGGCACACTACGCTTGGGAGAGGCTAGGCTTGGGGCGGCGGAGGGAGCGGTGCTTGTGGATCGGCCGGAACGAACGTGGAAAGACCGAAACAGACGATGTGACACTCTCTAGTAGAGACGGAGATCGGTGCCTTCAACGAGAGCACGGCGTTCCCCGTGATCGCGCAAAATGCTGGGTTAGCGCACGGGGTAGCGTGGGTCGTGGCTTCCACGGTCGCCCCAGACGGGACGGACGCCATCCGTTGCTCACAGGTCGCCGACGTTCCTCGCTGGACTTGGTCACACAACAGCGGCAGGCCAACCGGCAGCATCTGGCCGCTCAGCAGCAGCGTGGCGATTACTCTGATGACCGAGACTTTCATTGCCGCTTCCAATATACAAGTTGGGCCATCGGCGTAGCGATATCCCCGTTGGGACAGCTCTGACGCCCTCTTGACCATGTACCTAGGTACATAGTGTAACGTAGACACTGCCTCGGAGGGTGAAGGATATGCCATTGACCATCGGCCAGGTCGCCACAGCGGCCGACGTGAACATCCAGACGATCCGTTACTACGAGCGGCGAGGCCTGTTCCCGACCCCGCGGCGCACTCCGGCTGGGTATCGACAGTACGCCGACGACGCGGTGGCGCGCCTCCGCTTCATCAAGCACGCGCAGGAGCTCGGCTTCTCGCTGAAGGAAATCCAGGAGCTGCTCGGCCTGCGCGTCCGGCACGGCGCTGCGTGCGACGCGGTCGAGCGGAAAACCAGAGAGAAGATCGAGCTCGTCCAAGAGAGGATCCGCGATCTCCACCGCATGAAGCGCACGCTGGAGCGGCTGGCCGCGGCATGCGCGGCCCGACAGCCGACCGACGACTGCCCGATTCTGGAGGCACTGGAAGACCATGGCGACGTCGACCACTAAGACTGTCGTCGCAGCCACAGGCGGTATTGCCGCCGCCGTGGCGTCGGCGCTCTGCTGCGCCGGGCCGCTCATCGCCGTCGCCCTCGGCCTGAGCGGCGCCGGCCTCGCCACGACATTCGAGCCGTTGCGGCCGTACTTCGTGGTTGGTACCGGGCTCGCCCTCGGCTTCGGTTTTGTCGTGCTGCACCGTGAGGAGCGAAAGGCGTGCGAGCCTGGCACGATGTGCGCTTCGCCGGTCGCTCGCCGCCGGATGAAGTCGGCACTATGGATCGCGACGATCATCGCGATCCTGCTGGTCACGTTTCCGTGGTGGTCAAAGTTTGTCCTTGGCTAGGAGCTGCGAAGGGTAGGTCACCGGATTGTCCCGAAGGAGGTTGAACATGTTGCCATCAGTGAAGGCTGGGTTGTTGCTCCTCTGCCCGTTGTGCGGCGGGGGAATCCAGACCGCCGGCGCCCAGAACGCGCCGGTCACCGCCCAAGCTCCGGACACCGCCACCGTGCGGCTGCACATCTCACGGATGACGTGTGGGAGCTGCCCCACGACGGCGCGCCTCGCCTTGAAGAAGCTGCCGGGGGTCTACGGTGCCACGGTCACGCTGGACGACAGCATCGGCGTCGTACGCTACGACCCGCGCCAGGTCACCCCCGACCAGATCGCCGCCCATCTGACCCGGCTCACGGGCTTCGGGGCGACGGTCCAGGGGAAGTGAGCGTGCAACACGGCGAGTTCGACATCGCGATCGTGGGTGGCGGTTCGGCGGGATTCGCCGCCGCGATCAAGGGGGCCGAGCTTGGCGCTCGGGTCGCCCTGATCGAGGGCGGTACGCTCGGCGGGACTTGTGTGAACGTCGGCTGCGTGCCGTCGAAGACCCTCATCCGCGCGGCCGAAGCGCAGCACCGCAGGGTCCATCACGGATTTCGGGGAGTCCCCGCGACCGATGGACAGCCCGACTGGCCCACGGTGCGTGCCGAGAAGGATGCGCTCGTCACCGAGCTGCGGCAGAGCAAGTACTGGAACGTGCTGCGTGCGTACCCCTCGATCACGCTGCTCCAAGAGCGCGCCACGCTGGTGTCCGGTCGCGAGGTGCGACTGGCCAGTGGCCGCTCGGTCACCGCGGCGAAGATCGTCGTGACGACGGGTGCTTCGCCCTGGGCACCGCCGATCCCGGGGCTCGCCGAGGCCGGCTCCCTGGACAACGCGTCGGCGATGGCGCTGGGCCGGCTACCGCAATCACTCATCGTGATCGGCGCGAGCGCCGTGGGTCTCGAGCTGGCGCAAATGTTCGCCCGCCTCGGAACGCCGGTCACGATCCTCGAAGCGCTACCCCGCGTGGTCCCCGCGGAGGACGCCGACATAGGCAACGCCCTGGCGGACTACCTCCGGTCGGAGGGGCTCGACGTCTACACCGACGTCAGGGTTGATCGAGTAAACAGGGGCAGCGATGGGTACGAGGTCCAGTACCACGCGGGTTCCGCCGCGCGCGCTGCACGCGCCGAGCAGGTGCTGGTCGCCGCAGGTCGCCGAGCCAGCACGGCAGGTTTCGGGCTCGACACGATCGGCGTCACCCTCGGCACGAAGGGACAAATCGTCGTCGACGAGTTTCTGCAGACGACGAACCCGAACGTGTACGCCGCAGGCGACGTGATCGGCGACCCCATGTTCGTGTATGTGGCGGCCCATGCCGGTGCCCTGGCGGCTGAGAACGCTTTGACCGGGAACGAGCGCCGGTACGATCTCTCGGCGCTGCCCAAAGTCACTTTCACTGATCCCGTCGTCTCTTCCGTCGGTCTTACTGAGAACGAGGCACGCGCCCAGGGGATCGAGCCGCTCGTGTCCAAGCTGCCGCTCGAGTACGTGCCGAGGGCGCTGGCGGCTCGGGACACGCGGGGATTCGTGAAGCTCGTGGCGGACGCCGGCACCAAGAAGATCATCGGCACGCACATCCTCGCCGCCGAGGCGGGTGAGATGATCACCGAGCCAACGCTCGCTATCAGGCTCGGGCTGACGATCGAGGATCTCACCGCGACCTTCCACCCGTACTTGACGCTCTCGGAAGGGATCAAGCTCGCCGCGCAGGCGTTCACGAAGGATGTCGCGAAGCTGTCGGCGATGGCGAGCTTCTGCCACTACATCTTCTTCTTCCCGGACCCGGAGATGGCTGCGGCTTGGACGAGCAGCCATCCCGATACTACCGTGATCTCGGTGCCGGATGCCTTCGAGCTCGGTCGCCAGATGGTTGCGGCGCGATGGCGTCCTGCGCTGTAGAGCCCACCTCCCCTTCGCCAGCGTCGCCCCTCCACGCCTCGATCCCTTCGCGCACGATCAGCGGCAGCATCCCCAACGCGGCGACCGGATCGGCCCACCACCAGCCGAGCGCCGCATTCAGCCCCAGACCGAGGAGAGTCGTCGCCGAGAGCCACGCGCAGACGATGGTCTCGTGCGCATCGGCTCGGAGCGCTCGGCTCCCAAGGCTGGCCGCAAGGCCGAGCTTCGCTCGGGCGAGGAGCGGCATCACGATTAGAGAGAGCGCCGTCAGCACAATACCGACCAGGCTCGACTCGGGACGGCGGCCCGTCAGCAGGAGCCGGGCAGAGTCGGTGACGATGTAGACCCCGAGGGCGAGCAGCAGGAGCCCCGCCCCCCGCGAAGCCCGGCGCTCCACGATCGGTCCTAAGGGCGCCCAACCCAGTTCGGCACGGAGGCGCCACCATAGCAGGGCACCGCTCGTCACCTCGATGACCGAGTCAACTCCAAATCCGATCAAAGCCACCGAGCCCGCGGCAATGCCGGCTACGATCGCTACCATCCCCTCGAGGGCATTGTAGCCAACGGTTACACCCTCAAGCGCGATGCCGCGACGCAGCAACCCGACACGGTCCATGCTAGCTACTGAGCCCCCACCGTCGCCTTCGATAGTACAGCACTGCGATCACTAATTGTGACCCAGTCCCGTAGCTCGGGAACATCCTGGCGCCTACAGGACGTTCCCGACGCGGTGTCTCGCAGCAAAGACGTAACCTATGGAGCAAGAGATGAAGCTCACGATCTTCGCAGCGACCGGGGGTATCGGTCGGCAGCTCCTCGAGCAGGCCGTCGCCGC
>QHTX01000016.1:0-3345 GCA_003220975.1 Gemmatimonadota bacterium | reverse complement strand
TGAAGGCAACAAACGTACGACGCATCGTCGTCGTCAGCGCCGCGCCGATCGGGACCGTCCCGTCGCCGGACCGCCCGCAGCCGCCGAAACACGACCCGGGCGACGGATTCTTCATGCGGCACCTGTTCAGTCCGTTGGTAAAAACCGCGCTCCGCAAGCACTATGCCGACCTCGCGCGGATGGAGGATGTCCTGCGCGACAGCGGCCTGGACTGGACCGTGGTACGACCGCCCAAGCTGACCGACGAGCCCCTGACGGGCACGTACCGGATGGCGTACGGGCAGAACCTCCGGGGCGGCTGGGACATTTCCCGGGCCGACGTCGCCCATTCCATGCTTCGGGTGCTCAAGCAGCCCGAGACGATCAAGCAAGTCATCGGAATCGCTAACTAACACGACGCGGCCAGCGGCGGGCTACGCGCTCGCCCGCTGGTACGTCACGCCCACTGCGCCGGTGCTGAAGGTATCCTCGAGTCCACGTAGCGCCTTGACAGGCCGCACGCGGAAGGCGTAGGTGTGTCGATTTCGGGCTCCCTCGTTCGACGCTTCCATGCAGCCGGGATGGGCCCGGTGCCGAACCCGAAACGTGAAGGAGCTGAGGACGATGCGCTTCATGATGCTGGTGATCCCGAAGGGGTACGAGAAGGCGGGGGCGGACTTCGCGCCCCCCGCAGACCTCGTCGCCAAGATGACGAAGTACAATGACTCCCTGACCAAGGCCGGAGTCCTGCTCGGGCTCGACGGGTTGCGCCCGCCCGCGACGGGCGCCCGCGTACGTTTCTCCGGCGGCAAGCCCAACGTGACGGACGGCCCGTTCACCGAGGCGAAGGAGGTGCTCGGCGGCTACTGGATGATCCAGGTGAAGTCCCGGGCCGAAGCGATCGAATGGGCGAAGCGCGCGCCCATGCAGGACGGCGACATCATCGAAGTACGCCAGGTGCAGGAGATCTCGGACTTCCCGCCCGACGTCCAGAAGGCCGCGGGGAGGTGAGCCATGCGATTCCTTTCGATCGTGAAGTCGGCTGAGAACCGAGGGCCTCCGCCCTGAGGCGCTCGAAGCCGCGCGGATCTTCATAGGACTGCACCAGCAGCACTGGCCAGGGTGGGACGGCGAGTGCGAGATTCGCGAACTGGTATTCCTCGCCCCGTGACGAGGGACGTGTCGATTGCGAGACGCCTGGTTCGACTACTACACGGGGGACCCAAGGAGAAACATGCGATTGACGACGCTAGTCAGAGCACGAGCGCTCGTTCGGCCACAGGGGCGCTCCAGCAGCTCCCACGCTGACCCGATCGCCGCGCTGCGCGAGACGGTGGAGTCCATCTGGAGGGCCGTCGCACAGGCGGCTCCCGAGACGGCGCTCCTCGCGCGACGCGAGCTGGTGCGGCGAGAAACGTGTAAACTATCTGCGGTCATTCGTGGGGGCGTGGCGGCGGGCGCGTTTCGGCCCGAGTGCCCGTCGTGGGCCATTGAGCGCTTGCCCTTCGCCATCGTCGCCGGCGCGTGCGCCCACTGGGTGCTCGGTCTCTCGCAGGGACCGTCCCTGCGAGCGGGCACGGCGGCGGAGGCAGCGCTGGAAATCCTGCGAACCTCAGAAAGGAGAAGGGCATGAGCGGGGTACGGGTACTGGTTGGCACACGCAAGGGCGCGTTCGTGTTGACGGCGGACGGAAAGCGCGCCCGGTGGGACGTCAGCGGTCCACACTTCGCCGGCTGGGAGATCTATCACATGAAAGGCTCCCCCGCCGATCCGGACCGGCTGTATGCGTCGCAGACGAGCGGGTGGTTCGGACAGATCATCCAACGCTCCTGCGACGGCGGCAAGACGTGGGAGGCGCCCGGCGGCGGAATGACCATGGAGCCCGGCCAGATGCCGAAGGGCGAGAGCAACAAGTTCGTGTACGACGCGTCCGCGGAAACGGGCAAGCCCCTCACCACGCACCAGTGGTACGACGGCACGCAGCACCCCTGGGAGTTCAAGCGCGTCTGGCATCTCGAGCCGTCGCTCTCCGATCCGGACACCGTCTACGGCGGGGTGGAAGACGCCGCGTTGTTTCAGACGAGCGACGGCGGCAAGACGTGGCGGGAGCTAGCCGGGCTACGCGGCCACGGCACGGGGCCCAAGTGGCAGCCCGGCGCAGGCGGGATGTGTCTCCACACCATCCTACTCGATCCGAGCAACCCAAAGCGAATCCACGTCGCCATCTCGGCCGCGGGCGCCTTCCGCTCGGACGACGCCGGCAAGACGTGGAAGCCGATCAACCGCGGCCTGCACTCGCAATACATCCCCGACCAGACCGCCGAGGTCGGCCACTGCGTCCACCGTATCGCGATGCACCCGTCCCGTCCGAACACGCTGTTCATGCAGAAGCACTGGGACGTCCTCCGCTCGGACGACGCCGGCGACTCGTGGCGGGAGGTGAGCGGCAACCTGCCGACGGACTTCGGGTTCGTGATCGACGTTCACGCGCACGAGCCGGAGACCGTGTACGTCGTCCCGATCAAGAGCGACTCCGAGCATTACCCGCTCGATGGGAAGCTGCGCGTGTACCGCAGCCGGACCGGCGGCAACGAGTGGGAAGCGCTCACGCAGGGACTGCCGCAACGCGACTGCTACGTGAACGTGCTGCGCGACGCGATGGCCGTCGACTCACTCGAGTCGTGCGGCGTGTACTTCGGGACCACGGGCGGTCAGGTCTACGGGTCGACGGACGGCGGCGATACGTGGACGGCCATCGTGCGCGATCTGCCGGCGGTGCTATCGGTGGAGGTCCAGACGCTGCGATGATCCGCGTGGTGCTCCCGCCCCACCTGCGGACACTGGCCCAGGTCAAAGGCGAGGTGCAGCTCGACGTTCCGGGCCGGGTCACTCGGGGCGCGGTGCTCGACGCGCTCGAGGCCCGCTATCCCGTGCTGCGCGGGACGATCCGCGACCACGTCACCGAGCAGCGCCGGCCGTTCCTGCGATTCTTCGCCTGCGCGCGGGACCTGACCCACGAGCCGCCGGACGCGCCGCTGCCCGACGCGGTGGCGTCCGGGGCGGAGCCGTTTCTCGTCATCGGGGCCATCGCCGGCGGTTAGGCAAGGGAGGCACGCTTCGTGAGATACATGCTGCTCATCTACCTGGACGAGCAGGCCCTCGACGACGCCGAGCGGGAGCAATGTTACCGCGAATCGGCGCAGCTGGCGCACCAGCTCAATGCCGCGGGGCAATATCGGGCCGCCGCCCCGCTCGAGCCGACCTCCACGGCCACCAGCGTCCGGGTGCGCGACGGCAAGCGGGTGGTGACCGACGGTCCGTTTGCGGAGACCAAGGAGCAGCTGGGCGGCTATTTCCTGATCGATG
>QHTX01000015.1:23923-24380 GCA_003220975.1 Gemmatimonadota bacterium | reverse complement strand
AGGTCGCGCTGCGCGAGCTCAAGGGGCTGCCGGCGGAGCTGGTGGACGTGCTCGCGCGGGCCGGCCACAAGACGCTGCAGGACATCCTCGATCTCGAGCGCGAGGACGTGGACAAGATCGCGGGGATGACTCCCGAGCTCGCCGACAAGCTCATGGCGTTCCTGAACGAGATGACCGAGGAAGGCGGCGAGGACGAGGGTGAGGACGGGGGGGCGGGGCAGGGCGGCGCGGCGGGGCCCAGCGCGGCAGCGCCCCCAGCGCCGGCCCCCCCGGCCCCGCCGGCCCCGCCGGCCCCCCCGGCCCCCCCGCCCCCCGCGGACCCCTCGCCTGCGCCGGCGGCGTGAGCGACCGGATCGTGCGGCTGCTCGGGCTCGGGGTCCGTGCCGGCGGTGTGGTGCTGGGCGTGACGGGGGTACGGGCGAAGCTGCAGCGGGACGGGCTGTCGTGCGTGGTGCTC
>QHTX01000015.1:20940-23902 GCA_003220975.1 Gemmatimonadota bacterium | reverse complement strand
GCACGCGGGACAAGGTGGAGCGCCTCGCGCGCGCGCGCGGGGTGCCGATCGTGCAGGGGCCGGTCGCCCTCGAGTTGGGCGCCGGCCTCGGCCGGCCGCCGCTCCAGGCGGTCGGGGTGAGAGACGCGGGGCTGGCCCGTGGGTTGGTGGCTGTGGAGGAATGAGGTGACGACGACGCGGATTCACGACCTGGCGGCGGAATTCGGGATCTCCTCGGAGCAGCTCATGGGCATGCTCAAGGAGCTGGACATCTTCGTGCGCAGCCACCTGTCGCCGCTCAAGCCCGAGCAGGTGGCGCTGATGCGCGCCCGCTGGGAGCGCGAGAAGCGCAAGCTGAAGGAGGCGCCGGCGGCGCCGAAGCGGCGCCGCGCCGTCAAGGCGGCCGAGCCGGTCGCCGTGGTGCCGGAAGCGCGTCCCAAGCGCCGCCGCCGTACCGCGGCCGAAGTGGCCGCCGCCGAGGCCGAGGCGCAGGCCGAGGCCGCAGTCGAAGCGGAGCGGGAGCTCAAGGCGCGGGAAGCGCTCGAAGCGGCGAAAGTCGTCGAGGAGGAGAAGCCGTCGCTCGAAGAGCGCGCGGCCGCGCTGTTCAAGGACCTCCCTGTCGCCGTGGAGGCCGCGGGGGAGCCACAGGCGGCCACGCCGTTCGCCGCCTCTGCAACGGCTTCGTCCGTCGCCCCCGCGGAGGCCCGTGATCCCGACACCCGTGCGGCCCAAGCCGGTGGCGAGCGCCACGCCCGGCGGTCCGGTGCCGCCGCCCCCTCCCCGGCCGGTCGCCTCCGCGGCCCCGGGCGCCATCCCGCTCGAGGAGCGCCGCCGCGAGAAGGGGAAGAAACGCAAGAAGGGCAAGAAGTCGCTCGTGGACCAGGAGGCCGTCGCGCAGAACATCTCCCGCACCCTCGCGTCCATCAAGGGCCCGGTCGGCCGCAAGGGCGTGCACCGGCGGGAGGAGGGCCCGAGCTTCCGCGACCTGGAGGAGCAGAAGCGGCGTGACGAGAAGGAGCGCGAGAAGACGCTCGTTCGCGTGACCGAGTTCATCACGGTCTCCGAGCTCGCGAACATTCTCAAGGTTCCCGCCAAGGAGATCGTCTCCTTCGCCTTCAAGGAGCTGGGGCAGATGGTGACGATCAACCAGCGGCTCGACTTCGACATGATCGAGTTGATCGCGTCCGCCTTCGGGTTCCAGGCGGTGCGGGAGGAGGAGTACGTCGTCGGCGAAGGCGAACAGGCGCCCGACGATACGCAGGCGGCGCTCCAGCCGCGGCCGCCGGTCGTGACGGTGATGGGTCACGTCGACCACGGCAAGACGTCGTTGCTCGATTACATCCGCAAGACCAACGTCGTGGCGGGTGAGGCAGGCGGCATCACGCAGCACATCGGGGCCTACCAGGTAACGCTCAAGGACGGCCGGTCGATCACCTTCCTCGACACGCCGGGGCACGAGGCGTTTACGGCGATGCGCGCCCGCGGCGCCCAGGTGACGGACATCGTCGTGCTGGTCGTCGCCGCCGACGACGCCATCATGCCGCAGACCATCGAGGCGATCTCGCACGCCAAGAACGCCGGCGTGCCGCTCGTCGTCGCCATCAATAAGATCGATCTGCCCGCCGCCAATGTGCAGAAAGTGAAGCAGGATCTGCTGTCTCACGCGGTCGTGCTCGAGGAGTTCGGCGGCACGACGCTCGCGACGCCGATCTCGGCGAAGACCGGGCAGAACGTCGACGCGCTCCTCGATCAGATCCTGCTGCAGGCCGAGCTGCTGGACCTCAAGGCGAACCCCGACCGGCGCGCCCACGGCACGGTGCTCGAGGCGACCCTGGACCCCGGCAAGGGCCCGGTCGCGACGATCCTGGTCCAGAACGGCACCCTGCGCGTCGGGGACGACTTCATCTGCGGCCAGTTCTCCGGACGGGTGCGCGCCATGTACAACGAGCGCGGCGAGACCGTGACCGAGGCCGGTCCCTCGACCCCGGTCCAGATCCTCGGCTTCGAAGGCGTGCCCGAGGCGGGCGACACCTTCAGCGTGATGGCGGACGCGGGGGCGGCGCGCGTGATCGCGCAGAAGCGTCAACGCCTGGAGCGCGAGGCGCAGCATCGCCGCTCCGGCCGGGTGAAGACGCTCGAGGACTTCATGGCCGAGCGGGCCGAAGGCGGCGCCGCCACGCTGCGGATCATCATCAAGGCTGATCAGGGCGGTCCCGCCGAGGCGCTCGCCGACGCGCTGGCGCAGCTCTCGACGCCCGAAGTCAAGGTCGAGGTCGTGCACCGCGGCGTGGGCGCGATCACCGACTCGGACGTGCTGCTCGCCAAGGCGTCGAACGCCATCATCATCGGGTTCCACGTGCGAGGTCGAGATCCGCACCTACCGCATCATCGACGAGGCGGTGGAAGAGGTGCGCGGGGCGATGGAGGGCCTGCTCGCCCCGGAGAAGAAAGAGGTGGTGCTGGGCGAGGCGGAGGTGCGGCAGACCTTCAAGATCGCCAAGGTCGGCACCATCGCCGGCTGTTTCGTCCGGTCGGGGGTGATCCCCCGAACGGCGCGGGTGCGGGTGATCCGCGACGGCGTCGAGGTGTACGAAGGGGGGATCGGGTCGCTCAAGCGCTTCAAGGACGACGTGCGCGAGGTTCGCGAGGGCTTCGAGTGCGGCATCGGCATTGAGAACTTCAACGACGTGAAGGTCGGCGACCTGATCGAGGCCTACCGCATCGAAGAGGTGGCGCGCTCGCTCGACGTCGGGAGCGCGGCCAAGGGCGGTTGAGCCGTGGTGGTCGCCGTCATGACCTGGGAGCTGCACCTCGCGGCGAGCCAGTCGCTCAAGGACAAGCGCCACGTGCTGAAGAGCCTCAAGGACCGGCTGCACAACCGCTTCAACGTCTCGGCGGCGGAGACGGCCCACCACGACCTGTGGCAACGCGCCGAGCTCACGGTGTGCGTGGTGTCGACCGACCGCGGGCACGCCGAGCGCGT
>QHTX01000015.1:16691-20773 GCA_003220975.1 Gemmatimonadota bacterium | reverse complement strand
GACCCGCGCGTCGGGTTCGTCACCGTGACGGGCGTCCAGGTCTCGGCTGACCTCGCGCACGCGCGGGTGCGGGTGAGCGTCATGGGCAGCGAGGACGAGAAAGCCAAGTCGCTCGCCGGGCTGGAGAGCGCCGCTCGCTTCCTGCGGAGTCAGCTGGCCCGGGAGCTCTCGCTCCGGGTGACCCCCGAGCTGCGGTTCGAGCTCGACCGCGGCCTCGAGCATGCGCAGCGGATCGACCGCATGCTGCGGGACCTCAAGGAGGACGCGGGCTGATCTCCGGCGTGGCGCTCGTCGCGAAGCCGGCGGGACCCACCTCGCACGACGTGGTGGAGCAGGTGCGCCGCGCGCTCGGGACGGACCGGGTCGGGCACCTCGGTACGCTGGACCCGTTCGCGGTGGGGCTGCTCGTGATCCTGGCGGGGCGCGCGACGCGGCTGGCGAGCTGTGCCGCCGCGTGGACCAAGTCGTACGAGGGGGTGATCCGGCTGGGCGTGGTGACGACCACGGACGATGCGACCGGCGAGCCGCTCGCCACGTCCGACGCCTGGCGGGGGCTCGATGGCGGGCGCATCGCGGAGGCGCTGGCGCGGTTCTGCGGCGCCTACGCGCAGCGCCCGCCCGCCTACTCCGCGGTGAAGATCGCGGGAGAGCGTGCCTACCGCCGGGCGCGCCGCGGCGAGGCCGTGGCGCCGGCGCCGCGGCCGGTCCAGGTGTCGGAACTCGAGCTGACGGGGCTCGCGCCGCCGGATGTCCGCTTCCGCGCCACCGTGAGCGCCGGCACCTACCTGCGGAGCCTGGCGCGCGACGTCGGCGAGGCGCTGGGGTGCGGCGCGCACCTCGCCGCCCTCACGCGCACCCGGGTCGGCCCGTTTCCGCTCGCGGACGCCGTGGCGCCCGAGGCGGTGACGCCCGCGGCGCTGCGCGACCCGGCGGCGCTCGTGGCGGATCTGCCGCGGCAGGAGCTGGACGAAGCCGGGCGCGCCGCCGTGATCCATGGGCGACCGGTGATGGCGGGGAAGGGGGAAGGGGGAAGAGTGGCCCTGTTCTCCAACGGCGAGCTCGTGGCGGTGGCGGAGCGCGTCGCGGACGCGTTGAAGCCGCGCGTCGTGGTGGCCGACGCATGACGGGGAGTGGGGCGGGGGGGGGCACGGTCGCAACCGTCGGGACGTTTGACGGGATTCACCGCGGGCACCAGGCCGTGCTCGCGGAGATCGTGCGGCGCGCGCGGGTCGGGGAGGGGGGAACGGGGAGGGGGGAAGGGGGAGGGGGGGCCTCGAGAGCCTGCTGGTCACTTTCGACCCGCACCCGCTCGAGGTGCTGAACCCGAGCGCGGCGCCGCGGCTGCTGACGCTCCCGGGCGAGAAGCGCGCGTTGGTCCGCGCGCTCGGGGTCGCGCGCATCGAGATCGTGCCGTTCACGCCCGAGCTGGCGCGACTCGGCCCCGAGGAGTTCGTGCGGGACGTGCTGCGGGCGCAGTTCGCGATGCAGCAGCTGGTGCTGGGGTACGATCACGGGTTCGGGCGCGGCCGCTCGGGCGACGTCGAGCTGGTGCGGCGCCTCGCCCAGGAAGACCGGTTCGTCGTGGACGTCGTGGCGGCCGTGACGGACGACGGCCAGCCGATCTCGTCGTCGCTGATCCGGACGGCGGTGGCCCACGGCGACCTGGCGAGCGCGGAGCGCTGGCTCGGCAGGCCCTATAGCCTGCGGGGTGTGGTGGAACGCGGCGCCGGTCGCGGCCGCACCATCGGGATCCCGACGATCAACCTGGCGTCGCCCGACCCCCGCAAGCTGCTCCCGCCCGACGGTGTATATGCCGTGCGGGTCGAGTGGCGCGGAGCGACGCACGGGGGCATGATGAATCAGGGGTCGCGGCCGACGTTCGGGGTGCACGCGCGCGGTCTCGAGGTGCATCTCTTCGACTTCGCCGGCGACCTATACGGCGAGACGGTGACGGTGGAGTGGGTGCGCCGGTTGCGGGACGTGCAGACGTTCCCGTCGCGCCAGGCGCTGGTGGACCAGATCGAGCGGGACGCCCAGGCGGCGCGTTCAGCTCTCAAAGGATAGGTAGCGGGGATGGCCAAGCTACGCTCACGACTGTTCATCATCGGCGGGCTCGTGCTCCTGAGCGTCTGGGCGCTGATCCCGGCCGACACGACCCAGCGGGTGCGCGACGCGACGACCGGCCGGATGAAGGACACGACGATCCGCCGCGTCCCGCTCAACCTGGGCCTCGACCTGCAAGGCGGTATCCACCTGGCCTTGGAGGTGGACCAGTCGAAGGGCCCGGTTCCCGATCCCGCGGAGGCGATCCACCGCGCCGAGCGCGTGGTGCGCACGCGGATCGACGAGTTCGGCACGACCGAGCCCGTGGTGCAGGTCGTCGGCAACGATCGGTTGATCGTGGAGCTCGCGGGCGAGAAGGACCCGGCGCGCGCCAAGGGCATCATCCAGCGGACCGCGTTCCTCGAGTTTCGCATCACCGATATGAAAAACCTGTTCCGGGACGCCCTCCCCGAGATCGACAAGACGCTGCGCCGGGCGGGGGTGAAGACGCCCGGCCAGGCGGGCGCCGCTGCCAACGTGACGCAGCTGTTCGGCGCCGACACCGGCAAGGGGAAGGCCAAGAACAAGAGCGAGAAGACCAAAGCGGCCGCGAAGGATACGACCGAGCTCAACGCGCCCGGTCCGCTTGCCTCGCTGCTGTACCAAGGCCAGCTCCCCGGGGAGTTCCTCGTGCCCGAGGAGCAGGTGCCGGTAGCGGAGAGCCTGCTGGCGCGGCCCGAGGTGCAGCGGCTCATCCCGCGCGGGATCGAGCTCAAGTGGGGCACCGAGGTGGCGTCGCGCGCCGCGCGCACGTACCGCGCGCTGTACGCGGTCGAGGATCGTCCGATCATCACGGGGGAGGAGCTGGAAAAGGCGCAGGCGCAGCGGGACCCCATGACCAACCAGTCGGTCGTGAACTTCACGCTGTCGCGGCGCGGGGGACGCATCTTCGAGCGCGAGACCGGCCGGCACGTGCAGGACTACATGGCCATCATCCTCGACGGCCGCGTGCAGGGCCAGCCGCCCGTCATCAAGAGTCAGATCGGGCAGCACGGCCAGATCGAGCTGGGTGCGAAGCCGCTCCAGGACGCGCAGGACCTGGCGCTGGTGTTGCGCGCCGGCGCGCTGCCCGCGCCGCTCACCATCGTCGAGGAGCGCACTATCGGTCCCTCGCTCGGCAAGGACTCGATCAACGACGGCATCCGCGCCGGCGTCGTCGGCGTCGCGCTGGTGATCGTGATCATGGTCGGGTACTACCGGCTGTCGGGGGTGCTCGCCGTGTCGGCCCTGGGCCTGTACGTGCTGTTCACGCTCGCCGGGCTCGCGTGGTTCGGGTTCACGCTGACGCTGCCGGGGCTCGCCGGGCTCGTGCTCTCGGTGGGCATCGCCGTGGACGCGAACGTGCTGATCTTCGAGCGTATTCGGGAGGAGCTGCAGCACGGCAAGCTCGTGCGCACCGCGGTCGACGAGGGGTTCAAGCACGCGATGAGCGCGATCATCGACTCGAACGTGAGCACCGTGCTCACGGCCTTCATCCTCTATCTGGTCGGGACCGGCCCGGTGCAGGGCTTCGCCATCACCCTGATCATCGGCATCACGGCCTCGATGGTGACGGCCGTGTACGTGGTCCGGACCTTCTACATGATCTGGCTCGCGCGTCGGCCGGACATGGTCACCCTGAGCGTCTGACATGATCCGCCTCTTCGCCAACGCCAACTACGACTTCATCAAATGGCGCCGCTGGGCCTACGGCCTCACCGCGGCCCTCATCGTCCCCGGGTTTGCCCTGTTCCTGGTGCACGGGCTGAACTACTCGATCGAGTTCACCGGCGGCACGCTCATCCAGGTGCAGACCACCACGCCCGTCGGGACGGGGAAGATCCGTACTGCGCTCGACGCGGCGGGGATCCGCGACGCCGAGATTCAGCAGTTCGGCGGCGCGAACGAGTACGTGGTGCGGGCGCGGATCGGGGCGGGAGGCGTGACCGCGGAGGGCACGACGCAGGCGACGGCGGCCGCCGTGGATTCGGCGCTGGCGC
>QHTX01000015.1:15309-16572 GCA_003220975.1 Gemmatimonadota bacterium | reverse complement strand
TCGAGTGGCGCTTCGGCCTCGCGGCCGTGCTGGCGACGCTGCACGACATCCTCACCACCATCGCGTTCATCCGCTACCTCAACCTCGAGGTCAGCCTCGTCGTCGTGGGCGCGGTGCTGACCATGATCGGCTACTCGCTCAACGACACGATCATCATCTTCGATCGGGTGCGCGAGAACCTGCGCAAGTTCCGACGCCAGAACCTGTACGAGATCCTGAACCTGTCGATCAACGAGACGCTGCCCCGCTCCGTGCTGACCCACGGCACCACGATGGCGACGACGCTCGCGCTCGTGCTGCTGGCGGGGGAGGTGCTGCGCCCGTTCGCCCTGGTGATGACGTTCGCGATCTTCACCGGGACGTTCTCGTCGATCTACATCGCGGCGCCGATCCTGATGTACATCGAGAAGCGCTGGCCCGGCGAGGACGCGCGCGGTGCGCGGGCGTTCCGACCCGCGGGCGCGGTCGCGCCGGAGCCGCGGGCTGCGCCCGTCCCCCCCGTCCCCCCCGGCCCCCCCGCCTCCCGGCCGCAGCCCACGCGGTAGGGGCACGGCACTGCCGTGCCCCTGCCGCGGCGGCCGTACCTGGTCGACGCCCACTGCCATCTGGGCGATGAGGCGTTCGACCCGGATCGCGGCGGCGTGCTGGAGCGGGCGTGCGAGGCCGGGGTGGCGCACGTCGTCGTCATCGGCACGGACGTCGCGGACAGCGCGCGCGTCGCCGCGCTCGCCCGGACCCGGTCCGGCCTCTCGGCCACCGCGGGCGTCCACCCCCACGAGGCGCGGGCGTGGTCCCCGGACGTAGCGGCCCGCCTGAGGGACCTGCTGGCCCTACCCGAAGTGGTGGCTGTGGGGGAGACGGGGCTCGATTACCATTACGACCATTCGCCGCGCGACGCGCAGCGGCGGGCGTTCGCGGCGCAGCTGGCGCTCGCGGCGGAGCTGGGCAAGCCGGTCGTGGTGCACGCGCGCGACGCGGACGAGGACGTCGCCGCGGCGCTGGCCGGCGCGCGAGCCCCGGTCGTGCTGCATTCGTTCAGCTCGGGACCGAAGGTGTTCGAGGCGGGAATGGCGATTGGCGCCTACTTTTCGTTCTCCGGTATGATCACGTTCAAGAACTGGGACCCGGCGGTGCCGCTCACCGCCTATCCGCCTAACCGCCTGTTAGTCGAGACGGACGCGCCGTACCTCGCCCCCGTGCCGCACCGGGGCAAGCGCAACGAGCCCGCGTTCGTGCGTGACGTTGCCGCGGCGCTCGCCCGCC
>QHTX01000015.1:12376-15304 GCA_003220975.1 Gemmatimonadota bacterium | reverse complement strand
GAACGCACGACCGAGAATGCGCGGCGCGTCTTCGGGCCGCGGCTCGACGCCACGCTTTCGCCTGGAGACGCTCCGTGACCATGACGACCACGGCTCCCGCCCGAGCCCCCGTTCCCACCGACATCGCCATCGCCCAGGCGGCGAAGCTCCGCCCGGTCGCCGACATCGCCGCCGAGCTGGGGCTCGACGACGAGGAGATCGAGCTGTACGGGAAGTACAAGGCGAAGGTGCGGCTCGCGGCGCTCGACCGCCGCCAGCCGCGGGGCCGGCTCGTACTCGTTACGGGTATCAACCCCACCCCGGCGGGCGAGGGGAAGTCCACGGTGACGGTCGGCGTGACCCAGGCCCTCAGGCGGCTCGGGAAGAACGCGGCGCTGTGCATGCGCGAGCCGTCGCTCGGGCCCGTGTTCGGCGTGAAGGGAGGAGCCTGCGGCGGCGGCTACTCGCAGGTGATTCCGATGGAGGACATCAACCTCCACTTCACCGGCGACTTCCACGCCATCGCGAGCGCGCACAACCTGCTGTCCGCGATGCTGGACGCGCACCTCCACCACGGCAACGCGCTCGGGCTCGATACCCGCCGCATCACCTGGCCCCGCACGATCGACATGAACGATCGCGCGCTGCGCAGCGTCATCGTGGGGCTGGGCGGCCTGAACGCCGGCCCGGCGCGCGAGGAGCGCTTCGTCATCATCCCCGGCTCGGAGATCATGGCGATCATGGCGCTCGCCACCGGGCTCGACGACCTGGAGCAGCGGCTGGCGCGCATCATCGTGGGGCTGACGCAGGACAAGCGGCCCGTGCGGGGGAGCGACCTGAAGGCGCACGGCGCGATGACCCTGCTCCTGAAGGATGCGATCAACCCCAACCTGGTGCAGACGCTCGAAGGCGGGCCCGCGTTCATCCACTGCGGGCCGTTCGGCAACATCGCCCACGGCTGCAACTCGGTGGTCGCGACCAAGCTGGCGCTCGCGCTGTGCGACGTGGTGCTTTCGGAAGCCGGCTTTGGGGCGGACCTGGGCGCCGAGAAGTTCTTCGACATCAAGTGCCGCGCCGCCGGCCTGAACCCCGAGGCGGCGGTCGTCGTCGCCAGCGTGCGGGCGCTGAAAATGCACGGTGGCGTGAAGAAGGAGAACCTCGGCAAGCCCGACGTCGACGCGGTGAGGCGCGGCGCCGCGAACGCGCGGCGCCACATCAGGAACGTGCAGAAGTTCGGCGTGCCCGTCGTGGTGGCGCTCAACCGGTTCGTGAACGACGGCGATGCCGAGCTCGAGGCCGTCCGCGAGGAGTGCGCCGCCGAGGGCGTGGGCGTCGAGCTGTGCGAGGTGTGGGAGAAGGGGGGGGAAGGGGGCGTCGCGGTGGCGCAGGCGGTGCTCAAGCTGCTGGACGGCCGCACCGCGAAGTTCAAGCCGCTGTATGACGAGAAGCGGCCCATCCGCGAGAAGATCGAGACGATCGCACGAGAGATCTACGGCGCGGCGGGCGTCGCGTTCGCGCCCGCGGCCGAGCGCGCGCTCGAGCAGCTCCCCACGATGGGGCTGGGCGAGACTCCTGTGTGCATGGCGAAGACGCAGTATTCCTTCAGCGATGATCCGGCGAAGCTCGGCGCGCCCAGCGGCTTCACGCTCCAGGTGCGCGACATCCTGCCGTCCGCCGGGGCGGGGTTCGTCGTGCCGCTCGCGGGCGACATCATGACCATGCCGGGGCTCTCGAAGACCCCCGCGGCCGAGAAGATCCGCGTGCATCCCGACGGTACCATCGAGGGACTGTTCTGATGAAGGCGAGAGGACTGGGCATCGTCACGGCCGAGGGCGCGCCCAAGGCGATCGGCCCCTACAGCCAGGCCGTCGTGGTGGACGGGATGGTGTACACGGCGGGCCAGATCCCGCTCGATCCCAGGACCGGCGACATCGTCGGCAAGAACACCGCCGAGCAGACTGAGCAGACGCTCCGGAATCTAGCGGCGGTGTTGCAGGGCGCAGGCTCGAGCCTGGACCTCGTCGTGAAGACGACGGTGTACCTCGTCGACATGGCCGACTTTCCCGCCATGAACGAGGTGTACGCCAAGCACTTCGCGACGCACAAGCCCGCGCGCTCCACCGTGCAGGCGGCCGCGCTTCCCAAGGCGGTACGGGTTGAGATCGACGCGATCGCGAGGGTCGGGTAGGGCGCGGGCTCTCCGGCGCGGGCTCGTCGTATTGAGCCTCGTCGGCTCGGCGTGCGGCCCCGCCGCGCGGCAGGCGGCCCGCGATCGGCTCCCGCTCGTGCCGCAGCCCGACCGACTGCTGGGCGAGAACCTGATCGAGGCCGACCGTGTGGTGGCGGGGCGGCTCGATGACGTGGAGGAAGCCGTCGAGTACGAGCGGCTCGGCGGGCTGTTCCTGGGGCTGTTCGGCAACAAGACCGTCGCGCCGCTCGCCTACACCGCCACCATCCGGGTGGACTCGACGCTGCTGGGGCAGCCACGCGGCACGCTCTGGGTCACGTTCTTCGCACCCCGGGGGGCGCGGACTCCCGCGGCCGGCACGAGCGCCATCTGGGTCCTGCACCGGCGCGCGTTGTGGCGCCTCCAACGGTGCGCCGAGCAACAGGGGTTCACGTCGACCGCCTGCCCGTATGACATCGGCCTGGCGCTCGACTCCGACGACGACGTCCGTCCGGTCGGTGAGTGGCCCCGCCTCCGCGCCATCCTGCGCGCGCTCCGCCTCGGGACCGATTCGATAGATTGAAGCCATGCGACTCGTGATGCGTTTCGTCGCGCGCGTGGCGTGCGCGGCGCTGACGCTCGCCCTGCTGCCCCGGGTCGGGGCGACCCAATCCGGCCTGTCGGACGCCGAGCGCCGGCTCGCCCGCGACATCTTCCGCGAGCTGATCGAGATCAACACGGCCGACTCGCTCGGCAACACGCCGCGCGCCGCGCGCGCCATG
>QHTX01000015.1:10319-12339 GCA_003220975.1 Gemmatimonadota bacterium | reverse complement strand
GGTTCCCAGCCGCGGACGTGCAGGTGTTGATCGGTCCCGACCCGCGCCACGGCAACCTCGTCGCGCGCTACCGAGCGCCAGGCCCGGCGGGTCGTCGCATGCCGCTCCGGCCGGTCGTCGTGTTCGCCCATCTGGACGTCGTGCCGGCGCGGCGCGCCGACTGGTCCGTCGATCCGTTCACGTTCCTGGAGAAGGACGGCTACTTCTACGGTCGCGGCACGACCGACGACAAGGTGGGCGATGCGATCCTCGTCGCCGATTTCATCCGGCTGAAGCGGGCGGGGTACCGGCCGACGCGCGACCTGATCCTCGTCCTCACGGGGGACGAAGAGACCGCGGGCAGCTGCATCCAATGGCTGGTCACGGCGCATCGCGACCTGATCAACGCCGAGTTCGCGCTCAACACGGACGCCGGAGGCGGGATCCTGCGGGACGGCAAGGCCGTGACCTTCGAAGTGCAGGCAAGCGAGAAGGTGTATGCGACCTACGTGCTCGAGGCCACCGACAAGGGCGGCCACAGCTCCCTGCCGCGGCCGGCGGACAATCCCATCTACCGCATCGCCGGTGCCCTCGACCGGCTGGCGACGTTTTCGTTCCCCGTCAAGCTGAACGAGGTGTCGCGCGCCTACTTCGAGCGGGCGGCCGCGCTCGAGGCGGGCTCGCTCGCGGACGACATGCGAGGGGTGTTGCGGGATCCGCCGGACAGCGCGGCCGTGACGCGGCTCGCCGCCGTGCCGTTCTACAACTCGAAGCTGCGCACGACGTGCGTAGCGACCATGCTCGCCGCCGGCCACGCCGAGAACGCGCTGCCCCAGTCGGCCCAGGCGACCGTGAACTGCCGCATTCTCCCCGACCAGGCGCCCGCCGACGTCGAGGCGACGCTGCGCCGCGTCGTGGCCGACGACCGCATCGCGATCCGCACGACGTACGCGCCGATCCCCAGCCCGCCGTCCCCGCTCACGCCGGCGATCATGGGCCCGATCGAGCGGCTCGTCGCCGATCAATTCCCCGGTGTCCCAGTCGTGCCGGTGATGGAGGCCGGCGCGACCGACGGGCTGTTCTTGCGGAACGCCGGCATCCCCACGTACGGCGTGTCGGCCGTGTTCGACGATCCCAACGACGTGCGGGCGCACGGCCGGGACGAGCGCATCCGCGTGCAGAGCTTCTACGACGCGTTGGAGTTCTGGTATCGGATGATGCAGGCGTTCAGCTCGCCCTGAGGGCGGTTGCCGGCTAGCTTGGGGCAGCAAGGGGGCGGATCGGGCCTGGTGGTCCGAGCGGTCTTCAAAACCGTCTAGGGCTCGCTAGAGCCTTGGTAGGTTCGATTCCTACACGCTCCCGCCACCGCGACTTACGTCGCGGGAGGTCGGACTAGGCGGGTTCCTGGCTGCGCTCACGGTTTCGCTCTCTCCTGCTGTCTGAGCCACTCGCGCAGCGCGCTGAACGGCAACTCCAAGGACGGGGCGCCCGTCATGGCCTGGACGTATCGCTGCATCAGCGCGGCGTCCCCGTGTCCGCCGGGAAGCCAGCCGGTGCGGTAGTGCTCCGCGATTGCAAGCTGCCCGATGCTGATGACGCGGTTCAGTTGCTCCGCTTGGCCCACTGTGAGCACCAAGCTGTAGGTCGGCCCAGCCATGGGGTGCCTATCTCCTGAAAGTCGTAGAGTGCGGGGAAATATTGGCGGTTTGCTGCCCAGAGTGCTGCCCTCACCATCCGTGGGCATGGCGAAAGCACAACGTTGCACGATTCGCGATACGGCAGGGGAGTCGTTGCGGCTGGTACGAAAGAAACGGGGTGAGCCGTGTTGGCCCACCCCTCGCACCGTCCGTCAAAACCGTCCAGGGCTCGCTAGAGCCTTGGCAGGTCCGATTCCTACACGCTCCCGCCACGCCGTCTGTGGACTGAAGCCCCGGCTCGGCGTATGTGCGCCCTTGAAGGGCGCACCCCCCGAGCCGAGCGCGCCCTCTCAGGGCGCGGATGATTCCGAAGAGCGCACCGTCCGCCTTACTGTGGAATGCCG
>QHTX01000015.1:1736-10266 GCA_003220975.1 Gemmatimonadota bacterium | reverse complement strand
CGCGACTCCCGCAGGCGCGTCCCGAGTCGGCTCCCCCTGACCGTGGAGACGTATGCCCGTCACCGTGATCCTCGCCGCGCTGATCGCCGTATTGCTCGCGGGTTCGCCGCCCCCGCCCCCGCCCCCGCCCCCGTCGCTGCCGCTCGCCACCGTGCGGCTGGACGTCGGCGAGCAGCGGCTCGTGATCGAGCTTCCCCCGGTCGACCTCCCCGCAGCCACGCCCGGGCACGATACGATGGTCGGGTTGCCGCTCTGCCATGTCCTCGTTCCCGTCAGCGCCTCGCTGCACAGCGCGCGCGTCGAGGTCGTGGACGAAACCGGCCGCGTCCTGCCCCCGGACGTGCTGCACCATTTCAACCTGAGCGACCCGGAGCACCGCGAGCTGTTTCTCCCCATCGGCCTGCACCTCCTCGCCGCGAGCAAGGAGACGCCGCAGATCGAGGTCCCGCGTCTGCTCTTCGGACTGCCGCTCGAACGCGGCCAGCGGCTCCTCGCCGGCGCGATGGTCGCCAACGGGTCGCGCGTCGGCTATCACGGCGTGCGAGTTCGGTTGCTGCTGCGCTACGTGCCCGCCGGGCGCCCGTGGCCGTTGTACCGCACGTATCCCTGGGCGATCGACGTCGAGTATCCCCTCGGCCGCCCGCCCACGGGCAGCAAAGCGTTCGACTTGCCGCCCGGTCGCACGGTGCGGTTCTGGGAAGGCAGCCCGGCCATCGCCGGCACGATCCTCGGCCTGGGGGGGCACCTGCACGACTACGGCATGTCGCTCGAGCTCGCCGACGTGAGCGCGGGGCGGGTGCTGTGGCACGGCGAGCCGATCAGCGACGGACCGCGCGTGCTCGCGTTCCCGCTCACGCGGTTCTACAATTGGCACCGCCTCGGGCTCCACATCGTTCCCACCCACCGCTACCGCCTCACCGCCGTGTACGAGAACCCGACCGGCCGCCTCATCCCGGACGGCGGCATGGGCGCGGTGGCCGGTCTGTTCGTCCCCGACCGCGGCGCCGTGTGGCCCGCCGTGGACACGAGCGACGTGCTGTACCGGACGGATCAGGCCGCCACCCGGGTGTCCGGCGGCGCCGACGCGATGATGATGATGGAGCACACTGCGCACTGACCGCCTACCCGAACGGGTGGGTTGACAGTGCCGCGCACCTCGGGTAGCCTCACGCTCATGAGCGTCGTGTTCGCGCTGCCGGGCCTGCTGCTGCTGCTCGTCCTGCTCCTGGTCCTTATCGGACGACCCGGGGATCGCGGCGCGTTGCCACAACGAATCGACTTGCCAGACTGAACGACGCAGGAAGCGCAAGCAAACGCCGCGGATCCCACGATCCGCGGCGTTTTCGTTTTCCGGGACGGGAGGGAGGGGAGCCCATGATGCGAGACGTCGTCATCTTCGACACCACGCTGCGGGACGGCGAGCAGGCGCCCGGCAACACGATGACGTCCGAGGAGAAAATGCAGGTGGCCCGGCAACTCGACACGCTGAATGTGGACGTGATCGAGGCCGGGTTCCCGGCCGCCTCCGAGGGTGACTACCACGGTGTCCGGGACATCGCGGCGGCGGTGCGCCGGCCGGTCGTGGCCGCGCTGGCGCGCTGCACCGACCGGGACATCGATCTGGCGGGCGAGGCGCTGCGCGGCGCCGAGCGCGGCCGGGTCCACGTGTTCATCGCGACGTCCGACATCCACCTGGAGCACAAGCTGCGGATCGGGCGGGACGACTGTGTCGCGCTGGCCCGGGAGGCCGTGCGCCGCGCCCGCCGCTACACCGACGACGTCGAGTTCTCGGCGGAGGACGCGAGCCGGAGCGACCTCGAGTTCCTCTGCCGGGTGGTCGAGGCCGCGATCCAGGAGGGCGCCACCACGGTCAACCTCCCCGACACGGTGGGGTACGCGCTGCCGGTCGAGTACGAGCACATGTTCCGCGCCGTGCGGGAGCGCGTCCCGGGCGCGGACCGCGTGACGCTCTCCGCGCACTGCCACGACGACCTGGGCCTCGCGGTCGCGAACTCGCTCGCGGCGATCGCCGCCGGCGCCGGGCAGATTGAGTGCACCGTGAACGGGATCGGCGAGCGGGCGGGCAACGCGGCGCTGGAGGAGATCGTGATGGCGAGCCACGTCCGGCCGCAGGTCGCCTCGTTCCGCTGCAACGTGGACACGCGCGAGCTGTATCGCACCAGCCGGCTGCTGTCGCACGTCACGGGCGTGTTCCCCCAGCCCAACAAGGCGATCGTGGGCCGCAACGCCTTCGCCCACGAGGCGGGTATCCACCAGCACGGCGTGATGCAGAACGGCCTCACCTACGAGATCATGCGCCCGGAGACGGTGGGCGTGCCCCAGTCGACGCTGGTGCTCGGCAAGCATTCGGGCCGCCACGCGCTGGAGCGGCGCTACCACGAGCTGGGCTACGAGCTGGGTGAGGGCGCGCTCGAGCGCCTGTACCACAAGTTCACGGCGCTCGCCGACAAGAAGCGCGAGATCCTGGACGAGGACCTGCTCGCCCTGCTGCACGACGGCTTCCACGACGCGCCCGAGCTGTTCCAGATCAGCCACCTGCACGTGATCTGCGGCACGGCCGGCGCCTCGGCGAACGTCCACATGACCGGCCCCTGGGCGGGCGAGCGCCGCGCCGCCGCGTCGGGCGACGGGCCGATCGCGGCCACGTTCGCGGCGGTGAGCGAGATCGTAGGCCAGCCGCTCGAGGTGGCGAACCTCGCGATCCAGTCCGTGACCCCCGGGCGCGACAGCCTGGGCCAGGCGTCGCTCCAGGCGAAGGTGAACGGCAAATCGCTCTCCGGCCACGGGGCGTCCACCGATATCGTGGATGCCTGCGCCCGCGCGCTCGTCAATGCCCTCAACAAGGCCCACTTCGCCGAGCGGCTCGAGTCCGACTCGCTCAACTCCGTCTATCTCTGGGGGGTGTGAGCGTGGCCGAGCTGCTGTCAGGCGCGCAGATCCTCTGCCGCGTCCTGGTCGAGGAGGGTGTGGACACGATCTGGGGCTATCCCGGCGGCGCGATCATGCCCTTCTACCACGCGCTCCCGGACGTCCCCGAGATCCGTCACGTGCTCGTGCGGCACGAGCAGGCGGCGGCGCACGCGGCCGACGGCTACGCCCGCGCGACCGGCCGCATCGGCGTGTGCGTCGCGACCTCGGGCCCCGGTGCCACGAACCTCGTCACCGGACTCGCCACCGCGCACATGGACAGCTCTCCCGTCCTCGCGATCACGGGGCAGGTGCCCCGCCCCATGATGGGCCGCGACGCGTTCCAGGAGACGGACGTGCTCGGCATTACGCTCCCGATCACGAAGCACAACTGCCTGATCAGCGAGACGCGCGCGGCGATCGCGATCGCCACCGAGGGGCGCCCCGGCCCGGTGCTGATCGACGTGCCCAAGGACGTGCAGAACCAGAAGACGGAGTACCGGCCGGTGTCAGGTGTCGGGCGTCAGGTGTCAAGTGCCAGGTTTTCGCTGACACCGGACACCCAGCACCTGACACCTCCCGATGACCGCGTTCGGCAGGCCGCCCGTCTGATCGCCGCGGCCGAGCGACCGCTTCTCATGGTGGGGCATGGGGTGATCCTCAGCGGCGCCTACGACGAGGTGCGGCGACTCGCCGAGAAGACCGGGATCCCCGTGATCACGACGCTGCTCGGGATCAGCGCCTTCCCCGAGTCCCACCCGCTCCACCTCGGCATGCCGGGCATGCACGGCGAAGTGCACGTGAACCGTGCGATCCAGCACGCCGACCTGATCGTCGGCATCGGGCTGCGGTTCGACGATCGCGTGACCGGGAACACGAAGGGATTTGCGCCGCGCGCCGCGATCGTCCACATCGATCTCGACGCATCGGAGATCGGCAAGAACGTCCCCGTGGCGGTGCCGATCGTGGGCGACGCGCGCGCGGCGACGGCCCGGCTCGTCGCCGCCGTGGCGCCGCGACGCTGTGAGGCGTGGATCGCCGAGGTCCAGGGGTGGGCGCGGCAGCGCGAGGAGTCCTATTGCGGCGACCTCTCGCCCGAGAACATCGTGGCCGCGATCCACGACGCCGCGCCCGACCGTTGCACCATCGTCACCGACGTGGGGCAGCACCAGATGTGGGTGGCGAAGCTCTACCCCTATCGGCGACCCAACACGCACATCACGTCCGGCGGGCTCGGCACGATGGGATTCGCGGTGCCCGCCGCCATGGGCGTGAAGCTGGCGCGGCCCGGCGAAGCCGTGTGGGCCATTTCGGGGGACGGCGGCTTTCAAATGAACATGCAGGAGATCGCCACCATGGTGCAGGAGCGGATCGCGGTGAAGATGGCCGTCTTCAACAACGGCTACCTCGGGATGGTGCGGCAGTGGCAGCAGTTCTTCCACGGCGGTCGCTACTCGGCGACGCCGATCTGGAGCCCGGACTACGTGAAGCTGGCGGACGCCTACGGGATTCCGGGGTGGCGGGTGGAGCGGGCCAGCGACCTCGAGCCGGTGCTCGCGCGGGCCAGCGCCCAGCCGGGGCCGGCGCTGGTGGAGTTCGTGATCGAGCAGGAAGCGAACGTGTTCCCGATGATTCCACCGGGCGCCACGCTCTCCGAGCCGATCGAGGCGGAGCCGGCGGCCGCGGCAGGCGATTGAGCGGCGACGGCGCCACCATGGCGCAGGCGCTCTCGCTGCTGCTCGACCGCGAGCTGCTGGCGCTGAACCGTGCCGTCGGGGAGCTGCGGCGCCGCAACCTGCCGATCGAGAGCCTGGCCGTGGGGCCCGGCGACGCGCCCGGGCAGGCTCGGCTCACGGTGATCGTAAACACCGACGATGCCACGGCGGAGATGACGATGCGAAAGCTCCACAAGCTGTCGGGTGTCCAGAGCGCCACGCGCTTCCCCGTCCGGGACGGCGTGGCGCGCGAGCTGGCGCTCGTCAAGGTGCGGGTGCCGCCCGAGCGGCACGCGGAGCTGCTGGACGTGTGCGACATGTTCAAGGCCACGGTGGTGGCCGAGCCGCCGGAGCAGGCGATCGTGCAGCTCGCGGGCACGGGCGCCTTCGTGCTCGCGTTCGTGCGCGCGCTCGAGCGGTTCGGCATCCTCGAGATGACGCGCAGCGGAGCCGTGGCGCTGCCCTGCTTGCCGGCCGAGTGAACCTCAACGGGAAAGACCGACCCATGTCAGGAACTGCATTGCGAGTCTACTACGACGCGGACGCCGACATCAGCCGCCTGCGCCCCCGCACCGTCGCCGTCATCGGATATGGCAGCCAGGGGCACGCCCACGCCTTGAACCTCCGGGACAGCGGCGTACGGGTGATCGTCGGCCTTCGCCAGGAAGGCGGATCGGGCTCGTGGGCCCGGGCCGTCGCGGAGGGGCTCGACGTGCAGCCGGTGGCCGATGCCGCGCGCGCCGCCGACGTGATCATGATGCTCGTGCCCGACCAGCACGCGCGCGCCGTGTACGAGCAAGGCGTCGCGGCGGCGCTCAAGCCCGGGAAGACGCTCATGTTCGCCCACGGCTTCAACGTCCACTTCAAGGAGATCGCGCCCCCTCGCGACGTGGACGTCTCGATGGTCGCGCCCAAGTCACCCGGCCACTTGGTCCGGAGCGAGTTCCAGGCGGGGCGGGGTGTGCCGGCGCTCGTCGCCGTCGAGCGGGACGCCAGCGGCCACGCCCTCGCCGACGCGCTCGCCTATGCGGCGGGAATCGGCTGCACGCGCGCCGGCGTGCTGCCCACGACGTTCCGTGAGGAGACCGAGAGCGACCTCTTCGGGGAGCAGGTGGTGCTGTGCGGCGGCGTCACGTCGCTCATCACGGCGGGCTTCGAGACCTTGGTGGCGGCGGGCTACGACCCCGAGCTTGCCTACTTCGAGTGCCTGCACGAGCTCAAGCTCATCGTGGACCTGATGTACCGCGGCGGCATGACGTTCATGCGCCACTCGATCAGCGACACCGCAGAGTACGGCGATTACACCCGCGGGCCCACGCTCATCGGCCCCGGCGTGCGCGCCCGCATGCGAGAGATTCTCGCCGACATCCAGAGCGGCGCGTTCGCGCGCGAGTGGATCGAGGAGAGCAAGCGTGGCGGCCCGAACTTCCAGCGGATGCGGCGGGAGCAGAACGACCACCTGATCGAGCGCGTGGGCGCGAAGCTGCGCGCCATGATGCCCTGGTCGGAGGAAGGAAAGGCCGCGGCGGCCGAGGAGCTGGTGGCGGCGCCGTGAGGCTGCCCGTGCGCACGCTGTTCGAGAAGGTGTGGGACGCCCACGTCGTGCACCGGCTCCCGGAGGGACCGGCGCTGCTGTACGTCGATCTGCACCTGGTTCACGAGGTGACCTCCCCCCAGGCGTTCGAAGGCCTGCGGCTGGCGGGCCGCCGGGTGCGGCGGCCCGACCTGACGATCGCGACGGTGGACCACAACGTGCCCACGGACGACCGGACCCTCCCCGTCGCCGACCCGGTCTCGGCGCGCCAGCTCGAGGCGCTCGCGGCGAACGCGCACGAGTTTGGCATCGAGCTGTTCGACCTCGCGTCGCCCCGGCAGGGCATCGTGCACGTGATCGGGCCGGAGCTGGGCCTCACGCAACCCGGCATGCTGATCGTCTGCGGGGACTCGCACACGTCCACCCACGGGGCGTTCGGCGCGCTCGCATTCGGGATCGGCACGAGCGAGGTGGAGCACGTGCTCGCGACGCAGTGTCTGGTGGCCTCCCGTCCCAAGACGATGGAGGTGCGGTTCGACGGCACTCTCGGGCCGGGGGTCACGGCGAAGGACATGATCCTCGCGCTCATCGGGCGCATCGGCACCGCCGGCGCCACGGGACACGTGATCGAATACGGCGGCGACGCGGTCCGGCGCCTCTCGATGGAGGGCCGGATGACGGTGTGCAACATGTCCATCGAGGCCGGCGCGCGTGCCGGGATGATCGCCCCCGACGACGTCACGTTCGCCTACCTCGCGGGCCGGCCGCGCGCGCCCGAGGGGGAGGGGGAGGGGGGGGGCTTCCGGCGGGCGGTCGAGGGGTGGCGCGCGCTGGGCACCGACGAGGGGGCCGAGTTCGACGCCCGTGTCACGCTCGCGGCCGGGGCCATCGCGCCCCAGGTCACCTGGGGGACGAGCCCGGGCATGGTGGTGGAGATCACGGGCCGCGTTCCCGATCCGGCGGGCTTTGCCAGCGCCGCCGAGCGCCAGGCCGCGGAGCGGGCGCTCCAATACATGAACTTGAAGCCCGGTACGCCGCTTGAGGGGCTACCGATCGACCGGGTGTTTCTCGGCTCTTGCACCAACGCACGAATCGAAGATCTGAGGAGTGCGGCCAGGGTGGTGCGGGGTCGGAAGGTTGCATCGGGCGTCCGCGCGCTGGTCGTACCGGGCTCCCAGCAGGTGAAGGCGCAGGCCGAAGCCGAAGGGCTCGACCGCGTGTTCCGCGAGGCGGGGTTCGAGTGGCGCAACTCGGGCTGCTCGATGTGCCTCGGCATGAACCCCGACGTGCTGGCGAGCGGTGAGCGTTGCGCCGCGACGTCGAACCGCAACTTCGAAGGCCGCCAGGGGCGCGGCGGCCGGACCCACCTGATGAGCCCCGCCATGGCGGCCGCGGCTGGGATTGCCGGCCGGCTCGTGGACGTGCGCCGCTGGAGCGCCGCGTGACGCCCCCCCCCTTCACCCGGCACGCGGGCCGCGTCGCCGCGCTGCCGCACGCCAACGTGGACACCGACCAGATCGTCCCGAAGCAGTTCCTCAAGCGCATCGAGCGCTCCGGATTCGGGCCCGTGCTGTTCCACGACTGGCGCTACGGCGCCGACGGCTCTCCCGATCCGGCGTTCGAGCTGAACCACCCCGAGGCCGCACAAGCCACGCTGCTGCTCGCGGGCGCGAACTTCGGCTGCGGCTCGTCGCGCGAGCATGCGGTCTGGGCGCTCCGCGAATACGGCTTCCGCGCCGTGCTCGCGGAGTCGTTCGCCGACATCTTCTTCGCGAACTGTTGCCAGAGCGGCCTGCTCCCGGTCCGGCTCGGCACGGGCGAGATGCGCGAGCTGTTCGCGGGCCGCTACGATCTCGTGGTCGACCTCGCCGGCCAGACGGTGCAGGACGCGCACGGCTTCCGCGCCGCGTTCGCGATCGACCCCTACCGGCGCGATATGCTGCTGCGCGGGCTGGACGAGATCGGTCGCACGCTGCTCGAGGGCGACCGTATCGCGGCATACGAGCGCAGCCGAGCATGAAGGAGCTGCGCATCGCCGTGCTCCCGGGAGACGGCATCGGTCCCGACGTGACGGCCCAGGCGGTCCGCGTGCTGCAGGCTGCAGCGGAGCGCTTCGGGCTCCGGCTTGCCCTGAGCCACTACCCCGTCGGCGCGGCGGCCGTCGCGAGCGCGGGAGGCCCGCTGCCCGCCGAAACGCGCGCCGCAGTGGTGAACGCCGACGCGGTGCTGCTCGGTGCGGTCGGGGACCCGTCGCTCGACCACGCGCCGCGCCACCTCCGGCCCGAGACCGGGCTGCTCGCACTGCGGGCGCTGCTCGGTGTCTACGCGAACCTGCGGCCCGTCGCGGTGAGCG
>QHTX01000015.1:1210-1681 GCA_003220975.1 Gemmatimonadota bacterium | reverse complement strand
GCCGCGGGGGAGGCAGGACGGGGCGGCGGTCAACACGCTGCGCTACTCGGAGGGGGAGATCGAGCGGGTCAGCCGCGTGGCGTTCGCCGCGGCGCGGACCCGCCGGTGCCGGGTGCTCTCCGTGGACAAGGCGAACGTGCTCGAGACGTCACAGTTGTGGCGCGAGACCGTGACGCGGGTGGCCGCCGCCTATCCCGACGTGACGCTCGAGCATGCGTACGTGGACTACGCGGCGATGCGGCTCGTCGCGGCGCCCGCGTCGATCGACGTGCTGCTCACCGAGAACATGTTCGGGGACATCCTGAGCGACGAGGCCGCCGTGCTCGCGGGGTCGCTCGGCCTGCTGCCGTCCGCGTCACTGGGCGACGGGCCGGGGCTGTTCGAGCCGGTTCACGGGTCGGCGCCGCGGCTCGCCGGGAAGGACGTAGCGAACCCGATTGGGGCGATCGCCTCGGCGGCGCTGCTGCTGCG
>QHTX01000015.1:0-1199 GCA_003220975.1 Gemmatimonadota bacterium | reverse complement strand
CGGAGCCCGCGGCCGCGGTGGAGGGAGCGATCGCGGCCGCGCTCGAGCAGGGGGCCCGGACGCGCGACATCGCGCGCCCGAGCGACCGCATGATCGGGACGAGCGAGATGGGCGCGTGGATCGCCGAGCTGGTGCGCTCGCCGGCGCGGCGGCCGCTGTCGCTGCTGCGTTAGAGGTCCGTCACCGCCCCCAGGCTCGCGCTCGACACCAGCTTCGCGTACTTCGCGAGCACCCCGCTCGTGTATTTCGGGCGCGGCGGCGTCCACGCGGCGCGCCGCCGCGTGAGCTCCGCCTCCGGCACCTCGAGCGCGAGGGTGCGGCGCTCCGCGTCGATCGTGATCGGGTCGCCGTCCCGGACCAGCGCGATGGTGCCCCCCACCGCGGCCTCGGGCGCCACGTGGCCCACCACGAGGCCGTACGTCCCGCCGGAGAAGCGCCCGTCCGTGATCAGGCCGACCTGGTCGCCCAGCCCCGCGCCGATGATCGCCGACGTCGGGGAGAGCATCTCCCGCATCCCGGGGCCGCCCTTCGGGCCCTCGTAGCGAATCACCAGCACGTCGCCCGGGCGGATGCGGCCGGCCAGAATCGCCGCGAGCGCATCCTCCTCGCAGTCGAACACCCGCGCCGGTCCCATCATCCGCCGCTGCTTGATGCCGGTGACCTTCGCGACCGCGCCCTCGGTCGCGAGGTTCCCCCGCAGGATCGCGAGGTGCCCCTGCGGGTAGAGCGGCCGGCTCCACGGCCGGATGACGTCCTGGTCGCGGCTCGGCTCCACGGGGACGTCGCGCAGCACCTCGGCGACGGTCTCGCCCGACACCGTCAGCGCGTCGCCGTGCAGCGCCCCTTGCGCCAGCAGGATCTTCATGACCTGAGGGACGCCGCCTGCCGCGTGCAGATCGGTCGTGACGAAGCGGCCCGAGGGCTTCAAGTCGCACAGCACCGGCACCCGCGCCCGCACCGTCTCGAAGTCGTCGAGTGCGAGCGGCACCTGGGCGGCGCGCGCGATCGCTAACAGGTGCAGCACGGCGTTGGTGGAGCCGCCGAGTGCCATCACAACCGCGATCGCGTTCTCGAACGCCTGCCGCGTGAGGATGGCGCGCGGCCGGCGGTCGCGCCGCACGGCGTCCACGAGCACCGTGCCCGACTGCGCCGCGCTGTCGGCCTTCTCGGCGTCCTCCGCCGCCATCGTGGACGAGTAC
>QHTX01000014.1 GCA_003220975.1 Gemmatimonadota bacterium | reverse complement strand
CAACGCCTACCATTTGCTCGGCCAGCACGAAACCGAGCTGGAGGCCGCCCAGCGTGCCCGGCGGCGGTTTCCGAGGAACCTCGCCACGCTCCGCATGGAGCTGCTGGCGCTGGCCGCCCTGGGGCGCGGGCGGGAGGTAAACCAGCACTTTGATGAGATAGAGGCACTCCCGCCCGACCCGATCCGCCTGCCGGCCCCGGTGATGCGCGAGATCGCGCTCGATCTCGCGGCCCACGGCGACAGCGCCGCCGCGCGCGTCGCGCTGGGCCGCTTGCTCGCCTGGCATGCGAGCCGGCCCGCGCCGGAGCAAGCGGAGGAAGCCCTGCGGTTCGAACGGGCCCAGACCTACTACGCGGCCGGACACGCGGACTCCGCCCGCGTGATTGCCGCAGACCTGGCCCGCGCGCACCCGCACAACGAGCAGTACGCGGGGCTGCTCGGCGTGCTGGCCGCGCAGCGCGGCGACCGCGCGGAGGCCGCCCGCTTCGACCGGCTGCTGGTCGCTCTCGAGCGACCCCTCGGCCGTGGACAAGCCACCTACTGGCGCGCGTGCATCGCGGCGCTCTCGGGCGAGCGCGACACGGCCGTGGACCTGCTCGCACGGGCCCTCGACGCGGGCTACGTGTACCAGGTTCGCTTCCTTAATGCGCATGTGGAGCCCAGCTTCGCGGCGCTGCGCCAATACCCCCGGTTCCAAGAGCTGCTGCGCCCCAAGGGATGAGCGCACGCGCTCGTCCACCGTTACTTCATCACGATCATCTTCTTCGTAAACCGCCGCCCGTCCACCACCAGCTGATAGATGTACACGCCCGACGCGGCAGCCTGGCCCGTGTCCCGCACGTTGCCGTCCCAGTACGCGCTGTAGGAGCAGCCCGCCGGACCCGCGCAGCTGACCGCCAGATTGTCGAGCGTCTCGCCCGTGCCCTGGAGGATCGGCACGGCCACCAATTGGGCGAGCACGTTGTAGATCTTCAGCGAGACCACCGGCCGGTGACCACTGGCAAAGAGATCGCCGCTCAGCGAGAACGGGATCGTGGTCGCCGGGTTGAAAGGGTTCGGATAGTTCTGTTTGAGCTCAACCGTGGGTTGGGGAGTCTGTCCCCACGCCGCCTGCATACCTGCCACCCCAAGCCCGAGCCCCAGGACCGCCCAGGCGTACCGCTTCATCCACCGCTCCTCTGCGAACGAGAAAGTGACTTTAGACCGCTCTCCTTGTGTCGCGTGTGATACGGTACTGCGAGGGCGCTGAATGAAACTAGGGACCGCCTTTCCCTGCTGTCAACCGGGCGAGCACCCGGGCGTCGCCCGAGCGACGCGTTACGCCGCGGCGGTCGGCCCACTCGAGCAACGGAATCAAGTACTTGCGCGTGAGACCGAAGCGGTCCCGCAACACGGCGGGGGTCGCCGAGCCGAGCTCGCCCAGCGCCGCCTCGAGGGCGGCGCGAAACTCGGCGAGCGCGGCCCGGGCGGCGTAGCGCTCCTGGTCGATCTGCTCCACTGCACCCTCACGCACCAGGTGCGGCAGCAGGGCCCGCACCGGTGCGCCCGGGAGCTCGCGCTCCAGGTCGGCCACCGTAGGGATCTGCCACCGGGCCTCCGCGAGCCGGCGCTCCAGCTTCGCCCGGGCGTCGCTGGCACGGGCATCGAGCGCCGGGCGCCAGCCGGCGGCGCGGACGATGCTTCCCGCGATCTCGAACCGCCCCTCCCGGGTGCCCAGGTCCAGCACCGCGTCGACGACGGCGGCCGGAGGTGCCGGGGCGCCCCCCCCGCCCCCCCCGCCCCCCCCAGCCGCTGCCCGGAGGGCCTGCAGCGACATCCCTGGGTCCAGCGGATGCTCCCCGTGGTAGCGCCGGAGCACCTCCGCGAGCCGCGTCGCCTCGGCCGCCACCGCGTCCCGCGCCACGACCGTGTCGCCCAAGACTAGAAGCGCCGTTCCCGCCTCGGCGATGACCGTGGTCACACGGGCCGGCGGCACGCCGAGCCGCACGGCGAGGGCGTCCCCGTCGAGCCCGCCGAGTCCGGCCTCCGCCGCAAACGCAGCGAGGCGGCCGGCGGGCGCCTGCTCAGCGGCGATCCGCCGCTGGCGCAGCCGCGGGCGGGGCGCCGGGAAGGGGTCGAGCACCACGCCTCCCCCGATCGTGGTGACCGGCGAGAATGACCGCAGCACGAAACGGTCCCCGCCGCGCGCCACGAGCGGGCGTTCCAGCACGAGCCGCACCAGGCCGCGCTCCCCCGGCCCGATGGAGCGCACCTGAACGACGCGCGCCAGCACTTCGGCCGTACCGAGGTGGACGCGAACCCGGGTCCGCGCGGTGATCGGCCTCCGGGCGGTCGGGAGCAGCTCGACGGCGGCGTCCAGCATACCGCTGGTGTGCCAGCCCCGGCCCACCACCGCCACATCCCCGCGGGCGAGCTCGCTCTTGTCCACGCCCACGAGCGCGAGCGCGGTGCGACGACCGGGCACGGCGCGCTCGGCCGCCTGGCCATGCACTTCGATCGAGCGGACGCGCGCCTCGCGGTCGAGCGGCAAGAGATGCACCGCGCCGTCCACCCCCACCGTACCGCTCCAGGTGGAGCCCGTGACCACGGTTCCCGCCCCTGCGACGGCGAACACGCGGTCGATGGGAAGGCGGAAGAGGTCGTCCGCCGGGCGCTCCGGCAGGTCGTCGGCGATGCGGCGCAGCGCCGCTACCAGCTGGTCGAGACCGGCTCCCGTCACGGCCGAGGTCGCCACGGGGACCTCCCAACGCACCCGGCTCGCCGCCAGTCGCTGGGTCACTTCCCCGCGGACGAGGTCGAGCCACTCTGCCTCCACGAGGTCGCACTTGGTGATCACGGGGATGCCGCGGCGCACCCCCAGCAGCTCGACGATCGCGAGGTGCTCCTCGGTCTGCGGCATGATCCCTTCGTCGGCCGCGATCACGAGCAGGGCGACGTCGATCCCGGTCGCGCCCGCGAGCATGTTGCGCACGAATCCTTCGTGCCCGGGCACGTCCACGACGCTCGCCTGCATCGCGTCGCCGAGCGGCAGCGGCGCGAAGCCCAGGTCGATGGTGATGCCGCGGCGCTTCTCCTCCTCCCAGCGGTCGGTGTCGACGCCGGTCAGGGCCTTGACCAGGGCCGTCTTGCCGTGGTCGATGTGCCCGGCTGTGCCGATTACGAAGCGGCGGACGGGAGGGGGGAGGTCGCCCATGCGTGGCGCTCCCAGAAATCGAGCGCGGAGAGGACGCCCGTGTCGTCCAGGTGATGCCGGACGAACCGGGCGAGGAGGCGGCGGTGCGCCGCGGCGTGCGGGGCATCGAACGCCGGCAGCACCGCCTGGGGATTATTCAGGGCCACCAAGTCGCGGTACGCCTGGGGCGGGAGCCGCGTAGGCGGCTGCGCCGGGGGCGTCGGAGTACAGCGCGGGCAGAGCACCCCGCCTTCACCCACGCTGAAGGCCACCGGCGCGTCGCCCTCGGGCGCGACGGCGGTTCCGTCGCGCACACACGTCGCGAGCGACGGCTCGAAGCCCAGCACGCCGAGCAGCAGCCAGATCGCCCGCAGCGCGGTCGCATCGGCACGCTCGGGGGCCGCCGCTTCGAGCGCGTCGAGCGCGGTGGTGAGCGTCTCGTACGCCGCGGGAAGGGGCGCCGGCGGCGCCATCTTGAGCATGACTTCGGCGAGCGCCGCGGCGCCCGCGAACCGGCTCACGTCGGCGGCCAGCCCGCGCCGCAGGTTGACGAGATCGAACCCACCCAGGGTGTGGAGCTCGCGCGTCTCGCGGAAGTACAACTGCGCCGTCCCCTCGCTCAGCAGCTCGAGCCCCGCCCCGAACGGGCTCTTGGGACGGAGGGCGCCCTTCGCGATGGCGCTCTGCACCCCCAGCTCGCGCGTCGCGAGGCGGACCACCTTCGACGTTTCGCTGTAGCGGTAGGTCTGGAGCACGACCGCGGGTGTGGTGACGAGGGCCATGGCTAGGGGGTCGCGGCGACCGCGGCGGTCGCCGGACAGACGCCCACGGTGACCGTTTGAAACTCGTGATAGTCAGGTGGTGCGCTCAGCACGTGGACCGTCCCCGCCGCGGCACACGCGCCCTGATCGACCGCATAGACGCGGCCGCGCAAATCGACCGCGACGCCGGACACTCCGTGCCCGCCGGGCTTGACGCCGTTCCCGGGGCCGAGGGTGAGCGACCTGGTGGGCGTATACACCTCCAGGATGCCTTCTGTGAGCGAGGAGATCAGCAGACGTCCGGACGGATGGAACGCCGCAGCGCCAGGTGATTCGCCCAGCCCGTTGATGACGACGATTTCACTTTTTGCCGCCGGATCCACGATCGACAGCTTACCGTCCGCCGCACCTGGCGTTCCCCGATCCACGACGTAGAGGAGACTGTCATCTCCGACGA
>QHTX01000013.1 GCA_003220975.1 Gemmatimonadota bacterium | reverse complement strand
TTGGCGTACACCTCGGCGTTGAGCCCGGTCTGCCGGCACTTCATGCCCTTGAAATCGGCGACGCTCTTCAGGGGCTTCTTGAACCAGCCTAGCGCCTGCGGGCTGGAAGGATGCGCGGGAAACGGGATCACGTTGAGCTTGAGGTCGTTCTGGTAGAAGTCGCGCCACATCTCGAGCCCGCCTCCCACGTACAGCCAGCCCAGGTAATCCATGTGGTCCATGCCGAAGGGCCCGCCCGGAGGCCCGGCGAAGAGCGCCGCCGCCGGATTCTTGCCGACCCAGTAGTAGGCGATGGCGTGCCAGCCGTCGAGGACCTTCCGGTTGGTGGCATCGAGCACTTCGAAGGCCGGCACGATCTGCCCCGCGGCCATGGCCTCGATCTTCAGCGACCCCGAGGTGAGCTTCTCCAGGCGCTCGGCGAAAATCTTGAAATGCTCCTGCAGCGTGATGCTCGCCGGCCAGGTCGACTGCATCTTCAGCGTGCGCGGCGCGGGCGCCTGCGCGTGGCTGCTGAGGCTGATACCCGCGGCAAATGCAAACACGACAGCAACGGCGATCGTACGCTTACTCATCACAACCTCCCTGGTTTGGCTGAAATCTTCCATCAAAGTCCGAACACGCGCGGCAGCACGAGCGTGAGCCACGGAAAGGCGATTACTAGCAAGAGGCCGAAGCTGAGCATCGTCACGTAAGGCATCATTTCGCGCGTCACGCGATCAATGGTAATACCGGCGATGCCGCACGCGATGAACAGACCCACACCGATCGGCGGCAGGAACAGCCCGATCCCGGTCGCCGCGGTGACCACGATCGAGTAATGGATCAGGTCGATGTTCATCTGCTTGACCACCGGGAGGAAAGTCGGCACCAGGATCACCACGGCGGGCAGCCCTTCGAGCACCGCGCCGAGCACGATGAAGAGCGCCGCGGTGAGGATGAGGAAAGTGATCGGCCCGGCCGAGATCGCCTGCATCGCCGACAGGATCGCCGCCGGCACCTGCGCCACGGCGAGCATCCAGGCGATCACCGCGGCGACCGCGAGGAGGAAGCACACCGTCGCGGTGACCACGGCGCTGCGCGCCATGATCGCGGGAAGATCGCGCCACTTGATCTCGAGGTAGACGAACAGGCCGACGATCGCCGCGTACAGCACGGCGAGCGAGGCGGCCTCGGTGGGAGTCATCACGCCGCCGAGGATGCCGCCGAAGATGATCGCCGGCAGGCCGAGCGGAATGATTGCCTTTCTGAATGAATCAAATAAATCCGAAAATGAAAGGCGCAGCGCCGGCGCGAGTCCGCCGCGACGGGCGTCGTAGTAGATGTAGGCCATGATGGCGGCGGCGAGCACGATCGCCGGGATGAAGCCGCCGACGAACAGCGCCGCCACCGAGACGTTGGCGATCGATCCCAGCACGATCATCAGGATGCACGGCGGCACCAGGATGCCCATCGCCGAGGCCGCCGCCACGATGCTCACCGCCTGCCCTGGCCGGTAGCCCGCGCGCATCATCGGCGGGATCACCGTGGCGCCGATCGCCGAGACGTCGGCGATGGTCGAGCCGGAGATGCCCGAGAAGATGTACTCGGCGATCACCACCGCCATCGCCAGGCCGCCGCGGATCCAGCCGACGAGCGCCTGCGCGAGGTGCACCAGCCGTGCTGCGATCCCGCCGGTTTCCATGAGCATGCCGGCGAAAATGAACAGCGGGATCGCCAGCAGCACGAACGAGTCCACCGACTGGTGGATCTGCTGCATGATGATGATCAGCGGAAACTCGCCGCTCCAGGCGAGCCCGGCGAGCCCCGCCGCGCCGATGGCGAACGCCACCGGTACGCCGAGGAGCATCAGCACCAGGAACACGAGGATGGCGACGGTGATCATGCAGGCTTTTCAAACAGCAACATCAGCGCGTAGAAGCCCATCAGCGCTCCTCCCACAGGCATCGCGGCATAGATCCACGACACCGGCATCGCCATGACCGCGGTGGTTTGCGCCGAGCCGTGCCGCATCAGGGCCCAGCCCTGCCAGGCGATCGCCGCGGAGAACACGATCACCGTGAGCGGCGTCAGCAGCAGGGCCGCGCGCTTGAGGGGCGGCGGCATCAGCTCGACGAACATGTGCAGCCCGAAATGCGCGCCGCGCTTCACCGCCGCTGCGGCCCCGAGAAAGACCAGCCAGATGAAGCAGGCGCGCGCCACCTCGTCGTACCAGACGAAGGTGCGCTCCAGCACGTAGCGCGAGAAAACGCCGAGCAGCAGGTCGACCGTGATGATGGCGAGGAGCAGGATGCAGGCCCACTCCACGCAACTATCGAGGATTTTTCTCAATGAAAAATCCCGTAACTGCTACTTCGCAGCGTCCAGAACCTTGTCCAGCCACTCCTTGCCGACCTTCGCGCCGACCTCCTGGTACACCGGCCCCATCATGTCGCGGAACGGCTTGGTGTCGGCGATGTCGTTCACCTGCACGCCCGCCTTGCGGATGGTCTCCAGGTCGCCCGCCTCGCTGTCGAGCTCGGCCTTGCGGTCGAGCGCGCACGCGTCCTTCGACGCCGCGTCGAGCGCCTTCTTCAGGTCGGCGGGCAGCGCGCTGTAGTTCCTGAGATTGGTGAACCAGGTGATCGGCTCGTAGGTGTGCTTGGTGAGCGAGTAGTACTTGCCGATCTCGTGGTACTTGTCGGAAACAATCGACACCGCCGGCGCTTCCATCGCGTCCACGGTGCCCTGCTTCAGCGCCAGGAACACCTCGCTCCAGGGCATCGGCACCGGATTGGCGCCGAGCTGCTTCATCATGCCGATGTACACCGGCGACTGCTGCACCCGGATCGTCACGCCCCTCATGTCGGCGGGCGACTTGATCGGGCGCTTGTTCGACATCACGTTGCGGTAGCCCCAGCCGCCACCGAAGCACAGCACCTTGAGGCCCTTCGCCTCCATCTTCTTCGCGAGCTCCGCGCCGAGCGGGCCGTCCATCGCCTTCCACACGTGCTGGCGGCTCGGCCAGAGGAACGGCAGCGAAAGCGGCAGGTAGGCCGGCTCGAAGATGCCGCCGATCGGCGCCGCGCCCACCGGCGCGATGTCGATCGTGCCGAGCTGCGTCGCCTCGAGCATCCCGGCTTCGCCCTTGGCGAGCTGGTTGTTGAGATAGACCTCGCCCTTGATCCTGCCGCCCGATCTTGCGCCGAGCTGCCTGCCCAGCTCGTTGGCGGCAACGTTGCGGGGGTTGTCGCCCGCGTTCACCGTCGCGATCTTCATCACCGTCTGCGCCGACGCCACCCCGGTCGTCTCTGCGGTAAAAACGGCGGCGCACGCGAGCGCGATCGCCTGCCTTCCGTTCCATCTCATGGCTCCCTCCTCAGGGTTTGCGGCGCCTGCAGTCTACTTCGATTTGCCGTCGATGTATCCTTTCGTCCCCGGACGCGCAAAGGAGACCGGCATGGCCAAGGCCTACCTCATCACCTGCTACCACTCGATCAAGAATCCCGCGACGCTCGCCGCCTACGCGAAGATCGCCGGCCCCGCGATGCAGGCGGCGGGCGGGCGCTTCCTCGTACGCGGCATGCCCGCAAAAACCTATGAGAACGGGCTCAACCAGCGC